>JAZDPG010000018.1:0-101464 GCA_043797815.1 Bacteroidota bacterium
CAATGGCTGAATTGCGATGATGCTTTTCTCCCAATAAGCGGAGCAACAGCCAGGAGTTTTACCCCGTCTGTAAATGGAAGCTATACAGTTGAAGTAACCCAGAACAGATGCATTGATACTTCTTCTTGTTTTGTAATCTCAGGCATTTCTAATATAAGAAACGATTTTGGGAATTCATTAAGAGTGTATCCGAATCCTTCTAAACAGTCTATCTATATTGAAACAGACAATTTGTATAGGGAGATAAGCGTCCGGATAATGTCTATTACAGGTCAGATAATTTGTAACTATGAATATAACCTGAATAAAAAGTTTGAAATTGAATTACCTGAGAGCAAAGGTTTATACATAATTGAACTCGAAACTAATGAAGGGAAATCAGCAATCGTAAAGATATTTAAAGAATAACGTTTCCCAACAATGTAATATGTCATTGGGTATAATGGCAAATAGAAACACGAGTACATATCCTAACCATTTTTGCAGTATGAATTTATAGCATTTCGAATTACCTATCGCCATATAAACTAAGGTTCATTGAATTGGAAACTGACTATCTGCTATGTGTTTTGATGTTCGGTTCTCCGGATGATCTCATCCTGAAGTTCGGGGCCCAGATCATTGAAATAGTCACTGTAACCTGCCACCCTGACGATCAGGTCCTGGTACTTCTCAGGGTGCAACCGGGCATCTCTGAGGGTATCTGCCGATACCACATTGAACTGGATATGGTGCCCGTTCATCCGGAAATAGCTCCTGATCAGCTGGACCACCTTCCGGATGCCCTGGTCGTCCCTGAAGAAACCGGGAGTGAACTTCTGGTTCAGCAGGGTTCCCCCTGTTTTCAGATGATCAATTTTCAGTGCTGAATTCAATACGGCGGTAGGTCCTTTGCGGTCCATTCCCTGGAACGGGGAGATCCCTTCTGAAAGAGGTTCATTAGCCAGCCGTCCATCCGGGGTGGCCCCCACCACTTTACCAAAATAGACATGGCTGGTGGTAGGCAGCATGTTGATCCGGTAGGTGGCCCCGCGCGGGCTCTTTCGGCCGTTTACCGATGCGTGGAATGCCTCGAAAACCCATGTGGCATGCACATCAGCACGGTCGTCATCATTGCCGTATTTGGGCGTATCATACACCAGGGATGCCCTCAGCTGGTCGTGGCCTTCAAAATTTTGCGACAGCACCTCCAGGAAAGTCCCCAGGGATATGCGCTGCTTCTGAAACACGTGGGTTTGGATGGATGTCAGCATATCGGTCACCGATCCCAGTCCCACTCCCTGGATATAACTGGTATTGTATCGTGCACCGCCCGCATTGTAGTCCGTGCCGTTCTTGATACAATCCTCGATCAGCAGCGAAAGGAAGGGCACAGGCATATGGTTGCTGAAGATTCTTTCAATGATGTTGTTTCCCCTGATCTTTATATCGATGAAGTGGTGCAACTGTCTGAGAAAAGCTTCCTGAAGTTGTTCAAATGATTCAAAAGATGCAGGATCCCCGGTCCTGGGCCCGATCTCTATCCCTGATAAAGGATCCGTTCCGTTATTCAGGGTGACCTCCAGCACCTTCACCAGATTAAAATAACCTGTGAGGATATAGGCTTCGGTTCCAAATGCCCCGCTCTCCACACAGCCCGACGCACCACCGTTCCGGGCATCTTCAAGCTTTTTGCCCTGGCTGACCAGTTCCTGGACGATGGCCTCCGTATTGAAAAAGGATGGCTGGCCAAATCCTGTTTTCACGATTTTCATCGCCCTGTCCACAAATGCGTCCGGATTTTCCCTGCTCACCTGGACCATGGAGGAGGGTTGCAGCAGGCGCATCTCCTCAATGACATCCAGCAGCAGAAAACTGAGCTCGTTGACCGCATTGGTGCCATCGGCTTTCAGTCCGCCGAGGTTAATAAGACAGAAGTCGGTATAGGTATTGCTTTCTTCGGCCGTCACTCCAACCTTGGGGGGAGAAGGGTGGTTGTTGAATTTGATCCAGAATGCCTGAAGCAACTCCCTGGCACCCGCCTCATCCAGCAATCCGCTGGATAAATCGTTCCGGTAAAAGGGCAAAAGATGCTGGTCAAGCCGGCCGGGATTAAATGAATCCCAGGGATTCAGTTCGGTGATTACTCCCAGGTGAACAAACCAGTAGTACTGAAGTGCTTCCTGCAGGGTGGTAGGTGCCCGGGCCGGAACCTTCCGGCAGATGGCTGCCATCCGGGCCAGTTCGGTTTTCCTTTGGGGGTCCGGTTCAGAAACAGCCAGCCTTTCCAGTTCCTCCGCGTGCCTCTCCGCAAACATGATCAGGGCATTGGCAGTGATCTCCATGGCCAGCAGCTCCTCCCTCCGGTCGTAAGCCCTTGGATCATTCAGAAAATCCAGTCCGGCCAGGACAGTGCGGATCTCTTCAATGATCTCTTTCATTCCCCGGTTGTATATCCTGTTTCCCAGCACCGTATGACCCGGTGCCCGCTGCTCCTGGAATTCGGTGAAGACACCTGCATCATAGGCTGCCTTCCAGTGGTCATCCATGTTATTAAATATCCGCTCCCTGTTTGTCCTGCCACTCCAGTAGGGAATGATCACTTCTTTAAAAGCCCTCCTTGTCTCCCGGTCTACTTTAAAAGAGACCTTCTCCCTGCTGTCAAGGATATCCAGATCCCTTAAGGTGTGAAGGTTGATTTCCGGATAGGTGGGTGTGGCTTTGGGAGCGGGGCCACGCTCCCCGACGATCAGTTCATCCGCATTGATGCAGATGGATTTGTGCTGGAGGATATATGCAAAGCACCTGGCCCTTTCCACCGGCACCGAAAAGTGCACCGGCGAGATTCCCTTATAATAGGCGGTAACCAGCAATCCCCTTTCCGCCGAAAGGCGGTTCACTGCGTGCAGGCTTGCATCTCTTAAACGTTCAATTCTTTCAGTCATCTCATGTCTGTCTTGTGGTCTATCCGCCCAGGGATATGACCAGTCCTGTTTTTTCAAACCGTGCCGCCAATCCTTCAAGAAATTCCTGATCCGGCTCTTTCACTTCCGGGTTCAGCTGTTGCATTCCCAGCCTGGCATATTTGTTTGCAGCGATCCTGTGGTACGGCAACAGGTGCACTTCTTCCAGCTGAAGGCTGCGCTCCTCCAGAAAAGAGACAAAAAGGCTGATCTCCTCCTCGGAGGTGTTGATCCCCGGGATCACGGGGATCCGGAATATCAGCTTTGCACCATTTTCAAGCAGGTAATCCGCATTGGAAAGGATCAACTGGTTTTCAACCCCGGTATGCTTCAGATGCAACCCATTGTCCATGTTCTTCAGGTCATAGAGGAACAGGTCTGTATGCTCCATGACCCTGTCGAACATTTCCCGGCCGGCAAAGCCGCTTGTATCCACGGCAGTATGCAATCCGTTCTTTTTACACGCTCTCAGCAATTTCTCAAGCGCATCGGTCTGCATCATGGGCTCCCCTCCCGAAAAGGTGATTCCCCCGCCCGACTCTTCATAGTAATGCCGGTCCCTGAGCAGGACATCCATCAAATCACCCTCACTGATCTTCTCCCCGTATGTTTTGCTTCCCGGGATGCTCACCCCGTTCAGCTTCCTTGCCACCTCCACGGTTACCGGCTCACTGGACTGGCTTTCGGGATTATGGCACCACCAGCATCCCAGTGGACAACCCTTCAGGAATACGGTGGTCCGGATACCGGGCCCGTCATGCACCGCAAAACGCTTTATGTCAAATATGATCATGTAACAATGAGGCAGAATCCTTGTCAAGGTATATCCAGGCAGCTCCATGGTCCTGCAATACCGATGCCGGAACAAGCGGCGTTACCTTGCCTTCCAGGGCTCCTTTCGCAGCTTCAGCTTTACGGGCATCCGGAACACAGCAAATAATCGCTTTCGATTTCATGATTTGTCTCACAGACATACTGATGGCCCGTTCAGGGACATCACTCAATGTCGGGAACCATCCTTCCCCCAGCTGCTGACGGCGGCATTTTTCATCCAGGCTGACCACCAGGTAGGGTTCTTCTGTTTCGAAATCAGCAGGAGGATCATTGAAGGCCAGGTGGCCATTCTCACCGATACCCACAAAAGCAACATCCACGGGATGTTTACTTATAATATCACCCAGGCGGTCACACGCTGCCTGAGGATCAGTCTCCCCGCTGATATAGTGGAATTCGTGCAGTGATACCTTCTCTACAAACCGCTCCTTCAGGTACCTTCGAAATGAAGCAGGATGCTTCTCTGAAATTCCAACGTATTCATCCAGGTGAAAGGCTGTAACCTTTGACCAGTCCACCTCCTGCCGGATCAGTTCATTCAGCATTTCGAACTGGGAGGTCCCTGTTGCAACAACAATGTTCGCTTTTCCGTTTGTATGAATAGCTTCACGAATGATCCGGGCCCCGTTTATCGCAGCTTTTTCACCCAGTTCACGCTTGGATTCTGACAATACTATGTTCATTTGTTTTAACTATTTTGATCAGAAAAAATCAGCTATTGCAAAATAGCTGGTTAATAAGCTATAGAGTATGACCGCTATCAAACCAATATTCATCATGGTTCCGGCAACATACTGCTTCATCAGTGATTTTCGATTGATCAGGATAAATATGGGTATGGCAACAGCGGGCAGGATCAGTGCCTGAAACGCCTGTGAAAACACCATCAGCAATGGAGGCGTTGTATGAATGAATTGCATCCCGAAACCAAACAGGACTCCGACAAGTCCAAGTACGCGATACATGGGAGAACGCAGGTTCCTCTCTTTTCCGGTATAATCGGAGATAAGCCATGGCGTTATCAGTATAATTGGGAAAATGGAAGAGATTCCTGCCCCTACAATTCCCAGGATCAGTATAAATGCAGCAATCTTTCCTCCAAGGGGTTCAAACAGGCTGATCATCTCAACGGTATTGTTCATTTTTATCCCCATCACATGGAGGGTGCCTGCTGAAACCGCCATAATCACCAGGCTCAGAAAAAGCATCATGGAGGCAGATACAGCCGAGTCTCTTTTTTCCAATTTTAAATTCTTGATGGTCCAGCCTTTTTCGGCCACCACTGTACTTCGCATGATAAAAACAGCGGCAGAACAGGTGGTACCGGTTATGGCAGCAATTAACCTGAGTGTCCCGTCACTTTTAGGAATCCTTGGTACCAGTCCCCCGGCAATAGCTGAGAAGCTTGGCTCAACCATAAAGAACACAACAATGAAAGAGAGGCCCATCAGGATGACAAGGATGATGAGGAATTTCTCAAAAACCTGGTATTTCCCAATCCATAACAACACATAGAGTAAAACCACCAAAACAGCAGTGATCGCCAGGGTACTGAATCCTGCACCACCAAAAAGAAGCCTGAAAGCTTCCTGTATCAGATCGGTGACAATTCCGAATATGCCCATCAGGGCGAGCAACTCACCAACCACCAGTGCGATCAATATGTAGATGGCCAATACCTTTCCGAATTTCAGGTTGGTTTTAATGGTGGAAAGCGCTGTCTTGCCCGTTACCAGGGTTGTTTTGCCATAGGCAACCATTAATACATAGGTAAAGATGCAGGAGAGAACCAGGGCCCAGGTCAGTACCATCCCATGTTCAGCACCCACTTTTGCCATGGTGGTGATACTTCCCGTGCCAATGTTATATCCGATCAGAAACAGACCCGGACCAATGGCGGTCAGCCCGAGAAGAATCCGTTTTAGAAGTGTCTTGTTTGCCATAGATGCAACTGTTACTCCTTGGAATAAACTACTTTACCTGCAATCATGGTTTGCTGAATGACCATTTCACCGTTCTCTATGGTAAACAGGATCAGATCGGCACGTTTCCCCTTGCCTATCTCACCCAGATCGTCACGTCCCATCAGACGGGCCGGATTTGTACTGGCCATCCGGATGGCTTCAGAAAGTCCACACCCGGTAAATGTCATCATATTTCCAACACCTATACGGATGGAAGATGCAGCGCCCGCCAGTACATCTTCAGCCGGAAATTTCACCACATTCGGTGTCAGAACCACTTCCCGTTCCCCCCTGACATATACTCCGGGTTCAAGGCCGGCCAGATCAAGTGCATCGGAAACCAGTATGGTGCGATCGTTGCCCTTGATTTTATAGAAGCACTGCACCTCTTCCCGGTTCAGGTGAAATCCGTCCACAATCAGCGTGACTGTTAATCGCTCATCCGCCAGCTGGGGCCAGAGCGGATTGTTGTGGCGGTTGATCATATTGGCACAACCATTACCCAGATGCGTTGACAAGGAGGCCCCTGCAGCCGTTGCCAGACCAATCTCCCCGGCATTGCCGTTGTGATGCCCCAGGGAAACAACCACGCCGTCCTGACTGCATTTCTGTATAAATGAAACAGCCCCTTCAATCTCAGGAGCAAGCGTAATGATTTTAATCCCGTTTTTCGCCGCATGCTGTAACTCCTGAAATTCATTCCAGTCTGGCTTCCTTATATATTTTTCAAGATGAGCCCCTCGAAATCCTTGTACCGGTGAAATATATGGGCCCTCCAGATGGAATCCCGGGATAGACTTCCCAATTTCCTGATCATCAACCGCCCTGGAAAGAATCGAAAAACTGTTTATAAGGGACTCATGTTCTGCAGTAACCAGTGTAGGCAGAAAGGAGGTAACCCCCTCTTTCCACAGGGCTCTGACAGCTTCCCGGATCATCTCAATATTCAAATCCTGGTCTGAAAAATCAATTCCCATGTAACCATTTATCTGGATATCTATCAATCCGGGTGCCACATAGACTTCTGGCAGCCCGGATGCTGAGGAAAGCGTTCTGATCTTTGCAATTTTCCCGTGTGCAATCTCTATGCTTACCGGTTTTTGATCCAGATAATCGATTCCTTCCACAGAGAGCGCATACTCAGTTTTACCATCCCCTGAATGGGTCCCCGTTTTCCCGGTACAGGCTGCCAGGGAAAAAAGAACAAAAAGGATGGTATAAAAGGTTCCTTGTTTCATATCGTTCATATGTTTTGCATCTAAATTTACAAACTATTTTCACCTTTTCACTTTCACCTTTTCACTTTCACCTTTATACCTCCTTCAACTTCCATTTCCCTCGACGGAAGATGGCCATGGATATGAAAGTGAGCGCCGTCTCCCCGATTAGGATGGCATAGCAGACCCCGTTGATTTGCAGGCCAAGCACTTTGGTAAAAAGGTAGGCCAGCGGAATCTCCATAAGCCAGAAAGCGATGAAGTTGATCCACACGGGTGTGGAAGTGTCACCAGCACCATTGATGGCATTGATCATCACCATGCCCATGGCATAGACCATGAAGCCAAAACTGACCACCCGAAGACAGGTGATCCCGCTCTGCATGACCACCGGTTCTTTCACACCATCGATGAAGAACCCGATAAAAGCATCGGGGATGGCTATGAATATGCCGGACACAAGGCCGAGTAAGACCATGTTTCCGATGCCAACCACCCAGGCCGACTTCTCAGCCCTGTCGGGCTGACCGGCTCCCAGGTTCTGGCCCACCAGTGTGGCTGCTGCATTGGCCATACCCCAGGCAGGCATCAATACGAACATGACAACCCTGATGGCAATGGTATATCCGGCAACAACCTCTTCTCCAAGGCTGGTAACCACCCATACAAGGAAGATCCAGGAGGAAGTGGAGATCAAATATTGGCCAATGGCCCCCAGTGAAAGTTTAACCAGCTTGACAACCTCGGTCACCCTGATGACGACTTGCTTCGCACGAACCTTCACCCTGTATTTTCCTTTGCCGAGCAGGTAGAGCTGGTAAACAACCGCCAGTCCGCGACCCATATTGGTGGCCACAGCCGCCCCTTGAATACCCATCTCGGGGAAAGGCCCGATGCCAAAAATAAGCAGGGGATCAAGGATGATGTTCAATACGTTGGCGAACCAGAGCACACGCATGGAAATGGCTGCATCCCCGCTGCTTCTGAACACTGCATTGATGATAAAGAGAAGCATGATCACCATGTTGCCGCCCAGCATAATGGCCGGGTACATGTAACCCATTTCAACGGTCGTTTCCGATGCACCCATGAGCCTGAGGAGGTCCCTGGCGAAAAATATCCCCACAACAGAAAAAAGGAGCGAAACCACAATCCCTGTGAAGATGGCCTGTACGGAAGCCACGGCGGCATCCCCGGGACGCTTCTCCCCTATCCTTCTGGAAACCAGGGCCGTGGTACCTACACTGAGTCCTATGCCTATGGCATAGACAATGGTCATCAACGATTCGGTAATCCCAACTGTGGCCACTGCTTCGGCTCCCAGGCGGGAAACGAAGAAGATATCCACCAGGGCAAAAACCGATTCCATGATCATCTCCAGCACCATGGGGATGCTGAGTAAAACAATGGCCTTGCCAAAAGGAATTTGGGTAAAATCTTTTTCCGATCCGCCAATGGCTTCACGTAAATCGCCGAAAAAATCCTTTACAGAAGATTTTGAAAACCTTGATCTGAACCTGATATGTGACATTGAATTGAGAATTACTGGTTAGAAAAGTGAAAAGCGTGGCGCGACCCGCTTCAGAATGAAAGCGGGAAATCGGTCACAGTCATATTTCCAATAATCCTCATGTTTTCTGATAATTGTGTTTCAAAAGTAGGGGCTTCTGCCATAAAAACAAAATTTCAGGCAGAGAATTTACATTTATTTGGCCAAAGCTTACTGGCCGCATTCGACCTCAGCAAGTTGCTTCAGCCTATCATAGGCGGTCTCCCCGGCAATTATTTTTACGGGTTTCCCGAATATCCGGAAGGTTTTATACACTTCGCCTCCCATATATTCCATTTCAGCCCTGACCTTGGTATTGGTTTCCATCTCCAGGTGACTGTCTATGTATTCCAGTTTGCCTTTCCGGGCCGATTCAAGCAAGGCCGATCCCATGATGGTATCCAGTCCCCTGTTCTGATATGCCGGATGGACCGCACCCAGCAACAGGTTGAGCTGCTTTGAACGCTTTCCGGCCAGCAGGATCCGGAAGATCCCAAACGGAAACAGATAGCCCCCCGATTTTTTGATCCCCAGGCTGATATCGGGCATTCCGATCACAAAAGAGACCGCTTCATTTCTTTCGTTTACCAAAACCTTGATATAGCGGGCATCCATGATCAACAGATAGCGGTTGGCAAAGTCATCCATCTCCTCAAGGGTAAATGGCATGAATCCGTATATTTCTGTAAATGTTTCGTTGATCAGCGAGAATATGGGCCTGATCCAGGGCCTCAGGTCACGCCTCCTGGTGAATTCCAGGAGCCTGACCCCCGGGTTGTTCCGTTGGGCCCTTTCCGCAATCTTCTCATAAACATCCGGTGTTTTGCCCGGAACCTGAATCTTATAAACAACCAGGTCTATGTCTTTTGTGTAACCCAGGGCTGCAAGGTGGCGGGTCACGTATTCAAAATTGCAGTGGGAAGCAATGACCATGGGTTCATCGAACCCATGGATGAGATAACCCTGCGGATCTTTGTCCGAGAAAGCCAGAGGCCCTACAACCTTCTCCATGCCCTTGATCCTGGCCCAGTCTTCAACGTGTCTCAAAAGTACTTCAATGACCTTCCTGTCATCCCATGTTTCCAGGAAATTGAAACGGGCATGTTTCTCCCGCTGAAGTTCATTGTACTTCCGGTTGATGACCCCCATGATCCGGCCAACCACCTCCTTGTCCCTGTAGGCCAACAACAAGATCACCTCACTGTACGCGAATGCTTTGTTCTTCTCTGCATTAAAAAATTCCCATTCATCGGAGTAGATGGGAGGAATCCAGTTGGAATGTTCTTTATGAATTTTGGCCGGTAAATGGATGAATTTTCGCAGGTCCTGCCGGGTGCAAACAGGCTTAACCAGGATTTCCATAGGGTATGTTTAGTGGTGGTTGTGGCCGGTAAAATACTCTTTTTTTTAATTAACTAGAACCGGTCAGCCAGTTTTTCAAGCGCCTCACCCGTCATCCGGTTGATGATCCACTCCTCCATCTGCCTTGCTCCCAATGATTTATAAAATGAAATCGAAGGTTCATTCCAGTCCAATACAGCCCACTCCAGCCTGCCGCAATTCATTTTCAGAGCCAGCTGAGCCAGGTAGGCAAGAAGGGTTTTCCCAAATCCCTTTCCCCTGTATTCCTCCAGGACAAACAAATCTTCCAGGTAGATTCCCGGTTTGGCCAAAAAGGTGGAGAAATTGAAGAAATAGAGCGCAAATCCCACGGGAACATCCCGGTAAGACCCAATGATTACTTCGGCCACTTTTTCTTCTCCGAACAGGTATCGTTCCAGCTGCGCTTCCGTGGCAACTACCTCATGGCTCAGGTGTTCATAACCGGCCAGTTTCCTGATAAAATCCAGAACCAGGGGAACATCGCTCCTTTCGGCTTTCCTGATCTGGAATCCTTCAATCTTTGCCTTCACATTCATGTATTAGGAATTATCGTATGTAGGTATATAGATGGGCCGGTCCATAAACTGTTGCCTGACTTCTTCAGGCATATTGATGAACCTGACCCTCGCATCTGCCGTGAAACTGCCCAGAATTTTGTGCAGGAGACCAAGTTTCCGATGGTTACCGAAAATGGTGTACAACTCAGATTTTATGTCCATAAGCAACAAACCTATGTACCTGCCGGTACGCTCCAGTACCCCCTCCATCAATTCATAAAGAGAATCTTCGAACCCCGGTTTGCAATAGATTCCGTCGAATGCCAGAAGCTTCAGCGCACCAGGATTGATCCGCGTATTCATCCAGGGAATCCTGGTGAGCAGTCCGGCCAGTTTGTTGGCCATACCACTGCCAAAATCCACAATCTGCCAGCTGACCGGATACACCTGAAGTCCGGCTACCACGGTACCCGAGTCTTTGATCACATAGTAGCCATTGTCCTTGAACAGGGGATCATCAAAATAGAGGATATAATGGCTGTAGTAATCCCCTAACAATTGTCGCATGGCTTCCCTTTCCGTTTCCGGCAACTGTTCCATTCGTGCTGACCTCTTTGGCCGGAGTCTGCTGAAACTGAAGCTGGCCACCTCTCCCACTGTTTCCAGTCCCATCTGGGTACTGAAATTCATGGATCTGAGGTTTTTCTGATCTATCAGTGCATATACAACAGCAGGAGCTCCTGTATCCTGGCCATCTCCGCGTAACTGGGAAGGATTGGCCATGACCGGCTGGATAAACTTTCCCAGTACCGAGGCCCGTTTGCTCTCATCCTTCACATCCGGTTTCTCTTTCCGTTTTGAGGGGACAGAACCCATGGGGGCCTTGATGGAAAAAAAGCGGATCATCCAGCTGTCGTGTCCCACACCGCCGGTTTCTGCATGCCTGCCCAGAAAACCTACCGAGCCCAGCATCCTACCGTTCTTACGAAGGGACATGAAGTAATTCTCACCCGGAGCATACATCCGGTCAACCAGGTCCATATGCCTGTAGCGGAAACTCCCCGGTTGTCCCATCACAGTGCTGTGCATATGAGCGATCAGTTCATCCCCCGGTGAGGTTTCCACTTCAACCTTCAGATCATGAAATGTCAAAAGGGTACGTGCTTTTTCCATCGTGCAAAGATAGAAAAATCAGCCATTCGCTCAGAAATTGAGCATTTCGATGGATGCAAGGTTATTGCCCCCGTCCCTCAACGCAGACCCGCTGGCTACAAAGACACTCCCGACACACATAAATGCCTGGGTTCCGTGCCTTCCCGTTTCAAGACTTCCCCAATGTTCCCACTCACCGCGTTCCACATCAAAAGCCTCAACGATGCCGTATGCATCCTCCTGGGCATTGCTCTCTCCTCCTATGACCAGGAGGTGATCCATGATGGATACTGTGGAGCATCCTGCCCTTTGGGTCGGGAGATTCTGAGAAGGCGGCAGCGTTTTCCACCTGCCTGTTTCAATCTCATATACATCCACTTCTGCAATGGTCTGGTCTTTCAGTTCCATACTGTGTGGGGAGGTATTCCGGCCCCCGGCAGCATAGATTTTTCCGTTGATGATGCCCGCATGGAAGTGATCCCTTGTGCGGGGGGCATCGGCCATCTTTTTCCACTTTCCTGTTTTGGGATCGTAGCGGTCCACCCAGTTGGTATTTTTCCCTTTGTTCATGTCTTCCGTTCCGCAGATCATGTATATCATTCCCCTGTAAACCACCACCCCGGCAGAGCCCCTGAGCCGGTCTTCCGGAATCGGGTCACCTTTCCTCCACTGATCACTGGCCGTATTATAGATGTAAATGTGATCCAGGGGTTTTGCTTCAGGGCAGGTTCCTGTAAAAGCACCCAGAACGTAAATCTCCTCCCCGTTCCTGACCGCCTGGAAGTGGTGCATCTCAAGGGGAGGAACAGCTCCCCTGGTCCAGACTCCTGTTTCCGGATCAAAAATGTTCACCGGTTTCATTCCAAGTCCACCCATCAGATAGAACTTGCCCTTGCAGGCCATGAATGCGCCCTCTTCACGCGGATCCATTTCACCGCTTGTTTCGAGTGTGGTCCAGGTCTGCCCAATCACCTGATTACCATGCAATCCAGACAGCAAGAGAAAAAATGCGAGATGAATCCCGGCCCATTTCGATGTGTGCAACAGTTTCATTTCAGATTTACCAGCATAGTTGATATGACATCAAACGACGGAATTGGTTCACATGAATCAAGCGGAAAAACCGGTTTAACATACATATATTTCAGCGAATTCGAAGTTGAACCTTCTAATATCCTTCGCAGAGGCCTCTTTGTTCAACGAAATATATATAAATTTAACACGCCTGAAACCAATGTTTATGCTGTATGAGAACCATCTTTTTGAACATTGCAAACCTTATTTTCCTGTTTACCGTCAACGGGATCAGCGGGATTTCCCAGGATCAGCCGCTTCCCGGTTGGACCCATTTCAGTATCGATCCGATTCTTCCCGGGTCTTCCTACGGTACGGGAGGGCCTGCCCTGTCTGATTTTGACGGCGACGGCGATCTGGACGTGGCCCTCTCCAGACGGAATACCAAATCGGCTTATTGGTATGAGCGGATCAACGACTCGGTCTGGATTCAACACCTGATGGGGATGGGTGAGCCTTTGGCCGTTACATTGGGGACCACCTCCATCGATATGGATCATGACGGATGGATGGATGTGATGTTTGAAGCCATCTGGTTCAGGAATCCAGGAAATCTGGAGGAAAAACCTGATCTTCCCTGGGACCATTTCCTGGTCAAGGCAGGCGGGCATGATGCAGTCACTGCCGACATGGATCGGAATGGTGAAGCCGATGTTCTGGTATATGACGGGAATAAACTTGCATGGTACAACACCTCCAATGCATTTCACGAAAACGTCATCACTTCGGGGCACCATGACCATGGCGGGACAGCTCCCCGCGGATACGGAGATCTGGACGGAGACGGGGATCCGGATGTAATCATTCCCGGCTTATGGTATGCCAATCCGGGCGACGGGACAGGAGCGTGGGAGGAGCATAGCTGGCCCTTTGTTCCTGTTCCCAATGCATCATACGGACCCAGTGCCAGGTCATGGATCACGGATATTGACGGAGATGGAAAAATGGATATTGTATACAGTCACTGCGATACAGGAGGGTCACATGTGTACTGGGTAAGGAACCTGGATAAAGGGAGCAAATGGGAATCCATCCGGCTTCCCGATCCCCTTACACGCAAAGGGGATGTGGAGGGAACAGGCTCCTTTCACTCATTGGGTGTTTCCGATTTCAACATGGATGGCTATCCGGATATTTTTGCCGGGGAACAGGAAGATTCAAGCACCTATATGGAGAAAAATGGCCTGGTGGCCATGAAGCCCAGGGAATTAAAAGAAAGGGGAGTGATCTGGTACAGCAACAGGGCCGGGTTCCCTGAATTTTCACCAACAATCATCCACCTGGATAATCCGGGGTGGCACGATGCCCAGCTGGGAGATGTGGATGGGGACGGGGATACAGATATCGTATCCAAGGTATGGTACGCCGACGGGATTGTTCATCACCTGGACTTCTGGCGAAACGAACAGATAAGTACCAGGTAAAGCACCTATCTGGAACGGGATAACAGGGCAACCATTTGCGTGGACCAGTACTGGAATTTCGCTGTCCAGGACCCAGGCCCCGTCTGATACCAGCACTCTATTTCACCTGATGGCATTTAAAATTCTTCCCATAATTAACAATTATTGATCAACATCATTTTCAATTCCTTCATTCGGGGATGCTGCTTCCAGGATGATCTTTCCTGTCACACCACCCATACCGGGGCGCGGATCAGTGATCCGGATGTCCAGGTGGTTATCCCTGACGTAATAGATTTTCCCTGTCACATCCAGACGGAAAGGGCCATTTGTGAGCGGAACAGTCCCGACCAACTCCTGGTTCAGAAAAACCCGGGTATTGCCATTGATCCCTTCAAAATGGAGGGATATCTCCTTCCCTGCCCAGGGATCAGGAAGGGTGAAGCGAACATGGAACCAGGAAACGCCGGTATAATCACTGGAAAAATATTCCCCCACTGAGGCCGGAATTCTGACCAGCTTACCGACTCCCCGGTGCATCTCGTCCCAGCCGCATGAAGGAGCCGGGGCATCCTCATCAGCGCCCTCCTCCGTCCAGAAATTCCACTGGTAATACACAAGGTCCATGGTATGGGAATTATACCCGTGGCCACAGGAGACAAGTGCAGGCGAGAGGACCAGAATCAGGGCAAAACGGAGCAGTGTTATATTTCGCTTGCGGTACATTTGGATTACTGCTTTAGAAATTTAATATCCCTGCAGATTCAACCTCACTTTGTCCAGGCTTTCATTGGACCCCACCAGGGTTACGATGTCTCCAAGCCTGAGCCTGGTATACCCGTGGGAGATGATGGGATGGTCACCCCTGGTTACTGACAGAATAATTACGTCAGCTGGCAGGCGAAGGTCCCGGAGGGTCAGCCCGTGGTAGTCCGTATTCCTGAGTTCGATATCAATGGAATCCTGGGTTTCATCCATGCCCAGCAGCAGGGAGGTGGCAATGGGGGCCCTTACAAAATGCTCCATCAGGGAAACCATGGCAGTGTTCGGATCCATGGCCATTACCCCGATTTTCTTCAAATCCTTGTAGAAGGCCCTGTCATGCAGCCTGGCAATCAGATGCTTGGTCCCAAAATGCTCATAGGCCGTTTCGCAAATGGCGTAATTCTCTTCATCCGAAAGCAGGCAAACCATTGTATCGGCCGTTTCAGCACTAAACTTCCGCAGTGCCAGGTGATCCGTACCTGTGAATTCATGTACGACGTGATGATTGTTACTTAGAATCTCCACTGAGGGATTGATCACCACAAATTCAACCTTCCAGTTCTGTTTCTTCAACTGGTTGGCCAGGGCAAGCGACTGATTCTCCCAGCCAAATATTAAAATCCTCCGATCTGCTTCAAAGGTGCCATCAGGCTTCACATGCACCTCACCTGCCAGGTGCAGTGACCACTTAAACAGCGGGGGCCCCACGAACTGATTCAGGACAATCACTGAGATCATCACCGTAGCGAATTCCGCACCCCATCCCGGATACTCGACAGCAATAATGGAAGCCAGTCCAACTCCCACCCCGGCCTGGGTAACATAGGGCATCCAGGAAATACGCCGGAATAGTGGTGGATCGGAAACCAGCGTACTTCCGAAGTATCCGGCCAGGATCAGTGAAACAATCCGGACTCCGAACAGGATCAGGGTAATAAACCAGAGAGTGGCCAGGACATTTAGCGAAATCATGGCCCCGGTCAATGTAAAAAAGACCACATACACATAGGGGCCGAGCTCCTTAACAATCTTCACAAAATCGTTCCGGTATACGGTGAAGTTGGTAATTATAAAGCTCCCGATGATACAGATAAGCAGCGGCTCTAAATGCAGCTCCAAACCCAGGTACTGGCTTGAATGGTCTCTGATAAAATGTGTAAACAGGTACACCACGAGGCCTGTTAACAACACCAGGATTTTTTTCAGAGGCAAAGCCCCCTTGAGGGTAAGGACCAGCCGCAACATGAGCCAGACCAAAAATCCGAAACCCCCGGCCAATATCAGTTCTACCAGCACCTGGACGATATAGATCATTCTGAAATCAGCTTCCTGGATCAGTGATTTGGAGAGTGTGAAGATGATAGCAAAAAAAACGATCACACCGAAATCCTTCACCACAGTGACCCCGATGGCTGTTTGCGTAAATGGACCCCGGGCCCTTAATTCATTGATGATGGCAATGGCTGAAGCTGGTGACCGCGCAACAGCAACCGTTCCTGCCAGCAGCGAAATAGAAATCTTTGCTGCAAGCTTCATCTCGTCGAAAAACGGGATCATTCCGGAAAGCAGGTACATCACTGTACTCACCAACAGAAAGGTAACCAGGACCTGAGAAATGGTCATGGTTATGATGCTCTTCATCCTGCTCCTCAGCTCATTGAGGTGCAACTCAGACCCCACGGCAAAAGCGATAAAGGCCAACGCAATGTCATTAAGAAATGCAAGGGACGGGAGTGTATCTTTTTCAATCAATCCCAGCATTTCGGGCCCTGAAACCAGACCAATAACCAGGAATCCTGTGATCAACGGCAGCTTCAGTTTCCGAAAGGCACCGGCTATCCTTCCTGCTGCCACAGCCACAATGCCAAATGCCCCCAGATAAATGAGCACTTCCCATACGGTATGCATCGCTTCTGAACCGGTTTCCATCATCAGTCCTGTTGAATTGCCTTTTGGGTAATATACAACAAACCAATGAAACCTCCTGATGTTCGCTCCCGGGAACCATCCATTTGTTCCGTTTTCTTATTGCACCAATCTCAAAATAAACTATATTTGCACCCCGAAAGTTCCCCTGAACGTATCGGGTTCTTTATATGATGGCGAGGTAGCTCAGATGGTTAGAGCGCATGATTCATAATCATGAGGTCGGGGGTCCAATTCCCCCTCTCGCTACAGAAGACAAGCCCAACAGACGAAGTCTGAAGGGCTTTTTTCATTTAACGGCTGCAAATTTATTTGCAGGGCCGAACCTGAGCCTCATGCAATGAGGCGAAAAATCCTGCCTCTCGCTACTAGCCAAGACAATCTAATGAATGGGATGGAATGGTGCTACAGCCAAACTGTAAATTGCTTGACACGCATGGGCAAAGTATGTACATTTATTACAACATGAGAAGGGCACTCGCATGTCCATGCCTGGCCTTGCTGCTTTTTTCCTGCAAGAATCCATTGCAGGAAGGGGGAAATGCAATGCCCCGCCTCTACCCCCCTCCCGTCACCGTAAAACTGAACCTGGAGGAAGGGTACAGAATCAACCAGGTTACAGGAGACAGCATCTACCCCGTCATCACTGCCATTGGCGATACGGTGCCCACAGGAGTGCCTGTCCCGGCAAGGGGCAGGATCGTAGATGCCGATCGCCTGACTCCTCCCAGAATCGTTCCTGTCGGCAAAATGAAAATCATTCCCGCGCATCCAAACGCCCATCAGATCCCTGAAAAAATTGCCGCGATCCCCATCTCGGAAAATCATCCCGGGCGCAAAAATTTCAATGAAGACACTACGGGCTGGGTCCTTGTTAACGCATATGGAGATACCGTTCCCACCGGAGTGCCTCTGAAACTGGAAGGGAAGGTTGTTCCGTGCCTGCAGCCTGAACCGGTCACGGCTTTACCGCCAGGAATCAAAGAAAATGCCACTTATGAGATCAGATATCTGGATATGACGCACGGACTCAGTTCCGCTTACACGAATGTGCTGATGAAAGATAGCCGGGGCCATATCTGGATCGGAACCAGCGGGGCAGGAGCATGCAGGTATGATGGACGGACATTCACCCATTTTTCCAGGAAAGAGGGGCTGAGCGGGATCGGGGTTCAAACCATTTTTGAAGACAGTAAAGGGAATCTCTGGTTTGGCACCGCGGTTGGGGGAGTGAGCAAATATGATGGTGCTAATTTTACGCATTACACGGAAAAAGAAGGATTTATGGGGGATGATGTGCAAATGATCATGGAGGACCATCAGGGCAACCTCTGGTTTGTTGCAAGGTGTGGACTCAAGAGTGGAGGTCTCAGCAGGTACGATGGCGATACATTCACTCATTTATCCTTCAGGGAAGGGTTTCCGGGTATCTTTGTACTTTCTGTGCTTGAGGACAGATCGGGAAATATCTGGATGGGTTCATTTCATGGGATTACCATGTATGACGGCCGTCATTTCAAATACTACGGGAATGATTTCGTGCCGTCCCGGGTTCTGGCCATATTCGAAGACAGTAAAAACAGTTTATGGTTCGGCTTCGCGGATAACACTTTGTCATGGTTTGGAAATTTTGACGGAGGGCTCAGCTATTTCGATGGGAAAAACTTTACCCATCATACAGTAAGAGAAGGCCTGAGCCACAACCAGGTAAATTCAATCCTTGAAGATGGTGAGGGGTTTCTGTGGTGTGGTACCGGATCTGGTGTGAGCAGGTACAACCGGGATGCTTTCACACACGTGACCCCTGATGATGGTTTGAGCAACGGTGATGTCCTGCATATGATGGATGATGGGGAGGGGAACTTCTGGATGGCAACCAAAAGTGGCGGGGTCAATATGTTGAAACAGAAGAGTTTTCGTTACTTAACGAAAGAATCCGGATTGACAGACAATCATATCAGTTCTGTCCTTGAAGACAGGAAGGGTAATCTCTGGTTCGCATCCAGTTCGGGAGGTGTCAGTATCTATGATGGAGAGAACTTCAGGCACCTGACGATGAATGAAGGCCTGAGCAGTGATGTTATCCTTGCCATGTGTGAAGATCACGAGGGTAATATCTGGATGGGAACGCTTAACAATGGCATCACTGTTTATCAAGGTGAAGTCTGTAAGCAATTTCTTGATCCGGAAGGTGTTGGCAAAGTGGACATCTATGATATCATGGAGGATAGCAAGGGAAAGATCTGGATAGGTCATTATACCGGGTTAGCAAGTTATGATGGGAATAGCTATGTTGATTATACCATCCGGGAGGGGTTAACCTGTGACGATGTTCGAACGATCCTGGAGGACAGGTATGGTAACATATGGTTCGGAACCTGGGGTGGTGGTATAAGTAAATTTGACGGCCAAACCTTTACACATTATACTGAAAGGGAGGGCTTAAGCGGGAGGTATATCACCGACCTTGCGGAAGACAAACATGGGAACCTCTGGGTGGGTACCTGGGGAGCGGGTGTGAACAGATTTGACGGGGAGACATTCACCTGTATCACTCAGAGAGAGGGTTTAAATGGAGATTATATCAGTTCGATCCTGGAAGACAGCCTGGGTAACATATGGGTAAGTACGACGAAAGGATTGAATCAACTTGTTTATACCGGGGGATCGGATCATCCGGTCATATATACCTATAATAATCACGATATTAAAACTTCTGAATTTACCTCTGGTGATTGGGCTTTAGTCGGGGATGTATCTTATGACAGCAGAAACCGGATCTGGTGGGCCAACCCGGGCGGTCTGACCATGCTGGATATGAATGAATTCAGTACTCCGGCAAAGCCTCCTCAAAACCTGCAATTCAGCCACCTGGAAATAAATGGCCAATTTATTGATTACAGGAACCTGCCGGACAGTATGGCATCGCTGGTACAGTTTGATGATGTGCCTTCCTTTTGTAATTACCCTGTACATCTGAAGATCCCTCACCGGCTCAATCACCTCACGTTTCATTTATCTTCCACCGACTGGGCGGCTCCTCACAAAATTATGTACAGCTACCGCATGGAAGGGTTGGACAGGCAGTGGAGCTTTCCAGCTTCAGAATCCCGGGTGGATTACAGGAATATCCCCCATGGCACTTATACCTTCAGGTTCTGTGCCATTGGCGCAGCCCAGAAGTGGAGCGAACCTTTCGAATATACCTTTACCATCAGGCCACCCTGGTGGTTCAGCTGGTGGGCCTATATGGTTTACGGACTGCTTCTCCTTTCCCTGATTATGCTTTACAGGAGATACCTGTTAAAACGCGCCGCACTCCGGTCAGCCGTCGATATTGAACGAATTGAGAAGGAGAAGGTGCTGGAAATGGACCAGATGAAATCCCGCTTCTTTGCCAATATTTCCCATGAGTTCCGGACCCCCCTGACACTCATCCTGGGGCCCATCGAAGGATTGCTGAAGAAAAAGGATAAGGAAGTGGTAGTAAAGCGCGATGAACTGGGCATCCTTCACCGAAATGCAAAGCGGCTGCAGCAACTGATCAACCAGATCCTGGATATCGCCAGGCTGGAAACGGGAAAAGTCAGGCTGGAAGTATCTGAAGGGAACCTCACCGGGTTTGTCAAAAGGATCGTCCTTTCCTTCCTCTCTCTTGCAGAAAGCAAACACATCCAATATACCTTTGATCTTCCGGATATTCCCGGCCGGGTATGGTTCGACAGGGACAAACTGGAAAAAATAGTCACCAACCTTATCTCGAATGCCTTCAAATTCACTCCCCCAGGAGGGGAGATCAACATTGGGTTGAAATATATCCTGGCACAGGGAGATGATACCTCTGAGCTTGTGAAGATCTCCGTTAAAGACACCGGCAGAGGTATTCCGGCAGATAAGATCGATAAGATCTTCGATCGCTTTTACCAGGCAGGCGCTTCCGACACCCGGGAATATGAAGGTACGGGGATCGGACTTGCCCTGGCCAAAGAACTGGTGGATATTTACAGGGGCGAGATCAGGGTGGAAAGCCAGCCGGGCAAGGGCAGCCTGTTCACGGTCCGGTTGCCGGTTGCCGGGGAACATTTCAAACTGAATGAAATGGTTGAATCCGAAACTGATGAAATGGCCCAGCCCATTGCAGATGAATCGCCTGAGGATGCAGAAGCTGTGGGCACAGCACAGCCTGTGAAAAACCATGCTGATTGTCCCGTGATCCTGATCGTCGAGGACAATGCGGATCTCAGGCACTATATCTCCTCGAACCTGAAGGATAAATACCGGATCCTGGAAGCCGGAAACGGACGCGAAGGACTGGCTATCGCCATCGAGGAGATCCCCGACCTTATGATCTCCGATCTCATGATGCCCGAAATGGACGGGATCGAGTTGTGCCGGCAGATCAGGGATGACCGGCGGACCAGTCATATCCCACTGGTGCTCCTGACTGCCAAGGCTGACCGTGGCAGCAAGATGGAGGGACTGGAAACCGGGGCCGATGATTATATCATCAAACCATTCGATGCGGAAGAGCTCCTGGTCCGGGTCCGCAACCTGATCGGGCAGAGAAAAAGACTCAGAGAAAAATTCAGGCAGGAGATTCTGTCCGATGACGCTGACCTGAAAACTTTTTCGGGGGATGAATTGCTGGAAAAAATCATGGAGATCCTCGAACAGCATCTCACGGATGCCGAATTCAGTATCGATCAGCTGGCCGACAGGCTCCACATGAGCCGTTCACAGGTCTTTAGAAAAATAGGGGCCCTGACGGATTACACCCCCGGCGACCTGATCCGCCATCTCAGGTTGAGAAAAGCCGCGGGACTCTTCCGAAGCGGCCACAAACACATCGCCCAGGTCATGCACCGGGTGGGTTTTAACAGCCAGTCCTATTTCACAAAATGCTTCAGTGAGCACTACGGCCTGACCCCTACAGAATACATCCGCCGAAAAGTCCGCAAAGCCGATTGACGGATTTGCTGAGTTTCTTAGAACATTGGGACGATTCTGATAATACTGAGACGATTCATGTAATATTGCGACTATTGTTATAACAATTGCGACGATTGTTATAGACTTGCCCCTCCCCCGGACCGTATCTTCCCCCTGCAACCAAAACCCTGTTATAATGAAGCCATTGTTACCTATTTCGCTGATGCTGGCCTGTATTGCATTCAACATGAACGCACAGGTCATTCATGTTCCCTCGGATCAATCCACCATCCAGGCAGGGATCGATTCAGCTTCCAACGGCGATACCGTCCTGGTGGCCGAAGGAACTTACTTTGAAAACATCAACTTTCTCGGCAAGGCCATCACCGTGGCCAGCCGGTTCATCCTCGACGGCGACACCTCTCACATCTCAAAGACCATCATTGACGGAAGCCAGACTTCGGATCCGAATTACAGATCTGTTGTAACGATGAAGACGGGCGAGGATACAACATCCGTATTGGCGGGCTTTACAATTACAGGAGGAAGGGGAAGCAGATTTGATTATGCCGGAAGTTCCAATACGGTTGGAGGCGGCGTTGCCATACTTTTTTGCGGGGGAAAGATCACACACAATATTATCGAGGGAAATAATGTCATCGATCCGAATGGAGTTAATGCTGGCGGGGGGATAGGTGCGCTTGTCTTTAAAAATCATACGGCAATTTCCCGGAACAATACGATCAGGAACAATGCAGGAACAGGCTGGTCTGCAGGAGGAGGCGCATATTTTGAGGGAGGAAGAATAATACTGGAGTATAACCGCATAGAAAATAATACCTTAACAGGTGGGAACAGCCTTGCAGCCGGGGGAGGCGTAGGATTAGGTCCTGCCAATGGAGATGGTGCCATACAGGAGATGATCATACGAAACAACCTGGTTACCGGAAACCGTGTAACAGGAACTGCCCCCTGGGGTGGAGGAGGAATACTTATTGGAATGCCTTATGAAGTTGGAACGATTACGCTCAGCAACAATATTATCAGCAAAAATTACACCAACCAGGCAGGAGGCGGAGTCTTCGTGAACGAATTTATACCCCGCCTCAATTTTTTCAACAATACCGTACTGAACAACAAGGCTGAACTCGACGCCAATTCGATCTACCTGGGATCAAACTGCAGTGATATTGTAATGATGAACAATATCCTCTGGTCAGATGAAAATCCGCACCTGGACGGGATCAGTGTGGGCGACAAAACGGTATCTGTTTATGCCTATGGAAATATTCTGGATAAGGAGTTCTCATGGTCCGAATCGGTTGACGCAAAGTATAATATCGTTGCTGACCCGCTGGTAGATACTGTCTCCTATGCACCAGCAGCTGACAGCCGTTCAGTGGGGCGTGGCCTGGATTCGGTTCAGATTAACGAGACCTGGATTTACCCTCCCGAAACCGACTTCAGCGGTGCTTTCCGGGTTGATATTTCCCCTGATGAATATTATGATATCGGAGCGGTTGAGTCACCTTTTGCGAAGTTGTTTCCCGCTTACAACTCAGAGCGGGTCATCCGGGTTCCGGATGAACAGCCGACCATCCAGGCAGGTATCGATGCGGCAGCAGAAGGAGACACCGTGCTGGTGATGGAGGGAAGGTATTACGAGAACATTGATTTCAAGGGTAAGGCCATTACCGTTGCAAGTTCATATATTCTTGACCATGAAGAATTCTATATTCCGCGGACCATTATCGACGGGAGCCGGCCGGAAAAACCGGATACCGCTTCGGTTGTTTTAATGTGGTCGGGAGAGGATACCACCTCGGTGCTGACGGGGTTTACCATTACGGGGGGAAAGGGAACGGAAGTACTTGACGCAGGGTATAAATACCTGAAGGGCGGGGGAATCTTAATCATTAATTCCGGGGGAAAGATCATCCACAACATCATCGAAGATAACTATCTGGAACCGCTAAAAACTACCCTGGGTGTTTTTTTCGGTTGCGGACTTTTTGTCAGTTTAAATAATGACCATCGTGCAGTGATCCGTAACAATTTGATTCGCAACAATACAGGTAATGGAAGTGACGGAAAAGGAGGTGGGACGTGCCTGGCTGGCGGAGGAATCCATTTTGAAAATAATACTATCACACAGAACTCAATTCGAACAGCTTGGTTTTCCTGGGGAGCCGGTGTATACTGGACCAATATTGCGAACGGTAGCACCCATAAGGAAGTTATAATCGCGAACAACAGTATCATTGGCAACCGGGGACTGAGTACAAATAGCTGGGGTCAGGGAGCAGGGATTACTGTTTGGGGAGGATTCCCCGATGATATTGTTACGGTGTTTAACAATGTTATACGTGACAATTATTCACGAGGTACCGGTGGGGGCCTTCTTTTGGGAGATACCCGGGCAGTTGTATTTAACAATACTATTTATATGAATGAAGCAACAGCAGGGGGGAACAGTGTTAATGTTGGTCTGCCTGAAGCAGGGCCAAGCAATTACTCCGACATAGTACTATACAATAATATCATCTGGTCTGATGCGGATAATGGCCATCAGGATTTCATTCTGAATCCGCTAAATAATTACACAATCAATGCAAGTAATAATACTTTAAGGGAACCGTTCATCGAGGAGGAAAAGGTAACGGGTCAATTCAATAAGGTCATGGAACCCCTCTTTCAACCCGGGTCATATGAATTGGCAGAATACGGTCCGGGGATCGGCTGGGGAATTGATTCATTGGAAGTTGATGGCACCTGGTATTATGCTCCTTCTACCGACATGGCCGGCAATCCCCGGCCCCATCCCGTAGACTCCTTTGTGGACCTTGGTGCCTATGAATCTCCCTTTACAGGCAACCTGGTTTACATACCGGATGAAAACTTCTTAGCTGCCCTTGTTAACAAAGGCGTTGACACCAGTGGAGACGGGCGGATCAGTTTTCCGGAAGCAGAAGCGGTAACATCAATAGATGTTCATTCAAAGTATATAACAGATGTGACTGGAATAGAGGCATTTATAAATATTGATACTTTCGATTGCTCCTACAACCGATTAACAACTCTGGATATCTCTGGAAATACTTCAATAATGGATCTGAATTGCAGGAATAACCGGTTAACCAGTCTGGATATTTCTAAAAGTAATGCTTTGGTTGCATTGGATTGCAGGACAAATCTGTTAACCAACCTGGATATTTCACGAAATACTTTATTAGAAAGTATCAATTTACAGAATATGACTACCCTGTGCGAAGTATGTGTCTGGGAGCTTCCCTTCCCTCCTGCGAACGTATATGTGGAAACAGCAGGCAGTCCGAACATCTGCTTTGATACAATCTGCAATGGTACCTGTGATGAAACCGGAATCGATGAAAATGTTACAACAGGGATCAGTATCTATCCAAATCCTGCAAATGACCTGTTAACCATCGAAACGGAAAAATCCGGACCCCACTCCATCGAAATCACCTCCCTGAACGGACAGCTGGTCTACAGCGCCACCATGGAAGGCGATACGCACCGGATCGATATGACACCGTTCAGCAAAGGGGCTTATATCATCAGGATCATGTCCGAAGAGACTGTGACAACAAGAAAGGTGATCAAACTCTAAGGGAACACACAGCATAACTATTGAAGGGACTGGCAGTTTCAGCTGTCAGTCCCTCTCTCTGAAAACAAGATAATAAATCCCAAATGCCCACAACCATGAAACGAATTGTACAATTTTTCTCAATTATCATTTTTGGAATCTCACCATTGTATCCCCAGAATGTGGATATCCCGGATGCCCACTTCTTAAATGCGCTTATTAAGCTGGGGATCGATATCAATCATGATAGCCTGATTAGTTATACGGAAGCGGAAGCTGTGACTAATTTAAATGTCCACAACAGAACGATTGTATGGATGACTGGGATAGAGGCGTTTGTTAACCTGAATACTTTGGATTGCTCTTGGAACCAATTAACCAGTCTGGATGTTTCGAATAATACTGCTTTACAATATTTGGATTTCTCTTGGAACCAATTAACCAGTCTGGATGTTTCTAATAATACTGCTTTGGAAGAATTAAACTGCTACTCTACCAATTTAACCAGTCTGGATATTTCTAATAATACTGCTTTGGAAAAATTGACCTGCTCTTATAATCAATTAACCAGTCTGGATGTTTCGAATAATTCTGCTTTAAAAACGCTGATTTGCTTGGTGAATAAATTGATCAGTCTGGATGTTTCCAATAATACTGCTTTGGAGTATTTAGATTGTGAAATAAACCAATTAACCCGTCTGGATGTTTCTAATAATACTGCTTTGGAAGAATTGAACTGCTCTTCTAACCAATTAACCAGTCTGGATATTTCTAATAATACTGCTTTGGAAGGATTAATTTGCGGTGGTAACCAATTAACCAACCTGAATGTATCGAATAATACTGCTTTAAAAATGCTGATTTGCTCTTCTAACCAATTAACCAGCCTGGATGTTTCTAATAATACTGCTTTAAAAACGCTGATCTGCTCTTGGAACCAATTAACCAGTCTGGATGTTTCTAAGAATGCTGCTTTGCAACATTTTTGGATAACAGATATGCCAACCTTGTACGAGGTATGTGTCTGGACGCCCTTCCCTCCAAGAGGATTTGACTTATATAAAGATGGCAGCCCCAATGCATATTTTACTGCAAAATGTATTTATAATAACGATAGTATTGTCTTCATACCCGATGTCAACTTCTTGGCCGCGCTCATAGAGCTGGGAGTGGATATCAATGGAGATTGCCTGATCAGCTATACAGAAGCTGAGGGAGTAAACTCTCTGGATATTTATTCAAAAGAAATTTCAGAATTAACAGGAATATATGCATTTATCAATTTGGTCAGATTGAATTGCAGTGATAACCCATTAACCAGTCTTGATGTTTCTAACAATACTGCTTTGGAAGAATTGGATTGCTCCTATAACCAATTAACCAGTCTGGATGTTTCTAATAATACTGCTTTGGAAGAATTGGGCTGCTCTTATAATCAATTAACCAGTCTGGATGTTTCAGGTTGTACTGCTTTACAAGATTTGGATTGCTGTTATAACCAATTAAACAATCGACAGTACTACTCATTCTTAGGCTTAGGACTGGATGTTTCTAATAATAATGCTTTGGAAGAATTGAACTGCTCTTCTAATCAATTAACCAGTCTGGATGTTTCTAATAATACTGCTTTGGAAAGCTTGAACTGCTCTTATAATCAATTAACCAGTCTGGATGTTTCGAATAATAATGCTTTGGAAGATTTGAACTGCTCTTATAATCAATTAACCAGTCTGGATGTTTCGAATAATACTGCTTTGGAAGAATTGGGCTGCTCTTATAATCAATTGACCAGTCTGGATGTTTCGAATAATGCTGCTTTACAGGAAATGAGGATAGTAGATATGTCAACCTTATATGAAGTATGTGTCTGGACAACACCTTTCCCACCAGAAGGAGTTTCTGCAGATATCACAGGCAGCCCCAATGTCTATTTCACTACAGAATGTATTTATAATAACGATAGTATTGTCTTCATACCCGATGTCAACTTCTTGGCTGCGCTCATAGAGCTGGGAGTAGATACCAATGGAGATTGCCTGATCAGCTATACGGAAGCTGAGGGAGTAGACTCTCTGGATATTTATTCAAAAGAAATTTCAGAATTAACAGGCATATACGCATTTATCAATTTGGTCAAATTGAATTGCAGTGATAACCAATTAACCAGTCTTGATATTTCTCATAACAAACATATAGCCAGCCTGGATGTTTCAGGTTGTATTGCTTTAACAAGTTTAAATTGCTGTGTCAGCCAATTAACCAGCCTGGATGTTTCAGGTTGTACTGCTTTAACAAGTTTAAATTGCCGTGGCAACCAATTAACCAGCCTAGATGTTTCAGGTTGTACTGCTTTACAAGATTTGGATTGCGCTGTCAACCAATTAACCAGGCTGGATTTTTCAGGTTGTACTGCTTTAACAAGTTTAAGTTGCAGCTGCAATCATTTAACCAGTCTTAGTTTTCCTGAAGGGAGCCAGCTGGTTTCAATTATATGTTGTAAAAATCCCCTGATAAATCTGGATGTTTCGCAATGCAGTTTTTTACAACATTTACTCATTTGGTTAATTCCATATGATGAATTCTTCCCATCATATGAAGGACCTAATCTTACAAGCCTTGATGTTTCTAATAATACTGCTTTGGAATCACTGTATTGCCCTGGCAACCAATTAACCAGTCTGGATGTTTCCAATAATACTGCTTTAACAACTTTAAGGTGCGGTGGCAACCAATTAACCAGTCTGGATGTTTCTCAGAATACTGCTTTGGAAGGATTATATTGCGGTGAAAACCAGTTAACCAGCCTGAATGTTTCTAATAATACTGCTTTACAATATTTGGATTGCTCTTGGAACCAATTAACCAGTCTTGATGTTTCTAATAATACTGCTTCGGAAGAATTGGACTGCTTTTCTAACCAATTAACCAGTCTGGATGTTTCGAATAATACTGCTTTAGAAATATTGAGTTGCTCAGAGAATAAATTAACCAGTCTGGATATTTCTAATAATACTGCTTTACAATATTTGGATTGCTCTTGGAACCAATTAACCAGTCTGGATGTTTCTAATAATACTGCTTTACAATGGTTTTGGATAACAAATATGCCAACCTTGCGGAAGATATGTGTCTGGACACTTCTCTTTCCTCATGAAGGAGTTGACATTTATAAAGATGGCAGCCCCGATGTTTATTTCACCACAGATTGTATTCCTATAATAAGTACGACCGAAACTTTATATCAGCCGGATCACATAGCAGTTACAAGTTCGAAGGATGGAATGATCTACCTGGTTCCTAAGGGTACTGAGAAAAACCTGGCCTCTATATGCGCAGTATGTCTGGATTCTGCCATTGCTGTGGCAAAAATTTCGGTTGATATTTCTCTTGACGGCTTTGAAAACGGGGAATACTGGTTATATGCCAGGGATGAATACTGTGCGCTGTCCCAGCCAAAGCCATTTACCATCATGGGCGTTGGGATTGCTGATGCGCCTTCTGTTCAATTAAGAATATTTCCCAATCCCGTGAACGATATCTTGACCATCCTGACGGGAAGCAGCGGAGAACAATCAATCCGGATCACCTCCCTGAACGGACAGCTGATCTACAGCGCCACCATGGAAGGAGATACACACTGGGTTGATATGTCTCCGTTTAGCAAAGGGGTCTATCTCATCAGGATCACCTCCGAAGAGTCTGTGGCAACAAGAAAGGTGATCAAACTTTAAACGGGTCATCTGGCCTTATACTATCAGGGGGCTGGCAGTTTCGGCTGTCAGTCCCACTCTCTGAAAACAAGATTACAAATCCTAAATGCCCACAACCATGAAACGACTTGTACAATTTTTCTCAGTTATCATTTTGGGAATCTCACCAATGTATTCCCAGAATGTGGATATCCCGGATGCAAACTTCTTAAATACACTTGTTGAACTGGGGATTGACCAATTGCAAATCCATAAGAGTTTTTTGGCAGAAGGAATGGAAGAATTGCAAAATAATTCCATGAAGAAATCCCTGATGAACGAGGAATACCAATTGGACAGCATACTAAAATATGTATATGACACTACAATAATGAATTGGATTCCAGCAGGTTGGTTTGATGAGAGGATAGGGATTTTTTTTTCGCCAAGAGAGATTTACACCTATGATTCACAAGGGAATCTATTATCCACTATAGAATATATTTGGGATTCGGAAGCCAGTGATTGGGTGGGAAGGAGTAAAAGGGAGTTCACCTATGATGCAGAAGGAAATCAATTGTCCGATATTTGGTATACATGGGATTCGGAAGCCAGTGATTGGGTGGAATTGTATAAATATGAGTACACGTATGATGCAGAGGGGAATAAATTGTCCTATGTAGGCTATGATTGGGATTCGGAAGCCAGTGATTGGGTGAGTGGCTGGAAATGTGAGTACACTTATGATGTAGAAGGGAATCAATTGTCCTTAGTAGAGTATGATTGGGATGCAGCAACCAGTGATTGGGTGGAATGGTATAAAGATTGGGTGGAAAGGTATAAATATGAGTACACGTATGATGCAGAGGGGAATAAATTGTCCTATGTAGGCTATGATTGGGATTCGGAAGCCAGTGATTGGGTGTTAGGTTGGAAAATTGAGTACACCTATGATGTAGAAGGGAATCAATTGTCCTTAGTAGAGTATGATTGGGATGCAGCAACCAATGATTGGGTGCGTAACTATAAATTTGAGTACACCTATGATGCAAATGGGAATCGATTGTCAACGGAATATTATGATTGGTATGCACCAGCCAATGTTTGGGAGGGAGATTGCAAAAATGAATACACTTATGATGCAGAAGGAAATCAATTGTCCGATATTCGGTATACTTGGGATTGGGAAGCCAGAGATTTTACAGGAGAATGGTGTAAATATGAGTACACCTATGATGCAACAGGGAATCTTATATCAAGGGTAGGGTATGATTGGGATTCGGGAGCCAGTGATTGGGTGGAAGATTCTAAATATGAATACACTTATGATGCAAATGGGAATCAATTGTCCGAGGTTTGGGATACGGGTGACAGTGTTTTTCCAGACAATATAAAAACCCTGTGGTTCTACAGCAAAAAAGTCATATTCGATATATCTCCCGCATCACTTACCATTGGAGCAGAGGCCAACAGTGCAGCGACATTTAATATAACCTCAAATACTGACTGGACAATATCAGGTCTGGAATCATGGTTATCAGCCAGCAGTATTTCTGGAACAGGTGCTGCATCAATAATCTTAACAGCAGAAGCCAATACTTCAGCAGAACAGAGAACTGCTAATTTAATCATATCTGGAATTGATGTATCCGACAAGTATGTTGTAGTTACGCAAAGCGGTGCTATAGTAGGCATAGACAATCAATCTTATAGCGATATAACTATTTACCCCAATCCGGTGATCGATATCTTGACCATCCTGACGGGAAGCAGCGGAGAACAATCAGTCCGGATCACCTCCCTGAATGGTCAGCTGGTCTACAGTGGCACCATGGAAGGCGACACGCTCCGGATCGATATGTCACCCTACAGCAAAGGAGTCTATCTTATCAGGATCAGCTCCAGGGAGTTTGTAAGCACAAGAAAGGTGATCAAACTATAAACGGGTCAACTGGCCTATATCTTTAGGGACTGGCAGTATTATTTAAGGCAATCCAAGACATCCGGAGGAAAAAATACGTTTGATGGAACGTTGGTTTCAGATGTTGCCTTCACATAAAGGGCAAGTATAATTCTTTTGTCTTTTGCCAATGGAAATACACTTGCCTTTTGCTCTAATCGCCGGATTAATGCAGCAGAATCAGAGATCTTCGACCATTTGCATTCACCGATTAGCAGGTATTTTTTGTCAACCGATTCTGCAACGACATCTAATTCCATTGCTTCGTTTTTCAGATTTGCACCCCTCCATTTATAGGCATTATCAAAACAAATCCCGTTGATGGGTTTCATTGGAACACTTCTTCTGCATAGGTTTTCCCATTCCAATGAAACGAAATTCGATAACCGCGATTCAAAAACATTATAAACCTGATCTGTTAAGCCAAGTTCTAAACGCGAAAGGTTAGGTACCAGGAAAGCAAAGTAAAAATTCATAAACGGATCCGCGATTCTGTAGATTCCCCTTTTACTATTCCTTTCATATTCTCCAAAAGGCACTTCACGCTTTAAATAGCCAAGTTGAATCAAATTGTCAATGGGTCTTGAAAGATGTGTGGCTGGCTTATTGAGTTTCCCCGCAATTTCAGATAACCTGTTACTACCGTTACCCACCACAGAGAGAATTGAAAAAGCCTGGACCGATTCTCTCATATCATCAAGGAATAAACGTATAGGTTCTTCGTGAAGCACTCCATAACGGTCAAGTATAATATTTTTCACCGCTGTTTTGAAAGATTCCTCTTCAGACCTGAGTTCCCAGTATCTGGGAACTCCACCCCAAACGGAATATTCAACGATGGCTTGATCGGATTTGCAATCAAAAGCCTTACTTATCCAACCTGCCTCAAGAGGACTGATCTTCATTATTTCATCGGCCCGGCCATATAAAGGCGATGAACTGTCTAACACAAGTCCCTGCATCATTTGTTGCGAGGATCCACAAAGAATCAAATGATATTTTCTGCCGGAAGTAGTATCAACGATTTTCTGAATTATGCTGGGTAGACTTACTGAACCCTTTACCAGATAAGGAAATTCATCAATGCACAAAGTGAAAGGTTCATTACTGACATTATCCAGGTTTATGAATAACGATTCCCAATCGGGGTAAACAACAGAATCAAATCCCTTTATCTTTTCACCAATGGTATTTGCCATCTGTATGCGTTGAACTGCTTCATCAGATTGCTGAGCCATGAAATAAATATCACCTGGCTTAAGCGTATTTATAATAAGTGTTGACTTCCCACAACGACGACGGCCATAAATAATAACCAGCTTTGCCTTCTTTTTTTCAATCTAAATAATTATGTTTCACAGTAATAATGTTTCTCAACCATAATTATTGTGGACCGGTGCTATTGTAATAAAGTCTATTTTCCATGAGAATCCAAAATATGATCGACGCTCTCTTGTCCGTAAAATCGAATGATCTCCATTTTCTCAATTTCATTACCCCTCTCAAATACTCTTTTGATAATTGATTTCTTTTGTTTATCCCAGTCTATATTTTCCATTCTTGTATCCCAAAACAAAATTCGCCTCAACTTGGTAAGATCAGGACGTGATCCGGGTTGTCTTCTTTTTATTTCTGCAATATCAAAATGTAGCTGCAAAGTCATAAAATACCCTTCTTCAATCTCCAGAGCATTCTCAATCTTCAAAGCAAGATTTGTGTTCATCCTTCTTTTCCCCTTGGTTATAGATACCAGGGTTTGAGGGTATTCATTTAAAGAAATGGCAAATGGTCCTTTCTGCAAATGACGCTTTTTAAGCTCACGTTCAAGTATGTATCCAGGATGGATCCCTTTGACTATTGATAATTCAGTTTTCATCATACAAATATAAACATTTTTGTTTACACAATTATGTGCATACTTGTCCTGATGCACAGAACACAGAGGAATTAAAGCAAATGACGCTCTTTCACAGCGCCGTCCAGCCCAAACCCAATATTTGCTATCTTTAGCAAAAGCTGCCAATTCTCTGAAAATTAATTTTTAAAACACATGCCTAAGAAAATAGCATTTACGGTAGGATTGCTGGGGGCGCTCTTCTGCTTTTTAGTGTTCCCGATTCATTTGCTGGGTCAGGAAAAGGCCGTGCACATTCCCCCACAAGAAATTTCAATGGAATGGAGCGGCGGAATGCCTTCGGGTACGATCTCTGTTCTGAATGGTACCTTAACGAAAATGGAGCTTGTCAAAGGTCATGGAAAAATTGAAGACAATCGCTTTGAATATACGGGGACCGGGCCTGCGCGTATGACCCTTGAATTTGACGATGTTCAAAACAATCCTGGTCCGGGAGCAACGATCATTTCTGTGAAAACTGACAGCACTCCCTTCTCCTTTTTCCTGAGAGATGTCAGCATGGATTTTCCCGTCTATATCCCGGATTATTCTGTGGTTGTGCTAACGGATTCGGATCACCGCTCCTATGCTGAGGTTGAATCTGATATTTCATCCCGCAAACTGCAGACAAAACTTCAGAAAATCGAATCAGAGCCTGAGGCATCTTTTTCTTCTGCTCAGAATCGAACACTGAATCAATCCGTTCCCACCTGGTTGGGCATCTCAAGGGACTTTCGTATTTTTCAGATCACCGAAAGCATGGCAAACACGCCCTCGGAGGCAAATGTTATTACCCCCACCTTTTCTTCGTCCCCGCTTATTCTGTCAGAACGTGGCAGAGGTGCCATCTCATATTCATATAGCCTCGGCCGTGGCGTCAGTGTTGAAATAAATACATCCCGCAGGCTGGATGAAGGGGTACTCCCCATCCTTCATTCCATACACATCGACGATGATATTGAATACCATTCCACCTGCTTCGTTTCATTGGAGCATTCTTCCCTTACCCGACAATCCCTAGAAGGCACCCACTATCTGGTTGCAGATAAGTACAGCGCGGGAAGTATGCTTACGGATGCGCAGAATGAAAGTCTCGAACAGGAACTCAGGGGAGCTTTTAATACCACTGAAGAAACAGTCTTCTATTTCAAATCTGAGATCAGTAACAAAGGCTCAGTCCCCCGCTACGCCTGGTTTAAAACGATCAAACCGGGAAATGCCTGGTGGCAGAAGTCTCCCTATGGATTTGATCCGGCCACCGGATTTTCAGGTTATGCCACCGACAGTGTTTTCTGCATCTCGAAACTGAACGGGAAGCCCTTACCCAACGAAGAGATGGCTGTTTTACTTCAACCGGGTGAAAAGGCTGTTTTTGAATTTTTCCTTCCCCACGCCCCCATTTCCAGCGAAAGGGCTTTGAAACTTGCATCTCAGTCCTTTGACACAAAGTATATGGAATGCAAGGCGTTCTGGCAGGAAAAATTAAACCATGCGGCCCGGATCCGCGTACCCGAAAAAAGGATCGAAGAGATGATACAGGCAGGCCTGCTGCATCTTGATCTGATTACTTACGGAAGCGAACCGGATGGCACCCTTGTCCCTGCCATCGGGGTCTATACGGCCATCGGTACTGAAAGCGCCCCCATCATTCAGTTCTATAATTCCATGGGATGGCACGATGTTGCCAAACGGTCGATAAGCTATTTTCTGGACAAACAGCATGAGGATGGATTCATGCAGAATTTCGGTGGGTACATGGTCGAAACCGGTGCCGCATTATGGACCCTGGGTGAGTATTTCCGGTATACCCGCGATACAGAATGGATCGAACAGATCAAGCCCAAAGTGCTTAAATCATGCGATTTCCTCCTGCAGTGGAGGGAAAACAACAAAGTTGACAGCCTTCGGGGCCGGGGGTATGGAATGATTGACGGCAAAGTAGCTGATCCTGAGGACAACTTTCACCAATTCATGCTCAATGGATATGCTTACCTTGGCTTAAGCCGTGTATCCGAAATGCTGGCCGGGATAGATCCGGCTCAATCCATCCGCATCGGTAAAGAAGCCGAAGCATGGAAAAAGGACATCAGGGAATCATTATATAGCGCCATGGCACTTTCTCCGGTAGTTCCCCTTGGTGACGGACGCTGGTGCCCCACCGCACCTCCCTGGGCTGAGGCCACCGGACCAAGGGCCCTTTATGCCAAAAAAGAGACCTTCTATTCGCATGGAACATTTACCGTCCCGGATGTACTTCTGGGACCACTGTATCTGGTGTTTTGCGAGGTGTTAGATGTTCATGAGCCTGCATCAAGAATGATGCTGGAATACCAAAGCGAGCTGTTTTTTCAGAACAACGCTGTATTTAGTCAGCCCTATTACAGCCGTCACAACTGGAACCAGGCAAAACAGGGCATGGTTAAGCCCTTTTTGAAAACCTATTACAATACCTTTTCCGCCCTGGCAGACAGGGAAACCTATACATTCTGGGAGCATTTGTACCATGCCAGCCCTCATAAAACGCACGAAGAAGCCTGGTTTCTGATGGAAACAAGGTGGATGTTGTACATGGAAGATGGTTCCACCCTGAGACTTTTAAATACCATTCCGCGCAAATGGATGGAAGATGGGAATACCATTGAATTAAATGATGTACAAAGCTATTTCGGACCACTGGATGTCAAAGTTACGTCCGGGATCAAGCAGGGGTATATTGAAGCTAGCATTCAATGCAATTCGGACAGGAAGCCCGGGGAGGTAAGCATACGCATACCTCATCCGGAAGGTAAAAAGGCAGTCAAAGTGACAGGTGGCGAGTATAATCCTGGTAACGAAACCGTTACGGTCAAATTGTTTAGCGGGAAAGCTGATATACGTGTTGAATATTAAGAATTCTGGTTGGAGATTCCAGTCGCATTGAGAACCTCATCCCCGGGTTACGCCGGAATATGCACGCTACACTTTAAAAGGTATAATGAAAAATATTTGTTTTGTTAGTATATACTAACTATATTTGCATCATGAACGCGTTGCCGGAAATCATTGCGAAGCTATCAAGCATGATGGGACAAGGTGAAGAGACTGCAAAAGCGCAGTTTAACCTTTCATCACTCACCCTGACCCAGATGCACTACCTGGAGACGATCAGTGATTTGAATAATCCAAATATCACTGAACTTGCTGCTAGCATGAAGCTCTCCAAACCCACCGTAAAAGTGGCGGTAGATAAAATGATAGAACGCGATTATGTTTTTAAGGTACGATCGGATGAGGATAGGCGCAGTGCACATCTTCACCTCACAGAAAAAGGAAAGCTGATTAATCAGATGCACGATTACGCTCATAAAAGAATTGCTGAGTATATCCGGTCAAAGCTAAATACTGAGGAAGAGGAATGCCTTGTTCGCGTACTTAAAAAAGTGCTTGATTAGGCCTGTTTTTTTAATCATATAGTTAGTGTTTTCTAACTAATTTCATTTCCATGGAACCATCGATAAAAATTGAGGATTTTAAAGGACTTACAGAGAAAGATGTGGCTGAGAAATTGCAGTCAGAAGGCTACAATGAACTTCCCTCCTCCAAGCCGAAAAATATATTTCACATTGCTCTTGGAGTAATCAGGGAGCCCATGTTTCTGCTTCTCGTGGCCTGCGGCACTTTGTACCTTTTACTTGGAGATATCCATGAGGGATTGATGCTGATGGGCTTTGTATTTGTGGTGATGGGGATTGAGTTTTACCAGGAGCGCAAAACGGAGAAGGCTCTTGATGCGCTGAAAGACCTGGCCAGTCCGCGAGCGCTGGTGATCCGTGAAGGGAAGAGCAGAAGGATTGCAGGAAGGGAGGTGGTCACCGGAGATCTTATTGTGCTGCAGGAAGGTGACAGGGTTCCGGCCGATGGAATTGTCCTGAATGGGGTGAACCTGATGGCCGATGAGTCTCTGCTCACAGGAGAATCGGTCCCTGTGCGCAAAATTGAGTGGGAAGACGGAAAGGGATCTTATATCCCCGGCGGGGATGATATTCCCTGTGTTTTCTCCGGATCGATGATTGTCCAGGGAAACGGGATCATCAGGGCAACTGCCACAGGTACTAAAACAGAGATCGGAAAAATCGGAAAAGCGCTTGATTCCGTGAAGGAGGAGCCCACCAGGCTGAAAAGGGAAATGGGTATCCTTGTCAGGCGGCTTGCCATCATTGGAGTGGTTTTATGCCTGGTCGTCATTGCCGTATACACAATTACCAGGGGAGACTTGCTAAAGGGATTCCTGGCAGGGATTACACTTGCCATGGCAATGCTTCCGGAGGAGTTTCCGGTTGTATTAACCATCTTTCTTGCCCTGGGGGCGTGGAGGATGTCAAAAAAAAATGTACTGACCCGTAAACCGGCTGCCATTGAGACCCTTGGATCTTCAACAGTGCTTTGCACCGATAAGACCGGAACACTTACCTGGAACAAGATGACAGTTACCCGATTGTTCAATGGATCGGGCTTTTACGAGCTCAGCCCTGCAAGTCAATTCCCGGAACCCTTCCATGAAATCATTGAATACGGCATGTTATCGAGTCAGGTTAATCCCTTTGACCCTATGGAAAAGGCGATTACCGATATGGGTGAGCAGCAACTGAAAAATACGGAACACATTCATACAGACTGGACCATGGAAAAGGAATACCCCTTGTCAAGAAATCTCCTGGCCATGTCAAGGGTTTTTTCAGCAACCAGTTCGGATAAAGGTGTCATCGCAGCGAAAGGTGCTCCTGAGGCCATTTTTGACCTCTGCCATCTTGATTCGTCCCAAACAAATGGCTACTTAAAGGCAGTGGAAGAGATGGCTTCTTCAGGATTACGGGTACTGGGTGTGGCAAAGGCGAAACTGGTTCTAAAGAATCTTCCTCCTGCGCAGCATGATTTTGATTTTGAATTTGTGGGATTGATCGGACTTTCTGATCCGGTCAGGGAGAGTGTCCCGGGGGCGATCAGTGAATGTTACAGGGCCGGGATCCGCGTAATTATGATCACTGGGGATTATCCTGTAACTGCGATCAATATTGGTAAAGAGATCGGACTTAAAAATCCCGACCTGTTTATTGCAGGCCCCGAATTACAGGAAATGAGTGAAGAGGAGCTTGCTGAACGCATCAGGGAGGTGAATATTTTTGCCCGTGTGGTACCGGAGCAAAAGTTGAAAATCGTCAATGCCCTGAAGCGTAACGGTGAGATTGTGGCGATGACCGGTGACGGTGTGAATGATGCCCCTGCTCTGAAGGCCTCCAATATTGGAGTTGCAATGGGAGAAAAAGGGACCGATGTGGCAAGGGAAGCCTCTTCACTGGTGCTGATGGATGATAACTTCTCATCCATTGTGCGGGCAGTGAAAATGGGGCGGAAAATTTTTGACAATCTTCAGAAAGCCCTGGGTTACATCTTTGCCATCCATGTCCCCATCGCCGGATTATCCTTAATCCCGGTCTTTTTCGCAGATCTGCCCCTGATCCTGTGGCCGGTTCATATTGTATTTCTTGAATTGATCATCGACCCGGCATGTTCCATTATTTTCGAGGCTGAGAAAGAGGAAAAAAATGTGATGACCAGACCCCCAAAGGCCATCGAGGAACCCTTCTTTGGCGCAAGGAAGATATTTCTAAGCTGCATGCAGGGAGTCGGGATCCTGGTGATCAGTATGCTGGTCTATCTGACTGCCCTGAAAACGGGTCATAGTGAGGAGGCTGTAAGAACAATGACATTCGTGACACTGATCGCTTCAAATATTGCAGTGATCCTCTCAAACCGCTCGTGGACCACTTCTATTTTCACGATTCTGATCACGCCAAACAAGTCCGTTAAGTGGGTCGTGGGAGGTGCCGCCTTTTTTCTTGTTCTCATCCTGAACATACCTTTTCTGCTTGATCTTTTCCAGTTTGAAAAGGTGGGCATTGGCGAGGCGGCACTGGCCGGGCTGGCCGGGCTGTTCAGTATTACGTGGTTTGAATTTTATAAAAGAGCGAAACTCAATAAAATGCATTTATTTAGCAGTTTAATCATCCTATAAATTCAGTGCAGATGATACGAAGATTTATTGGAACCATACTAATGGCCGGGCTAATTTCCGGTCCCTTATCGGCTCATTCCGGAAAACCAAAATATCATGTTGTCATCGATACCGATGGAGCACTTGACGACATGCGCTCCATCAGCATGTTGCTTTCCCAGAATGATATCCGGGTATTGGCGATTACCTGCAGTCAGGGTACGCTTTTACCCGATTCGGCCTATGTGAAAGTTAAGTCGTTGCTTTCCGCATTTCATCATGAGGGGATTCCGGTTGGGATCGGCGAGAAGTTAAATCTGGAACTCCCCAAATGGTCAGCCTTTGCTCAAAATATCACCTGGGCAGACGCTGCAGGTGATCAAAATATTGATTTCAGTGAAAATGCAACGAGTCTGCTTGTCAGGGCCATTGAAAATTATCCCCATCAATTGACATTGGTAGCTTTGGGCTCGCTAAAAACCTTTGCAGATTGGATTGGTGAGAATCCTGATATTTCTGAGAAGATTGAACGGATCATCTGGTACAATGATCACAATATTGAGAAGGGTTATAATTATTCAGTTTCCAAAGAGAGCTATGAATTTATCAGGCAAACAGGTATTCAACTGGATGTGGTTTCCAACGATTCCGATAGATTGATTATCAATGAGAATTACTTAGCCGGCATTAAGGTCGCAAAATCTGTTTATGCCAGTCAGATCGCGATCGTTCATACCCAGTCCGGAATTGAAGAAAGCATAAAACAGAAACAACTGCAATTAGGGGATGATCTGGTACCTGTATATTTTAATGTTCCCATACTGTTCGAAGCTGAAACAAAAGAGAAAATAAAATATGTATCATTGAATGAAAGCATACCCGTATCATTTGTTTATGAAACAATCGTTCAGCTGTTAGAATCAGCCGTTGCAACAAGTAACCTCGTATTTACAAGTTTCCCGGTTGATTCGAGTCTATACAAACCCGCATATGCAAAAATATTGAACTCAAGCATTGAAAATTTCGGACCCATAGAATGGAAAGCCATTACCATGACCAATGAGATACACGGCCATACCGGGATCTATTCGATCATCGGTGCAAAAATGGGCATCAGGGCAATGGAGTATTTTAATGTCGGGGTCAATAATCTGCTTGTTACCTCTTTTGCCGGATCAGAGCCTCCACTAAGTTGTTTTAATGATGGCGTTCAAATCAGTTCGGGAGCCACTATCGGGCAAGGATTGATAAGCGTGTCAGATAGCGTATCCAATATTCCTTCAGCCATATTTGAATTCAACGATCAAAAAGTGAATATTTCATTAAAGCCTGAAATTGCAGAACAAATGGGCAATGATATCAGGGTTGCAGTTCAGGAATATGGTTTACTCTCCGATGCTTACTGGCTCAACATTGAAAAACTTGCAGTAAAATACTGGAGGGATTTTGACAGGCATAAAATATTTATAATAAAAGCGTTGTGAAATTGCATACCCCAGTGTAATTGAGCACTTTGGGATCGGTTGAGCAGCAGTCCTGGTTATTTTATTGAAAAGTTTTTTGTTCATTTAGATTAATAAGAATCCTGGTCTGAATAAAGAATCTGTCATACAGGTTACCCAGGTGCGCAAGTACTTCAGGGATGTCCGGGCCGTTGATGGGGTAAGCCTCAGCATCCGGGAAGGGGAATTCCTTGCCCTTCTCGGTCCGAACGGGGCAGGAAAAACCACCCTTGTTGAAATGGTCGAAGGACTTCAGAAGCAGGATTCCGGTGAAATCCTGATACTGGGCCTGCCCTGGAAAGGAAATGAAGTACATCTTCGCAGCCAGCTTGGAATTTCACTTCAGGAAACCCGGTTCATCGACAAACTCAGGACCCGCGAAGTGCTCGAACTCTTCGCCAGTTTCCACAGGGTTGATGGTTCAAGGGTGAATGAGGTCCTTGATATGATCAGGCTAAAGGATAAAAGCAGGGCTTTTACAGTAAATCTTTCCGGAGGGCAAAGGCAAAGACTGGCACTTGGGATTGCCCTGCTGAACGAACCCTCCATCCTGTTGCTGGATGAACCCACCACCGGGCTGGATCCCAATTCGCGGCACGAGATATGGGACATCCTGATGGAATTTAAGAGGACCCGGCTTACCACCATGATCCTGACCACCCATTACATGGAAGAAGCCGCTTACCTGTGTGACCGGATCGTCATCATGGACCAGGGTAAGATCCTGGCCCAGGGAAGCCTGGATGATCTGCTTCGTGAGAACCAGAGTGAAGAGATCATTGAATTCATTCCTTCAGGGGATCCCGGGAAACTGGGGCTTGAAAGCATGCCCTGGCTGAAGAAATACAGCTTTGACGCCGGAAGGAACAAACTGACACTCTTGGTTACCTCGATCCTGGAGGCCCTTCCTGAACTGATCGAGCGGTCCGAATCCGGGGGAATTGGGGTTGGAGCCCTGACCTGCCGGAGAATGACCCTGGATGACCTGTTTATATCGCTAACCGGAAGAAGGCTGGTTGAATAATGTATGCCTGATGAAACATAACTCCCTGATCCAGTTAATACTCATTCATTACCGGGAATTCATCCGGGAACCCGGGATATTATTTTGGTCCATTATCTTCCCGGTGCTGATGGCCTGGGTCCTTGGAATTGCTTTTTCAAAAAAGGCCGAACTGTCCCACCAGGTGGCTTTCATCGGGGACGCTGTGCAAACGAATGCGGATTTTCGCCGGTTCCTGAATGATGCCGTTTATATCGACGATCCCAAAAATGACGGACCGGATTACTTTGAAAAAACAATTCACAATGAGGAACTGGGAAAAACCTCTTTCAGGTTTCTCCTGACCGATTGGGATAGCGGGCTCCTGTTGCTGAAGCGGGGACAGGTCAACCTGATCCTCAGGGAGTATCCGGACAGCATGGAATACTTTTTCGATCCGCTCAATCCCCAGGCGAAGATGGTATACATCCTTCTGGGTTCCTCCATAAAAGATGAAAACCTGGTGGTTGAGACGGCCAGCATCAATCCGCTGACGCAAAAAGGGAACCGGTACATTGATTTCCTGATACCGGGAATGATTGCCATGGGTGTAATGAACTCCCTGCTATGGGGCATCAGCTATGCATTGATTGACATGCGATCCAGGAAACTCATGAGACGAATGGTTGCCACGCCCATGAAAAGATCGGAGTTCCTGATCAGCATTTTCCTGGCCAGGCTTTCGATAACCATCATCGAAGCCCTTCTGCTCCTGGTGTTTGCCTTTGCCTATTTCCACATCTCCATTCAGGGGAGCCTGCCGGCCCTGGTGATGATATTTCTTGCCGGAAACGTTGCCTTCAGCGGGATTGCCATCCTGATCTCCTCCCGGACAGCCAATTCGAGGATAGGGACCGGACTGATCAATGTGATCACCATGCCCATGACCGTTCTTTCCGGCATATTTTTCAGCTATCATAATTTCCCGGATTTTGCTGTTCCCATCATCCGGAAGTTTCCACTTACCATGATGGCTGACTCCATACGGAGCATATTCATTGAAGGTGCCGGATTGGCTCAGGTGAGCCTCAATGCGCTGATTCTGAGTATAATTGGGATAATCTGTTTTTCCATCGGACTCAGAACCTATAAGTGGTATTAAACATAATCAACCTAAACATTCCAACCATGCATTCCAATCCGTTCAAATCAATGATGATTGCGGCCCTGCTCGCATTCGCACTGGGCACTGCTGCCCAGGAAACCGCAAAACCTGAACCTGTTCCCTTGCCCAATTCCGAGCTCAGGCGGTTCCATTCCGGGATCATGGACCAGGATTTCCAGATCTTTGTACAGCTGCCCCTGGATTACGTTTCGGATGGTTCGAGGCAATACCCCGTATGGTATATGACCGACGGCAACCGTTCCTTCCCCATGGTCGCCAATATTTCCACGGTCCTGGGATTTCCTCCGACCGGGTTTCCGCAGGTCATCGTTGTCGGGATCGCCTATGACATCAAAAGCATGGCGGATTGGGCCGCATGGAGGACACGGGATTTCACGCCAACGGTGAATACGGGTGATGAAGCTTACTGGGAGGGTGTCCTGAGAAGAATGACAGGCGATACCACCCTTCAGGTTGAAACGGGGGGAGCCCCCCGCTTTCTCAGTTTCATTTGTGATGAACTTATCCCCTATATTGAATCCGGATACCCTGTCCTGAAAGAGGACAGAACCCTGGGTGGATACTCCTCCGGCGGGCTCTTTACCCTGTTTGCCCTCTTCGAACGGCCCGGCGTATTCCAGCGGTACTTTGCAGGAAGCCCGAGCGTTGAATACGACAACCGGGTACTTTTCGCGATGGAAAAGACTTTTTCTGAAAGCCACACGGACCTGCCCGCCAGGCTGTTTTTAAGTTACGGCGGACTTGAAGAACAGTGGATGTCTGGGGTGGAGGAGATGGCGGATCTGCTCAAATCCCGCAACTATCCCAACCTGGATGTCTGGACGAATGTTTTCGAGGGCGAGTGGCACGCTTCTGCATACCCCGCATCCATCATGCGGGCATTTGTAAGCCTATACGGGAAATAGTGTTGCACGGATGATCATCAGACCTGTCAAAATTACCATCCGGTTTCTTTGTACTTTTACCCATTGCAACTGACATCCAACCCATGGGCTACAAAACCATACAAATCAAAGTTCCTACCGACTATTCCGAAGAACAGCTCAGCTTTGCCATCCAAAAGCAGCTTGGGATCAGGGACTTTACCTTTCAGATAGAGAAGAAAAGCCTGGATGCCCGAAAGAAAAATGATACCCACTGGTTGCTGGGACTTGTGGTTTCTTCAGAAAAAATTGGGGGAGATGAATTTGCAGCACCGGAACCCCTGGACATTCCATATAAAAAGCGATCGGAAAAAGTTGTGGTGACCGGGAGCGGGCCGGCCGGTTTTTTTGCCGCCCATGTTTTGCAGATGGCCGGTTTTCAGGTAAACATTGCAGAGCGCGGATCAGAAGTGGAAAAACGATCCGGGGCCATTGGGTTACTGGAGAGCAGGGGAGAATTCGACGGTCAGAACAATTACGCATTCGGGGAGGGAGGCGCCGGCACCTTTTCGGACGGGAAGCTCACATCACGGTCCAAGCACATCTCCCGTGAACGCAGCTATATCCTTTCGGAATATGTAAAAGCCGGTGCACCCGAAGAAATACGCTATATGGCCTATCCCCATGTGGGAACCGACAATCTCAAAGTAATTGTCGCCCGTCTTCGCAGGAAGTTTCTTGAGAACGGGGGGACCTTCCTGTTTGAAACCCAACTGACAGACCTTGCTTTCAAAGGGAAAAAGGCCATTGGCCTGATAACCAGCAAAGGGGAGATTGAGGCTGACCACATCATCCTGGCTACGGGCCACTCTGCCTATGATACCTACCGCATGCTCATCGGAAAGGGCATTCAGTTTGGCACCAAGAATTTCGCCATCGGCCACCGCATCGAACATCCGCAAAAACTCATCAACCGGGCACAGTGGGGCAGAGAAGCCTTGCCCGGGGTAAAGGCTGCAGAATACCGCCTGAGTACAAAGTCAGCATCTGGACTGGGCGTCTATACCTTCTGCATGTGTCCGGGCGGAACCGTAGTGCCGGCTGCAGCCTACAAGGAAAAAAGTGTGGTCAACGGCATGAGCTACTACCAGCGCAATGGTCCATATGCCAATGCAGGTTGTGTGGCGGGGGTTCATCCCGACATGTTGCTGGGACATGCATGCTCACCCCTGGAAATACTGGACTGGATGGACGAATTGGAGGGTCGCTTTTTTGCCTTCTCCGGCAGCTATAACCTTCCTGCCAATATGGCCTTTGATTATATGCGTAAGAACGGGTCAAATAAAATATCCCAAAGCAGTTACCCGCTTGGATTGCAAGCCGCACCCCTCTTCAATATGGTCCCTTCCTTGATAAGCAATGCCATTGCGGATGGATTGAAAGATTTTAGCAGGAAACTGCATGGGTTTGACAGGGGGCTTCTCATGGGACTGGAAAGCAAAACCTCCTCTCCCATCCAGGTTGCAAGGGATAAAAACGGGAAGTGTACAGGCTTTGAAAATCTTTATTTCATTGGAGAAGGAAGCGGATTTGCAGGAGGCATCATCTCCAGTGCAGCAGATGGCGTGAAATGTGCCATGGCCCTGTGTTCATCGTGAGGCGGCTGGTCCATTCCCGCCCCTGTCGATGAAAAACAGAGATCAGTTCTATTTCAGAAATTTAATATGGGTCACAAATGGATTGATCTGGAAATTGGCGTCTGTCTTACCCGTTAACAGGCGATCCCCCACAAAACAATGTTCGAAGGTGATATCTTCCACCAGGTTATCGTTTGAAAATCCGCTGAGGACAAAAGGCTTGTTGCTGTTTTCCCAGCTGACGTTTTTCAGGTAGACCCCGCGAATGTGTCCCGGAGGATCCTCACTATACAAGGTCCCGTCCGTGACGATGAATTCAAAGTTTTTAAATTCCACCTGCTCTTCCACGCGAATGTCTTCATACCGGATGTGCTGCACCCGGGCCGGCCCATCACAAACAATGCTGAAACCGGCATGCCCATCGGTCCTTCCGCCTCCGCGGGCATACAGGATATCACAATTCTTCACCAGCACATTCTGTACCGGGCCACCGTTGAGTTCAAATCCCAGCGTAACCCCGTCGCTGCAGGACCAGCCCACCATCACACAATTGGAAACTGTAATTGAATCCACATAGAGATGATGATCCATGGATTTAATGGCCACACAGTCGTCCCGGCAGCGCATGAAGCAGTCATCGATTGTGAAATTCCGGCATGAAACCGGATTGATGCCATCCAACCCCCAGATGGCCCCGTAACCGAAGACTTTCACATTGCGGTAACTGCTGTTGCGGCAATCTGTCAATGTGTTGGTCCAGCCCATTGAGTTTCGAATGAATATACCGCTAACGTGCAGATCGGAGGTTCCCGAAATCCTCACATTTCCCTGAAGAATCCCCCTGCCTTTGATGGCAACATTCTGAAGATCCTTGCCCCTTACATTGGCATACACGATCGCGCCGCCCTCGATATAGATGGTCTGGTTGCTTTGCAGATCCATCTGCCCCACATCATGCTTCCCAGGCCCATAGTAGACCACATTTGGATCCCCTGCACCGGGTGGGTCCACTTCCGGCGGATCGGCAAAAATGGCCAGGTGGGGCAGCTCATTGACTTCCAGGTAAAGCTTCTGCGGGCCCTGCAAAGTGAAGGTGATTTTATTCCCTTCTGCCTTTGCAACAATATGGCGGCTTTTGGGACGGATGAGGAACGAATCAATTTTCTCTGAGCATTCTATTTCAATGTTTACCTCACCTGCACATGAAAAACCGGCCACATTCAGATCTTCCATTTCCTTGCTTCCGTATACCATGTATTCCATTTTTTCAGGATCATTGCAAATCCGTTCGACCCAGACAGGCTCGCCGTTGGCTTTCAAGAAAAAATCGGGGCTGGTTGTCAGTCCCGGAGGGGGCGGCCAGGTCACAACATACGATGCATGTTCACATGACGGAAGTACCAGGATGAAGATGACCATACCAAAAAATACAGCAATGCATCTCCTTAACCTCAAACCTTGTGAATTCATGTGTTTCTATTTATACATTAGATTCTTTATTCTCATAAAATTAGTAATTATTATAAATGATTTAATTTCAATGACAAAACCGCTGCTGGATTTGTTATAGCTGTAGAAATATTTAAATAGTCCTTTCAACTTTATACGTGAACGTATGAGAAAATCGCTCCTTTGTATGTCATTGACCATGCTGGCTGCCGGGGTGCACGCCCAGTTCCTGCACCATAACATCCATGCCAGCATCAACCATGAGGCCAGCGAAATCACAGTGACCGATACGCTTCTGTTTCCTCCTGGTTTTCTGAAGAAAAACTCACCTCCTGAATTTACCCTGAACCGAAACCTCACCCTTCAGAATTCAGGGAAAGCGTGCCTAATAGAAAAGCTGGACAGGCCAGAGGAACTAAAATCACTGACCTACCGGATTGTACCCGGCTCAGGGAAGCAGGGAGAATCATCCCTGATCCTCTCCTACAGCGGGGTCATCAACGAGGCCATCACCACCGGTGCTGCCGAGTATGCACGCGGATTCAGTGAGACCGATGGAATGATTGGACCCGAAGGAATATATCTTGCCGGAGCCACCGACTGGGTCCCCCGGTTTGAAAAAGCCGGTCTCTTCACCTTTGATCTCACCGTGGAACTGGATGAGCCATGGAATGTGGTTTCGCAGGGGACCAGGTCCGTAAACCGTGCAGAAAACGGAAGACGGGTGGTTCAGTACCACTCGCCCGAACCCATGGATGAGGTGTTCCTCGTTGCCGGAAAGTGGACGGAATACTCCCTGCCGGCCGGGGATATCCTGGTGCAGGCTTTCCTTCGAACGCCCGATGAAGAACTGGCAAACAGATACCTGGGGGTCACGAAATATTACCTGGATCTCTACACAGATCTGATCGGGCCGTACCCTTATACCAAATTCGCACTGGTTGAAAATTTCTGGGAGACCGGATTCGGAATGCCTTCTTTCACCCTGCTGGGGGAAAAAGTGATCCGTTTCCCCTGGATCCTGCACTCCTCCTACCCCCATGAACTGCTCCACAATTACTGGGGCAACAGTGTCTATGTGGACCATAACAAAGGGAACTGGTGTGAAGGCATTACCGCCTATATGGCCGACCACCTGATCAAGGAGCAGCAGGGAATCGCAGCGGAGTACAGGCGAACTACACTGCAGAAATTCACCGATTATGTGAACGCAGAGAACGATTTCCCTCCCTCCGAATTCATCTCCAGGAACAATCCCGCCGGGGAGGCCATTGGCTACGGCAAAGTGCTTATGTTCAACAATATGCTCCGGGATGCGTTTGGAGACGAAGTCTTTGTTAAAGCCTACCGGGAATTCTACAAACTGAATAAATTCCGCTTGGCCTCCTTCGGTGATATCCGCAGCTGTTTCGAGAAGGTCACCGGGGAAAACCTGGAAGCCATGTTCGGTCAGTGGATCAACAGGAAAGGGGCCCCCTCGCTGGTTTTGTCAGATGTACAGGTAAACAGGGGTCCTGAAGGTTATGTACTTTCTTTTAAACTGGACCAGGTGCAGGAGGAAGATCCCTTCCAACTGAACATCCCCGTGGCCATTTACCTTGAAGGCAATGAAGAAGTGCAATTCACCAGGGTAAGCTCAGGCGGGAGGAGTACCAAGGTATCTCTGAGTTTCAGCAACAGGCCCTTAAAAATCAGCATTGATCCGCAGTTCCAGCTCATGCGCCGACTCCACCGCAGTGAGGTCCCCTCCACCCTCTCCCAGCTTTTCGGAGCAAGCCAGGCGGTCATTATTGTACCAAAAAACAGTGCACTCGCTTCAGAATACATGGCCATGGCCGAATTCTGGAAAGATACACAGGCTGCTCAGGGAAAAGAGCTGAAGATCCTGGTTGATACAGACATTGAAGGGCTCCCGGGTGACATGCCTTTCTGGGTGTTGGGCTTTGAAAACAGGTTTTATGACCAGATCAGCATAAGCGAACAGTACCTAAAGGCCCTGACAGAGAAGGAACTGGAGCAAATCTCCATGCTGGCCAAAGAGAACGCACTTGTTTATGCCATACCCTGCAATCTGTCTCCTGATCTTACCATAGGCTTTGTGGGTGCTCACCATACCGAGGCTATTGCCGGATTGTCAAGGAAGCTTTTCCATTACGGAAGCTATGGGTACCTGGGTTTCGAAGGAGATGCTCCGGACAATGTTTTAAAAGGAGTTTTCCAGGTACTGAATTCCCGGCTGGACCATGTGATTCCCTATCCCGATCAGCCGGAGGTAAGCCAGATCCTGCCTGTCCGTAAGGCACTCTCCCCTGTCAAATAGTTCAGTCCCGTTTGACATTGGTTAAATTGGGAATTATGCCGATATTTACAAGCCATTCATAATAGAAAGGATTTGCCATGACAAAAAGATACCTCCTGATCCCGCTTTCTGCCCTGATATTCATGAGCTTTACCATTGATAAGCCAGCCTATACCCTCTTTGACCAGGAAGGCAAACAGGTGAAGTATTCCAAAATGCTCAGGGAGATGCAGGATGCGGATATAATCTTTTTCGGAGAGCTGCATACAGACCCCATCGCACACTGGCTGCAGCTTGAAATGACCAGGGCCCTGTATGATCAGAAGAAGGAGGGCCTGATCTTGGGCGCAGAGATGTTCGAAGCCGACAACCAGCTCATTCTGGACGAATACCTGAATGGGATTCATCAAACAGACAAATTTGAAGCAGAGATCCGCTTGTGGGGAAACTACCAGACCGATTATAAACCGCTGGTGGAATTCGCCAGAGAACATCATATTCCTTTCATTGCGACCAATATACCCCGCCGCTATGCATCCATCGTCCATTACAAAGGTTTTGAAGGGCTGGAGGAGCTGTCCGATGAGGCCAGACGGTACATGGCTCCGCTGCCCATGAACTATGATCCGGAAGTGAAATGCTACAAGGAGATGATCAGTATGATGGAAATGCCAGCAATGCCTTCGGACGAAGCAAAGTCCACACCTGAAAAAGGGACAAGCATGCCAGCCGGGGAACCGGCGATGCATGGCGCGCGCAACGGTGCCTCCACCATGGAAAACCTGCCCAAGGCCCAGGCTTTAAAAGATGCAACCATGGCTTACTTCATCCTGAAGAACTGGAGCGAAGGGAAAACCATGTTCCATTTTAACGGAGAGTATCATTCCCGGAATTTCGAAGGCATTGTCTGGCACCTGAAGCAGCAGAATCCTGACCTGAAGATCGTAACCATCAGCACGGTCAGTCAGAAAGAGATAGAATTACCCGACGAGGAAAACAGGGGAATCGCCAGTTATGTTCTCTGCGTTCCGGAAAACATGACCAAAACGAACAGGTAGTTGCCTATGGGAATCATAAACAGATCCGGAAAGTGGACCATCGTGCTCCTTGTTGCGTTGTTCTCCGTGCAGGCAATGGCCCAGAAAACAGTGGTGAAAGTCCTTAGCGCCCAAACCAATGAACCGTGTATCTATACCAATGTGGTCCTTTCTGATCAGAATGGCTTGTACATAAATGCCGGGGCAACCGATACACAGGGCGTCATTGCATTTGACCTGAAACAGGAGGCCAATATTTGTGTCTCCTTCGTGGGTTACAAGACCTATACGGGAACCATCAATCCGGGGGAGAACCGCACCATTGAACTGGAAACGGACCTGATCAGCATGGAGGCGGTGGTGGTAACCGGACAACACAGCCCCAAAAAGGTGGATGAGTCGATCTACAGAATCGATGTGGTGGATGCCCGAACCATGCAGGAGCGCGGAGTCAATAACCTGGCAGAAGCGCTATCCAGCGAAACAAGCATCCGGCTTTCGGTGGATCCCTCCACGGGAACTTCCATCGAGATGCAGGGAATGGGCGGAGAAAACATCAAGTATCTCATTGACGGGATTCCGCTGGTTGGCCGGGTTGGAGGTAATATTGACCTGGAACAGATCAATATGGAGAACATCGATCACATTGAGATCGTTCAGGGCCCCATGTCGGTGCAATATGGAACAAGCGCCATTGCGGGGGTGATCAATATCATTACAAAAAAAAACAACTACTTCCGGAATCTGGTGAAGGGAAATGCTTATCTGGACAACAAAGGCACGTACAATGCCGGACTTTATGGTTCGGTGATCAGGGGCAAACATACAATAAGCCTGTCGGGCAACCGGAACATGTTCCAGGGCCAGGACATAGACCTGAACGTGGACCCTGCCGATACGGACGGGCATAACCGGTATATGGAATTTAAGCCCAAACTGGTTTACAATGCAGATGCCGAATATGCATTCAGGAAAAACGACTTCCAGCTCAGGGTCAAATCCCAGTACATGAATACCCTTCTCAAGAATTACATGAACTATGTTGAAAAGGTGATCCTGGCTTATGATGCGGATTATCATACCACCCGCTCTCTTAACAGTGTGTCGGTCAGCAACAGGATTTCGGAAAGTCTCTCCTATGATATTGTCGGGGCATACACTTATTTTGGGAGATCAACTGAGAATATTACTTCCGACCTTTACCTGCTGACCAAGGAGGTAACAGGCACCACCAGTACCGTCTTCAACAACATCATGTCAAGGGGAAACTTCACTTTGGCGCCCCCGGAAAAGAAGTTCTCTTTCATGGCAGGATGGGACGTGAATTATGACAACGGCCATGGAGATAAGATAGAGGACGGAGCGAAGATCGGGGATTATGCCTTGTATGCAAGCGCCCAGTTTACGCCCCTCAAACAGCTCTCACTCCAGCCGGGTATCCGGGTGATTTATAACACCATTTACGGAGCCCCTGTAATCCCCTCCATGAATCTCCAGTGGAACATCATGGAATACCTGGGCTTCAGGATCTCCTATGCCCGGGGATTCAGGGCACCTTCTCTGAAAGAACTCTACCTGGACTTCAAGGACAGCAACCATGACCTGTCGGGAAACAAGGACCTGATGGCCGAAACCACAAACAGCTATAACGCATCTTTGAACTATACGCTCTCTCCAGGGCAATCCCGTATAAAGATTGAGCCGAGCGTTTTCTTTAACAACGGGAAAAACGCCATCACCCTGATCGTCACCGATGCGGAGTCAAATTCGGCCACCAATGTGAACCTGGGCGGAAGGCGTACCATGGGCGGTGAACTGAACGCCTCATACGGGCATATGGCGGGCCTGTCTGTAAGTGCAGGGATCAGCAGGATCGGGGAAACATTCGATAGCGAAGGGACCGGAGATTACCTTCCCATGGTTTATTACAGCAATTATTCCATCAATTCCAAATACGCCTTTAGAAAGCTCAGGGCTGTGTTGATGGCCAACATGAAATATTACGGGGAAACGCCCTCCCTTGCAGCCATTCCCGAAGACCAGGGAGGTGGATACTACAGGGTCTTTACAGATCCCTTTGGTGATCTGGAAATTACCTTTTCAAAGTCCCTCTGGAAAGAGCGGCTGAATATTGTGGTTGGCGGGAAGAACCTGTTCAACAATTATGAAAGAAGAACCTGGGGATACAGGGACTTCGGGGAGGGTGATTACCAGGCGGAGTATCTGGGTCCGCTAAACTATGGCAGAACCTACTTTGTAAAAGTGAATGTGAAGCTTGTCAAATAGTACCATGAACAGGACCATCCTCCATACCGGTTTCATCCTCACGCTTGTATTATTGCAATCCTGCTTCAAGGAGATCGATACAGTACCCATTCCCCGTACCATTGAAGATTCATTTACCGTACAGCATTCCATTAAAAGCGTCCAGTCCTACTTCAGGTTTTATGAGAATACGGTACTGGAGATAGATACAACTTCTCCGTTTCTTTGGGACCTGGCCTTCGAATCGGCCGGAGCCGGATCACGGGTGTTGCTGGGCTGGGCCAGTTTTTCCACTGCCGTCGGGACAGGGAAGTATGACTTCAGCGAAGTAAGCCAGGATCTTGTGCTGGATTTGATAGAGAATTCGGAAGACTGGGTCTTCGATGATCCTTCATTCGTGAATACCATCGACTCACTGGCCCTCACCAGCCACTGGGAAGACGGGGAAATCTATATTCAAAACAGGGGCTTAACCGATGACACCTATTATGCCATTCAGTTCGTATCCAGCGACGAGGAATCCTATACTTTTAAATATGCCTCTGCACGAACGCTCACACAGGTAAACGAAGCCACTGTTTACCGCAGTTCGGGATACAATTATGTCTACTATTCCTTTGACGCACAGGGGACAGTGCCTTCGGAACCGGACCGCAGATCGTGGGACATCCTTTTTACACCTTACCGGGGTTGGTGGGAAACCAGCACACCCGGGATATATGCGCCGTTTAACATGAGCGGCATCATGATCAATAATGAAAACGGTGTACGGATCGCCCGGGTCTTCGACCCGGAAGTCAGCTTCGGGGAGCTGGACCGTTCATCCGTTGATGTGTATGAATTTACCGACATGAAGGGCGCCGTCGGAGCAGATTGGAAAGTGCTGGGAGATCAGAATTCGGGGAATATTTTTTCCATGGATCCTGATAAAAAGTACCTGATGGAGAAGTATGATTATGAGACCGGGAGAATCATGTATTTCAAACTTCAGATCGTCGATTATAAACTGAACGGTCAGGACCACCATCCCACCGTGGAGTTCAAATACCTTGGGGACGAATAAAAAGACCGTCTCACACCCGGGCATAAGACGGTCCCACCGGTTATATCAAATGCTATTTTTCAAGCGGGGTAATCGCACCCACATACTCCAGGGTAAGAGGGCCAGAGGATGTCTCAACAAATTCATAGTCATCGTTATAATTTCCCATAGACATAAGCATCGCTCCCTCAATCTTGTAAATTCCCGCGATCATCTCGGTGATGACCAGGTTACCGGAACCTGTTTTTCCCAAGCCAATCCAGTCCCACGCCATTCCTGCATAACCCGCTGTGTATCCCACATCATAGGTGCCGGCAGGAGGAGTATCCGAATTATCCCAGGTATAGGTTCCGGGCAGTTCGTTCAGGCCCATGTTGGGATAAAGTTTCAGCAGATCGGGATTGTCCTGTCCCGGTATGGTCGTCAGCAGCCTGAGATAGGGGTCCCCTCCCATACCTGACTGGTACCAGAACATCTCATCATCAATGGTGTATGTGGTTCCGTCAAGCACATAATGATTGTTTAAATCAGCAACAACGATGCTTTGTTCTGCCTCATTTTCACCATCAGCATTGGAGGCAGTCAGTTTCACAGTGAAACTGCCGGCTGTTTCATATACGTGCGTTGGATTTTCATCGGTTGAAGTGGTACCATCTCCGAAATTCCAGGTATATGAATCCGCATCCGTTGATGAATTGGTAAAGGTCACCGTCTCATACATGGAAACCGTGGAAGGATTGAAGCTGAAACCAGCTGTTGGCATAACAGGATCATCTCCGCATCCTGAAAGCAAAGCAGCAAATAATGCTGCTGTGCACACTAATCTGACACTCTTTCTCATAATCGTTAATTCAAATGGTTAATATGATTGAAAAATTTCATAGCTAATAATCACATACGGTGCAAAATACGTATTGCAACGAATTTTCCACAAATGAAATACTTTTTGACTAAATAACAACCCATTTCTTATTAAACTTATTGGACTGCCCTGGTATACCATTCCAGGGTCTGGATAAAGGCATCGGGATAACCAGTATCCTGCAACTGGTCCAGACGGGTTTTTGCCTCATCGAAGGTGCGGTACTCTCCGTATGCATACCTGTAGCATTTGTCCATGCACGCATACTCCTTCACGCCGCTAAGCCCTTGAAAAAACGACATCTGCCTCTGGGTGAAACTTGCATGCAGCTGGATTGTGAACCAGTAAGCCGGGCTTTCAGACTGTCTGTTTTCAGATTCCGGTTTTAAACTGGAGGGCACATAAAAACCTGCCAGCTCAGCCTGGATGGGCCGGGGACTCTCGATGGTCACCGTCACCTGGCGGTTCAGGTATCTGCCAAGGGGTGCATCTTTTCCGTCAGGATATTTGTTCCTGGCTACAGGTGCGCTTTCGCCTTTCCCCTCCAGGGCAATCCGCGATGGATCCACTCCGCGCATTTGAAGATAACGGGAAATCTGGTCAGCACGCTGGTTGGAAAGCAGCAGGTTATAGTCCGAAGTACCTGTGGCATCGGCATGACCTGTGAGCCGCACCCGGGTTTCCGGGTAGGTCTGCATCAGGTCTGCCACCTTCTCCACTTCGAGCATGGCAGCCATGCTCAGTCCGAAGGCATTGTGTTCAAAGGGAACGCTGGTCTGCAAGCTGGTTGCTCCCACGGTTGAGGGAGAATGAACCATGACTTCACCTGCCACCGGACTTTTATTCAGCACTTTATGAATCTCATCTGTCTCCTCAGGTTCGATGGCCTTTTCCAGGTCATGGAAAGCTTCTTGTGTTCCCACCTTCACTTCACTGATTTCCGCAGGCTCTGTCATGGATGCAACAGCCACCTGTTCTGACGGCTCCAGCTCGATAACCATGTTGATGGTATTGGAAGTGGGATCATCTTTGCGTTGCACCGCATAATAGCCATCCAACTCATCCCATCCCGGATTGAAGAAAAGATTTTCCCCTGTCGTATTTACAGGGTAGCCCAGGCTGATGGGCTCTTTCCATTTGCCGTCTTTACCCAGTTCAGAATAAAATACATCAAACCCTCCGATGGTCTTGTGCCCCTGGGAACTGAAGAACAGGATGGAGTCGTTGCCGGAGATAAATGGGGTTTGTTCTTCATAGGGAGTATTGACCACGGGTCCCAGGTTTGAAGGGACACCCCACTCCCCTTTCTCATCCAGTTTGGACACATAGATATCAAAACTGCCCTGTCCGCCCCTTGCATCGCTGGTAAAAAAAAGCATTTTCCCATTCCTGGAAATACTTGCGTGGGTCTCTGATGTCCTTCCGTTCACATTGTTTCCCAGCGTTTCTGCCTCGGTCCAGTGTCCCTGCTCAAATCTGGAAACAAAAATATCCGAGTGGGAATAGAATTCGTGAACCAGGTAAAGATCCAATCCATCATAGGAAAGGCAAACCGGGTAGGTCACACCAACCATCCCCAGTTCATGGTTGATCACTTTGGGCCTGGACCATACATTGTCAAACCGGCGGGTCATCATGATCTTTTTATCATTTGGATAATCCACCAGGAAAATAAGTAGGTTTCCGTCCCCCGAAATAACAGGATTGTTGCATGAAGGAAGCTCCTCATCAAAATGATCAAGCACACTCTGAAATTCGAAGGATGGAGCTCCAATCATCTCCTGCTCAGCCCTGTGGCATGCTTCGACCTGCAACCTGGCATATTCAAGCTGAAGGGGATCTTCGTCCACACCCTCTTTCCTGTACCTGTTGTAGTTCTCAACAGCCCTGTCAAATTCATTGTTCAGGTGGTAAGCCCGTCCAAGCATGAAATAGGTCATCATCGGGGCTCCTGACTCCTTGTGGGAGTTTTCATTATAATTCTGTTTCACCCCCCCTGCTGCTTCCTGCAGGTAAGTTATTGCCTGTGTTTCATTTCCCGGAATGCTCAGACAACATGCCCCGCAATGGAACAATATATTGCAATTGCCCGGATCCAGGGTAAGCAGGTTCTTAAAGCGACTGAATGCCTCGTTATAAAACTCAGTCATATAAAGGTACTTGGCATCGAAATAGATTCGCTTGAATTCCTTGGTGTATTGGCCGGAGGCGGTCAGGGCCACTCCCAGGAACATGACCAGAAAAAATCTTCTGATTTTCATGAGACTTCTATTTTGCAAAAAAGGTCCTGTTAAATATAAAGGATATTGCCATAGGACTGTAAACCATTTATCCACATAGGACCAACGGGGGCCGGATGGCCGGTCAAGAACGGGATGGTCTACTGAAGATCCCTGATCCGGACTTCGATCCCCTTCTCGCCTTTCAAAAGCTCAACCAGCTCCCCGGGATCGGTTTCACCATAATGATAGGGATAGAGAATCTCAGGCTGCATGGCTTTAGCCAGGTCAGCTGCCATCTCCGGGGACATGGTATAGGGCAGATTCATGGGAAGGAATGCAACCTGTACGCCCTTCAACGACTTCAGCTCCGGAATATTCTCAGTATCACCACCTACCAGAACACGGGTATTTCCGAAGGAGAGCAGGTAGGCGTTGCCTTCCCCTTTGGGATGGTAAGGATTCCCGTCTGATCTCAGGTGTTTGATATTGTAGGCCGGATACGCTTCGATCCCAATGCCCAGAATCTTACCTTTGTCCCCATTGGCCATCACTGTTGCTTCCATATCCTCCAGCTGATCCAGGCAGGTCCTGGTCAGCACTACCTGGGTACCTTCTTTCATCAGCTGGTGTAAAGCATTGGTATCCAGGTGATCTCCATGCTGGTGGGTGATCAGGATCAGATCAGCATCAGGCAAGTCAGCATAATCTGCCTCACGGGTGACGGGATCAATGTGGATGACCAGGTTGTTGTATTTAAACATCAGCGTACCATGACCGATGAAAAACATCTCCAGGTCTCCCCGGTCGGTCTTTATGACATCACTCTTCATTTGTCCGTTAAGCTGAATGCTTGATAAAATAACCATGACAATGGGCAATACGATTGTTTTCATAATTAACCGGCTTTATTTCCTGCAAGTTAACGCTTCTTTTCAAGCAAGAAATAGGTCACAGGCACAATCAACAGTGTTAATACGGTAGAAACCAGCAATCCGCCAATGATGGTCCATCCCATGGGTGCCCACATGGAACCCCCTGCCACGGTCAGGGGCACCAAACCCCCGATGGTGGTCAGGGCGGTAAGTAAAATGGGCGTAAGGCGTGTTTCAGCTGCCAGTTGAAGTGATTCCTGAAGGTCCATTCCCTGTTTTCTGAGCACATTGATATAGTCTACCAGGATAATGGAGTTGTTCACCACGATTCCCACAAGGCTGGTGAGCCCTACAAAGGCCAAAAAGGAGAATGTATTCCCGGTGATCAATAAGGCCCAAACCATCCCGGTGAAGGCAAAGGGAATGGCGATGAATACAATCAGGGGTTGTTTGAAAGACCTGAATTGAAGTACAAGCACCGAAAAAATTGATACAATGGCAATCAGGATGGCATTGGTCATTCCATCGAAAGAGTCTGAACGGCTTTCCAGTTCACCACCAATGTGATAACTGTAACCGGCAGGCATCGGATACTCCTCCAGTGCTTTCAACACCGGGTCCATGACCTCATCCAGGGAATAACCAGGCCGGATATCCCCCAGGATCTCAGCAGTTCGTTCCATGTCAAACCTGCTGATGGAACTGGGAACCTGCTGCATCTTCAGGTCAACAAACTGTTTCATGGGGATCTGCTTTCCGGAAAGGGAAGAAACATAAACCCTGTCCAGGTCCCCAATGCTGAATTCCCCTTCATGATCCATCTTGAGCATGATCCTGTACTCTTCCCCCGATTTATCCCTGAAGTCTGAGATTTGCATACCGGCAACGGCGGTGCGTATGGTCCGGTCAATCTCAATGACAGGGACACCCAGCATATTGGCTTTCTCTTTGTTGATCTGGAACAGAAGCTCCGTGTTGGTTTTCACAAACTGGTTCTCAATATTGATGGATCCCGGCTGGTCCCTGATCATCGTTTCAACATCCGATGAGATCTGTCGAAGCACCTCCATATCCTCCCCTGTCAGGAATACCTGTACCGGTGCTTCAAAAGGAGGCCCTTGTTCGAATTCCTTGACACGGATAAGTGCTCCAGGCAGCTTGTCAAATTCATCACGAAGTTTGTTCAGGGTCCCAGCAAAAGATACAGGTTCAAATGCATATAACTCCACATAGATCTCCGCAAACCTGACATCGTACCTTCTTGGGAACACATTGTAATAAATGCGTGGATTGCCATGCCCCACATTGGTTGCATAATAACGCACTTCGGGCATGGTATCAAGTACCGATTCCATATAGTGCGCCACCTGGTCGGTTTTGTCCAGGCTTGACCCTTCAGGAAGGGTGGCCTGGATCATCAGATTGGGTTGCTGGGCTTTCGGGAAGAAACTAATCCCTACATACCTGAACATGTATGAGGATCCTGCCAGGTAGATGAATGACAGTAGCACAATGAGCCCAGGCCTTTTCAAAGCCATGTGCATACTTCTTCTGAATGGTTTCTCCACGACCCAATTCAAAAACCTGCTGAATCCTGCGATCCTGGCAGGGGCATCTCCGCGCTCCCTGAACATGGTGCTGGTAATCACCGGTGTAAGCGTGAGAGCAATGAACAGTGATACCGTCAGGGTAACCATGATGGTGATGGGCAGTGACTTGATGAAATCTCCCGCCTGGTCCGGCATAGCTGCAATGGGGATAAAAGCCAGGATGGTGGTGAGGGTGGCTGCAACAACCGGCCAGCCAATTTCGGAAGCAGCAAGGATGGAGGCTTCCCTCCGCTTATGGCCTTTCTGGATAAACCTGTTGATGTTCTCCACCATCACAATGGAGTTATCCACCAGCATACCAAGCACCACCACCAGTCCTGCAATAGAGATCTGTTGAAGCCCGAAACCCGCCAGATTCACAAATCCAAGTCCAATGATAAGCGATAACGGAATGGCGATGGCCACCAGGACGGAGGAGCGGAATCCAAGGGATACGAAAATCACTACGGCTACCAGCAACATCCCCTGCAACAGGTTGTTGACAAACCCGTTGATCCGGTTTCGTACGATAACGGGCTGGTTGTATATGATCTCCAGCCCCATTCCTTCGGGCAGTTCCGATTGAAAGGACTCAAGGACCGGCATCAGCTCATCTGCTGTGGCCAATACATTCAGTCCCTCCTTCTGGCTGATCCCGATGAAAATGGCCCGAAATTCTTTCCCCGCTTCACGATTTTTCGTTTTTGAGCCATACCTGACCAGATGGTTCTGCTTTTCATAACCGAATTCAACCCGGGCCACATCCCTCAGGTAAATCAGCCGTCCCTGATACGTGTTCACAACACAATTACGGATCTCATCCAGGTCCTGGAACGAACCTGATGATTTCACACTTAAGCTTATGGTACCCAGCGTAATATCACCACCCGGTATGTTCATGTTGTTTGTTTCTATGGCCCTGGTGATGTGGTCCAGGGAGGTGTTGACCATGGCCATTTTCTCGAAATCCAATTGAATTTGGATCTCCTGTTCCGGAAGTCCATAAAAGGAGACTTTCCTGATGGACTTGATCTTTTCGATCCGGTCGCTCAGTTCCTCAGCTGTTTCCTTGAGTGCTGCATAAGATGCCGTCGGGGAAAGGAGCGCCAGCTGCATCATGTTCATATCGGCTATGGACCACTGCCACATGTCCAGCTGAAGTATCTGCCCGGGCAAAGTATTACGTATGCTGTTCACCTTTTGCACCACCTCGTCATACTTCTCATCCGCATCTGTGCTGTATTCAAATTCCACACTGACCACTGCAAGCCCGTCCCTCACCTCAGAAGAGATCATCTTTATATCCTCCAGCTCATTGAGGGCTTCCTCCACCGGAAGTGCGACCATTTTCTCCAGATCGATGGAACTTGAGCCTGGCATCACCACAATGATCGAGGACCCGGGAACAGTCACCTCGGGATTTTCGGTCCGCGGCATGTTGATCACGGCACGAACGCCCAGAATGGTCATGAATATCACCACCATCCAGACAAAGGATTTGTTTTCTATGGAATACCTGGGTAGTTTCATGGCCTGCTTCCTTCGGTTTGTGATCCTTCTGCTCCGCCAAGCAATTCTACCTTTTCATCCGCCCGAAGGTATTTTGCTCCTTCGGTGATTACCAGATCACCTTCATCAAGGCCTTCAAGAACCACCACCTGGCCCCCAAGGATGGTCCCGGTGGTGATCCTCCTCTTCTTTGCCCTGCCCTCCTGGTAAATAAAGAGAACCGCACTGTGATCGCTGGCTTCAAGAAGCGCTTCAATGGGAACAACCAGAGAACGGTTAACCAGCTTGGGCCAGATCTGAACCCGCGAAATAAATCCGGTCCTGAACTGAGGATGTGCCGAATGGATCAGGACCTCGGCCTCATAGGTGCCGGTGACCGGGTCAGCGACGGTTGCCAGTTCTGTCACCTCTCCAGGAAAAGGCATATCCGGAAAGGCATCCATGGAAATACATGCAGAATCTCCCATGGATAACATAACGATATCTTTATCCGTAAGGGCTGCCCTCACCACCCAGTCGTTTTCCGTGGAAGCAAAAAGGATGGCAGGATAGCCGGGGCCGATTACCTCATTGGCTTCCACAAGGAGCTTCTGGACCGTTCCGTCGGAAGGAGCCTTGATCCGCGAATGCAGCAGGTTAAAATCCGCAACCAGCTTCTGTGAACGTGCCAGTTCAAATGCAGACCTGGCATTCTGGTATTGTTCCAGGGTGACCACACTGTCCCTGTAGAGATTCCCCGCACGCTCCATATCCCTTTGAGCTTTCTCCAGCCCGATGCGGGCCTGGTTCACCTGCGCCTTTATTTCCGACAAGTCCAGCGTTGCAAGGATCTCCCCGCGGGAGACAGAACTTCCTTCCCTGGCATGGATCTCCTGGATAATCCCACCTGTCTTGAAACTCAGTTTCATTTCCGTGGTGGTACCGAGCAATCCGGTGGCCCGCACGGGGATCTTATACTCCAAATACTCCACAGGGCGGGCCATTACCCGGACTGGTTTGATATCGACTCTCTTTTCCTGGGGCGAGGGTGCACAACTGGCACATGCAGCCAGGAAAACAATGGCAATGATGATGATTCTTTTCATGTTTTTAATGATAGGTTTCCGGACTGTTCACCGCCATGGCATATTCAAAATCGGCCTGCCGGCTGAAAAATTCGCTCCTTGCGATGATCGAATTGGTTGCTGCACTGGTCAGACTGGTGCGGGCATCGATCAGTTCCAGCAGTGAAGACTGTCCTTCACTGTATTTTCGGCTGATCAGTTCATAAGCCCTGCCGGCTGACCGGGTCTGCTTTTGCGCCGACTGTACCGACTCATAGGCAGCCTGGAGTGCATAATAGTGGTTGATCACCTCCAGCCTGATCTGCTGTTGGGTTTCTGAATAGAGTTCCTTCAGTTTCTCCCCTTCGATCTTCGATTCCTGCACCTTCCGGTGGTTGGTGGTTCCCTGGAACAAGTTCCATTTCATCACCAGGGAGGCCAGCATAAAATCGTCATCTCCTGTAAACCTGTATTGTTCACCCTGGAAACCATAATCCACAACCCCAAAGAGTCCGGGTATACTTTTCCCCCTGTGCAGGTCCGTGACCCGCTCATTCAACTCCTGGTATTCTTCGATCTGATGCAGCTCATCCCGGTTCCGCACTGCCAGCAGGCTGGCTTCTTCAAGGGACACAACAAGCGGGAGTGGACACTCATCCATCAACTCAATGGGTGCATCAAGCGACCGGTTCAGCAGGAAATTGAAATACGCCCTGGAGGCTTCCAGCATGTTTTTGGCCTGTGCATGCTGGACCTCTACTTTGCTGAGTTCCGACTCTGATCTGTAGACGGCATCGATGGTAACCTTGTCATTATCAAACAAACGCTGACTGACCCTCAGATTCTCACTGACCAGGGAGATGGTGGTGTCAGCCAGTTTCACAAGATGGTAAGCCTTCTGATATCCGTAATATGCCTTGGAGATCTCTTTGATAAGCTCCTTCTGGTAGCGATCTACATCAATCCTTGCAATTTCTGTATACTGTTTCCTGATCCGGTAGTTATTAACGATATCCGTATTGAATATGGGTTGAACCAGGGTTACTTTGGTTTCCTGTTCCCTTGGCCGGTAAAAAGGAAATTCTTCATTGTCTATCTGGGGGAACATCTCTGAGACGGTCAGCATATTCAGGGTGCTGTACACCGGATTCATCAGGTCACCAACAGGAAATACAATGGTTCTGCCCCCTTCCGCAACCGTATACCTGGCATTCAGGCTGAAATCGGGCAGGAACAAACCTTTTGCCTCTTTGAGGGCAGCAAGGTCGGAGGCATAATCCAGCTGTTTTTGCCGGAGTCCCAGGTTGGACTGTAATCCCTCGGTAATGTAGGCGTCCAAAACCGGATTTTGTGCGGAGGATAGCGCAACCGCCTGGCCCGTCAGGACCAGCACGCATAAGCAATGAAGCACGCCCGATTTCTTTTTCATGACCGTATTCCATTAATAACCAGTTCAAAATGACTTTTGTACACCTCATCCGGACTTAGCTCAAGCATCTCAATAAAATCTTTCTTCATGGTGGCAAACCGGATCACACTCAGCACCGACATCCATAGGGTGTGCGCAATCAGGGCCACCGGCAGGTCTGATCTGATCAGTTTTTCGCCAACCCCCTGTTCCACAACCTGCATGACCGTTCCCACAGTTGATTCATTGTAAATCAGGTCATGCACATCACTTGCTGTGAGACTGATGTTACCGGGTTCCATCTCTTCAAGGGTCATGATGGATCTCATTTGATCAGGATGCGACCTGGAAAATTCCACACAGGCCCATCCCATCCGCTGTAGTTTCTCCAGAGCCGTTCCGCTGCCCTCCGAGGCAACTGAGGTGCGTGATGAAAGCATTTTAATGGCATTCCGGGCCACTGCCATATGCAGATCATCCTTGTTTTTGAAATAGAGGTACAGGGTCCCTTTGCTCAACTCCGCCATTTCTGCAATGTCATCCATGGTAGACAGGTTAAAACCCCTGGAGAAGAAAACCTTTTCGGCCGCCCGGATGATCTCCTCCCTGCGCTGTTGCTTCTCCCTCTCTTTTCTTTCAGCTATTCCCATTTTGATTCAATCTTATGGTAAGTATATTGAATGACTTCTGGTTTTTTTCTGAACCCAAGTTAATTAATTGTGATATATTCATCAAAGAAATGTGAAAGATTTTTGTCTTTCTTGTTACTGTGAACCGCCTGAACCGGCGCAATTTTTGCATGACTGGGCTCAATACAACATGGGAGAGGGTTCACACCTGCCCAGTTTTGATTGGTCCCAGGCATACACGCTGGACGGATCCACCCACCTTATGAAAGAAGCGGATGCCCTGAACAAAGCCTATTCAGGCAATGTGGTACTGGCATGCCTGGAAAATGATTCTCCCGGATGGACCATCAGGTGGAAAAGATCAAACAGCTCACCATGGGATTCAACATGGGTCTGGGTGAGATCCGTGAGGATGGATTCCATAGAAATAGCGGGCGAGACACTGGGCAATCTGCAGAGCCACTGGAAACCGGCCCGGCTCACGGGCTAGGTCTGTTCTGAACCTAATAGCTGTTCTTGACCTAATAGCTGTTTTCGAAAACCTCACTTAACAAATATGTTACTTGACTCAAAGGGCAATTATACGGCTGGTCTATTCTTATTGGATTTTTATGTTGTTGTTATTTAGATATTTAGGGTGATTATCGGAAAAACATTTTCGATAAAATCGGGACTGTCACATAAAACCTAAAGTAACATAAATGTTAAGTCTTGTTTTTGGAAAATGGACAATCCCTTTGTTTTTAATAAGCACGTGGAGGGTGAAAATTTCTTTGGCCGGGAGTGGATTATGGCAAGAGTAACAGAACAGCTACTTTCAAACCGGAATGTGATCCTCCTATCACCACAGGGCTGGGGTAAAAACTCACTTGCCAGGGAGGTATCCTATCGGATTTGGCGATATCATGAATCATACAGGGCTTGTTTTGTAGAAATCAAACCAGGAATGACGGAGAAAGAGCTTGGGGATCAGCTGTTCCTTCAAACACTGTTGGTCCCTGGTATAAGTACTGTAGTAAATAAAAATGACTACCTGGATGAAACAGAGTTATTTAACCTCCCGGAAGTATTTGCAGTTTTGAATCAAATTAAACTTATCATATGCCTTGCAGGAATACACAACATCCTGGATCTGCAAAAATCCTCTCCTCTCCTGACAAAGCTGAGCAAAACCTGGATGCTCCAAAGAAATTGCGCTTATTTGCTATTGGGTTCTTTCGTCCTGCTTGGAAGGAAAAGTAAAATACATATTGATCCTCAAGCACATAAAATTGGCAGAATCTATTATTTGGAGAGATTCAACAATAAAAATTCAATGGACTTTGTTATGGATAAATTCATCCATTCAGGAAAACGAATCTGTCAAGATGCGGTACATATGATAACTCAATTCACAAACCAGATACCATACTTTTTGCAACTGCTTGCCTGGCACAGCTGGGTGAATACCGAAAAGGAATGTACCATTGAAACAGTTGAAAAAGCCATTGAGCTGATAACAGGGCACTACAGATTACAATTCCAATCCAATACCGAGAACCTTACTGAGAAACAACTCAGATTTGTGCAATTGCTTGCTATGGAAGGTTATCAACCCTATTCCATGGAAAAGATTGCCGCATACAGCCTGAATGCAACTGGAAACGTGGCAAGGCTATACAAAAGCATGTTAAGCAAAGAGATCATCGTTAACCATCAGGGTGAAACGCTCTTTAACAATCCCTTTTACAGGCACTGGCTAATAAATCACTATTTCAAATAGGTAACAATTTCCGCCAGTGACTTTCGCTTTTCATCATGACGTTCAGGGTGAACCTCATCCAATGGATATCCCAGGGGCAGAATCACAACCGGTTCCATGTGATCGGGAAGCTTGAGCAAGGTCCTGGCAACATCCGGGTCAAAATTGCATATCCAGCAGGTGGCCAGACCGAGTTCGGTGGCCTGCAGCGTCATGTGATCCGCCGTAATGGCAACGTCAATATCACAATGATCTTTCCCGTCGGATTTTCGTTTCCAGGAGCGGTCGTGGTCGCCGCACACTACAATTACACAGGGAGCTGTCCTGAACCACTCCCGGTGATATGCCTCCCAAAACTTCTCCAGGCTTCCCGGATCAAGGATTACATAATAGTGCCAGGGCTGAAAGTTCACTGCCGAGGGGGCAACCCTTCCCGCCTCCAGGATCCGTTCCAGTTTTTCAGCCTCAACGGGCCTGGAGTTATAATTCCGGCACGAGTACCGGCTTTTTGCCAGCTCAAGAAAAGGAGTCATCAGTTCGGATTTTTTTGCTCTTATACAAAAAACCCGGTGCATCGACCGGGTTTTCTGCATGCCATCATTTTACTTTTTCAGATGCCTGGGTTTTTTACCCTGTCTCCAGTGTTCCTCGATCTGCTCAAGGGACACGCCTTTGGTTTCGGGGATATAGAAATAACCCCAGACCAGTCCGACCAGCGCAACAAATGCAAAGATCCAGAAGACACTGCCCACGCAACTGGGGCAAATATCCGACAGATCCGACCCTTCAGGAACAACCACATCTTTTGCATTGCCAATGGCACTTGCCATTTTATAGAATGTCCAGACTACAAGGGTGTTGAATCCCCAGTTTGAAAGGGAACCAATGGAAGATCCCAGTCCGCGGACCCTGGTGGGGAATACTTCGGTAATGATCAACCATCCCAGTGGTCCGAGACTAATCGCAAAGAAGGCGATGTAAACCAGCATGGAAACAACCAGGAACCATTTGCCTGCCCCCGGAAGCATGAAACCAAGTCCCATGCCTACCAGCGCAACAGCGATACCTGACAGACCAATAAAGTACAGTTTTCTTCTGCCCAGTTTGTCGATGACAAACAAGGAGACAATGGTAAAAAATACATTGACCGCACCCACAATTACAGACGCGGCAATGGCGGCTTCAGCACCTTCAAATCCTGCTGCCAGGAAGATCTTCGGACTATAGTAGATCACGGTATTGATCCCTACAAATTGCTGGAAGAACATGATCCCCATAGCAATAATCAGCGCATTTCTCAGCCAGGGCTTGAAGATCTCTTTAAAACCAGCCTGGCTCGCATCGATGGCAAGATCACGTCTCATAGCCACCATGGAATTGTCGATTAGCGACGGATCTTCAACCCTGCGGAGTACTTTTTCGCCCTCCTCTTCACGTCCCTTACTCATTAACCAGCGCGGTGTTTCCGGCAGGAAGAACATTCCAACGAAAAGAACAACAGCAGGAATAACCCCCACCAACAACATCGGGCGCCAGCTCTCAAGGTTGCTGTTGTCAGCAAAGGCGTTATCGCTAAGATAGGCAACAAGGATACCGACTGTAATCAACAACTGGAACATGGACACCAGGGTCCCCCTGATTTTTGTTGGTGATATTTCAGAGATATACAAAGGAACGGCAAATGATGAGACACCTATGGCCAGACCCAGATAAAACCGGGAGATCATCAATTGGGTAACTGTTGGAGCAAGACCTGTCCAGATGGCTCCTGTAGCAAAGATAAACGCTGAGGCCAGGATCACCTTCTTGCGTCCCAGGTAGTCCGTAATTCTTCCGGTGACCAGAGCGCCCGCAACGGCACCAATCAGTCCAAGGGCAGTTAGGTTCTCAATCTGTGAATCTGTGAGTTCAAAAAAGTCCTGTAAAAATGGTATTGCACCGGAGATCACCCCCGTGTCAAACCCGAACAGAAGTCCGCCTGTGGCCGCGATACTGGCAATCACAATGACGACACGCTTGTTGTATTCATTCTTTACACTCATGGTTGTTTTTTATTTCTGGTTTGGAAGCCATAAATATAATTACTTTCCAACTTTATCCGCCAGTCTCCCCTTTTTTATACTCATTCTAGCCATTTGAATCATTGTGAATTGTCCTGAAACACTGAATTTTGAATTCCACGGAATTTTATTATATTGCATGTACGGCAGTTAACCAGTCAAATCCCCACGGCGTATGAAGACGAAATATGAGCTTGAATATACGCTCAATACATCACCCGCAATCCTGTTCAACAGGCTTGCCACACCGGAAGGATTATCAGAATGGTTTGCCGATGATGTGAACCTGAGAAAGGGAAAATATACTTTCATTTGGGAAGGGGCTGAACAGGAGGCCACAGTGTTGCAGAAAAAGGCCAATAAAATAATACGGTTTCATTGGGACGATGAGGATGACCAGACCTTCTTCGAGTTCAAAATCCATATCCATGAACTCACCGGTGATGTGGCTCTGCTGATCACTGATTTCGCTGAAGAGGATGAAAAAGATGATGCCATTGACCTCTGGGATTCCCAGATTTCAGAACTCAAACACGCCATCGGGCTGTAATTAGAACACGGTTTTCGGAGCTCCGTATCTTTTCCAAAATAAACTACCTTTGTTTTCGTTGAAAATTAAGGAACGAATCGTATTCGTGTGAAAAAGCTGCATCTACTGGTCATCAAGTCCTTTGTGGGTCCACTGGTCCTCACTTTCTTCTTTGTGATTTTTATTCTTCTGATGCAATTCCTCTGGAAATATATTGATGACCTGATAGGAAAGGGTCTTGAATTCGGTGTTATCTCCGAATTCCTGCTTTATACCAGTGCAACACTGGTTCCCCTTGCCATTCCACTGGCCGTGTTACTGGCCAGCCTGATGACCTTCGGTAACCTGGCTGAAAACCTGGAACTGCTGGCATTCAAGTCCTCAGGTATCTCCCTGTTCCGGATCATGACACCGGTGATCATCCTTTCTGCATTTATCGCGGTGGGTGCATTCTTCTTTTCAAACCATGTACTCCCCTACTCCAACCTGAAGATGAGGTCATTGCTTTACGATATCCAGCAGCAAAGACCCGAATTAACCATCAAACCCGGGGTATTTGACAACACCCTGGAGGGCTATTCCATCCGGATCGGGGACAGGGACAGCAGGACAAGCCTGTTGAAAGACATCCTGATCTTTGACCATACCGGAAAGAGCGGCAATGTAAGTGTAACCATTGCCGATTCGGGTTATATGAAAATGTCCACTGATGAAAAACATCTGCAGCTCACGCTCTATAATGGTAAATCCTATCGGGAGCTTCAGAAGGAAAAGGAGCAGAACAGACAGGTTAAAAGCTATCCCCACCGGAGGGACCAATTCGAACAACAGGAGATGATCATTGAAATGACGGGGTTTGGCCTCAACAGGAGCGATGAAAATTTGTTCCGTAACTCTTATTCCATGCTGAACCTTGAACAATTGCATCATTTCGATGATTCACTTACCCAGGATCTGAATATGGTTCTGGATAAATTTCAAAGTACCATACAACATAGCCTTATAGGAAAGCCCAAGGGGATCCTGATCACCAAGCCTGTTCTCCATCCTGATTCCGCCAAAAAGGCAGAAGAAGCCAGGGAAATAAGGATCCAGCCTGTCCATGTGGATTCTGCCTTTTCGGAACTGAGCAAACTGGAACGCAGAAGGGCCATCACACAGGCCATTAACTTTGCAAGGAGCAACAAATCAGTAACCAATTCCAACGTGAGTACCACAGAGTGGAAAGTGGCCAGGTTAAGGCGATACGAGATAGAGATCCATCGCAAATACACCTATTCGCTGCTTTGCCTGATTTTCTTTTTCATTGGTGCTCCCCTGGGTGCTATTATCCGGAAAGGAGGTCTCGGCATGCCCGTTATTGTCAGCGTACTCCTGTTCCTGGTTTACTATGTTATCTCCATGATCGGAGAGAAATTTGCCCGGGAAAGTCTCTTACCTCCATTCGCCGGAATGTGGATCTCCACCATCATCCTGATTCCTGTAAGCATATGGCTCACATACAAGGCTGCCAACGATTCGGTGATCCTGAATATAGACACCTATTTCACCTGGTTTAAGAAACTGAGCCTGCGCATGAAAAAACGGTTCCGTTCATCATGAAGATCCTTGTACTGACCAACAAACTTCCATTTCCCCCCAGGGACGGAGGTTCCATAGCCACACTGAACATGCTGACCGGCCTTACTGATGCAGGGAACCAGGTCACCTGCATGTCTCTGAATACCCTCAAGCACAACTTCCCGGTGAAAGAGATTCCCACAGCGCTGAGTGAAAGGATCAGATTTCTTGCCATTGACTGCGACAGCTCTATCAAACCGCTTCGCCTGCTGATCAATCTTTTGTTTTCAAGTGAACCCTACATTGCCGAGCGATTCAACAGGCAGGATTTCAGAAAGCGTCTGGAGGTGCTTCTCATGCAGGAAGCGTTCGATCTGGTTCAGCTGGAAGGCCCCTACCCGGGTCACTACCTGGATACAATCAGGGCAGGGTGCAAGGCAAAAGTCTCTCTCAGGGCCCACAATGTGGAACACCTCATCTGGAAAAGAAAAGCAACCCGTGAAAAATCCCGGCTGAAGAAATGGTATCTGGCCAACATGGCATCAAGGGTGGAATGTTTCGAAATGAAAGTGGTTGGTCACTGCGACTGTCTGGTTACCATCAGCCCGTTGGATTTAGCCTATTTTGTTGGACAGGGTTCCAAACTGCCGGCCATTACCATTCCCACCGGTCTCTCCATGGAAGCGTACCCCCAAACCGCCATCCCGGCCGATACCTCCCTGTTCTTCATCGGTGCACTGGACTGGCTCCCAAACCAGGAGGGTTTAAAATGGTTCCTGGAAAATGTGTTTTCTTCATTGTGTGAGGCTGTTCCCGGAATCCGGTTCCACGTGGCTGGACGGAATGCTCCCCGCTCAGTGATGCGGCTCCTACAGGACAAGAAGATCATCTACCATGGAGAGGTGGAAGATGCCAGGGAATTCATGAAGGCCCACAGGGTCATGATCGCCCCCCTGCTCACCGGCAGCGGAATCAGGATCAAGATCATAGAGGCCATGGCGCTTGGTCGTCCTGTAGTAACCACACCCGTTGGCATCGAAGGCATCCCTGCAGAATCCGGCCGGGAAGTTCTGGTGAGCGATAAACCTGAGGTATTTAAAGATCAAGTGCTTACCCTGTTGACTGATGACATCAAAGCCCGGACACTGGTGGAAGCCGGCAGGACCCTCATTCAGGAGAAATTTGATACCTTTGGGATTTCAGCACGGCTAAGCCGGTTTTTTAACGAACAGGTATGATTTTCCTTCAGGTTTTTTTCTGGATCAGTATTTTCCTGATATTCTATACCTATATCCTGTTCCCTTTTATACTCCAGCTGATGGCTGCCGGAAAGTCAATGAAGCACCCGGAAATAAAGAAGGGAAGCCTGCCGTTTGTGTCCGTTATTGTAGCTGCATTCAATGAGGAGGAGGTCATCGAAGAAAAAATCAACTCGGTCCTGGATTCGGATTTTCCCGCTGACCGGTTTGAGATCCTTGTTGGATCTGATGCTTCCACCGACCGTACCAACCAGATCCTGCGCCGCCTTGAAAAGGATCATCAGGATGTTAAGGTCTTTGAATTCAATACCCGTACCGGGAAACCGGGTGTGGTCAACCGGCTTGCAGAAGAATCAAAGGGGGAAATCCTGGTAATCACCGATGCCAATGTGATGCTGGGCAGGGATACGCTGAAGCAACTGGCAGGTTCATTCAGTGAATCGGGTATCGGACTTGTGGATACATGCATGGTGAATACCAGGCTGAAGAAAGACGGAATCTCCCACCAGGAGAAATTTTATATCAGCCGTGAAGTAAGGATCAAATACAATGAAAGCGTTCTATGGGGTTCCATGATGGGTCCGTTCGGGGGTTGTTATGCCGTAAGGAAACGCAATTACCGTCCTGTACCCGATCACTTCCTTGTGGATGATTTCTATATCAATATGTCAGTGCTGCAACAGGGATTCCGTTGCATCAGCCACATCGACGCAAAGGTTTATGAAGATGTATCCAATGATCTGAAGGAAGAGTATCGCCGTAAAACACGAATTTCTGCAGGCAATTTTCAAAACCTGGTTGAGTTTGGTTTCCTTCTGTTCTCTGGACGTGCCGGTGTGGCATTCTGTTTCCTTTCACACAAGGTCATTCGTTGGTTTGTCCCATTCCTGGTGATCATCACCCTTGGCACATCCATCGCTCTTGGAGTGGATCACCCGCTATACATGTCATTTGCCCTGTTACAGGTCATCTTTCTGCTGGTCCCTGTTCTTGACCGTTTTTTGCGGTTATTCAAGATTCATAATATACCTTTGCGGTTTATTTCACATTTTGTAATCATGAACCTCGCCTTGCTGGCAGGTTTTATAAGATATATTGGAGGTATTAAAAGCAATGTATGGCAACCAACCAGGAGAAACCAGGGTGAGTCTGAATAGCATAGAAGAAGCCCTTGCTGAGATTAAGCAAGGAAATACCATCATCGTTGTGGATGACGAAAACCGTGAGAATGAAGGGGATTTTGTTGCATCAGCTGAATTGATCACCTCTGAAACGGTGAATTTCATGGCCAGTCAGGGCAAAGGGCTGATTTGCGCAGCCATCACCGAGGAGCGCTGTGCCGATCTGGACCTGCCCATGATGGTCTCTTCCAACACGAGCCACCATGCCACGGCTTTCACCGTTTCAGTGGATCTGCTTGGCCACGGAACAACCACGGGCATTTCAGCTTCCGACAGGGCGAAAACACTAAGGGCCCTGGTGGATCCTTTAACCCGTCCGGATGATCTGGCAAGACCCGGACATATTTTCCCGCTGAAAGCCAAGAGACAGGGGGTGCTGAGACGTGCAGGACATACAGAGGCAGCTGTGGACCTGACCAGACTGGCCGGATTGAAGCCGGGAGGTGTTCTGGTGGAGATCATGAACGAGGATGGTACCATGGCCCGCCTTCCGGAGTTGATGGATTTGGCACGCACATTCAAGCTGAAAATCATTTCCATCAAGGACCTGATCGCATACCGGTTGCATACCGACAGCATTGTACTCAAAGGAACAGAGGTACATCTTCCAACCGAATACGGTGACTTCAACCTGATCCCTTTTATTCAGAAATCCAACGGTCTTGAACATGTGGCCCTTATCATCGGAAAATGGGATGAAAGAGACCATGTGCTGGTGAGGGTGCACTCATCATGTGTTACCGGCGACATATTCGGATCTTACCGTTGTGACTGCGGAGACCAGCTTCATGAGGCAATGCGCATGGTTCAGAAGGAGGGAAAGGGTGCCATCATCTATCTGAACCAGGAGGGCCGGGGAATCGGACTCTACAACAAAATGAAAGCCTATAAGCTGCAGGAAGAGGGCCGTGATACAGTGGAGGCCAATGTTGAACTGGGCTTTAAGGATGATGAACGTGATTACGGTATCGGTGCAGGGATGCTTCATGCACTGGGAATCAGGAACATCCGGCTTATCACCAACAACCCGGTGAAGAAAACCGGGCTGGAAGGTTATGGCATGAGAATCGTTGAAACCATCCCTCTTGAAATAAAACCCAACAGGCACAACCAGTTCTACCTGGAGACCAAACGGGATAAAATGGGACACTTCCTCAACATTGCAAAATACGAGAATCCCCATCAGAATGGAGCATAGTTCCCTTCGGATCGTTTATATGGGCACACCCGAGTTCGCGGTGGCACCTTTGGAAAAACTGCTGGAAACCGGATGGAATGTGCTTGCAGTAATCACAGCCCCTGACAAAACTGCAGGACGCGGTAAAAAAATCCGGCAGACGGCAGTAAAACAATTTGCCACAGCTTATGGGCTGCCTGTCCTGCAGCCGGAAAATCTGAAAGATCCCGGCTTTATCTCAGAACTTGGTCATCTTGCTCCTCACATGCAGGTGGTGGTTGCTTTCAGAATGCTCCCCAGGGAACTCTGGAGCATTCCAACCCTGGGGACCTTTAACCTTCATGCCTCACTTCTTCCTGACTACCGTGGTGCAGCTCCCATCAACCATGCCATCATCAATGGTGAAACCCGGACCGGGGTAACCTCATTTATGATCGATGAACAGATCGATACAGGCAACATCCTGCTGCAGGAGGAAACACCCATCGGAGAGAAGGAAACGGCAGGTGAACTTCATGACAGGCTCAAGGAGATGGGAGCCAGCCTTGTGCTAAAAACCGTACAACGGCTGGCTGAAGGCAGTCTGAAATCGCATCCCCAGGATCAATGGATCGGACAGGGAAAAGCGCTCAACAAAGCTCCGAAAATTCATAAGGAGGACTGCCTGATTAACTGGAACAGGCCCGGGAGGGATGTGGTCAACCTGGTCAGGGGCCTCAGTCCCTATCCCGGGGCATTCACGTACCTGCAAAAAACGGATAACGGAAAGAAACTGTTCAAGATCTATCAGGCCGGTTTTGAACCAGCCGTTCACACACATCAACCCGGTGATTTGATCACCGATGGAAAGAATGAGATGAAGGTGGCTGCAAATGATGGTTTTCTGCACATTCAATCGCTGCAGATGGAAGGCAAATGTAGAATGGAGACCGGGGAGTTTTTACGGGGCGCAAGCCTGTTTACCTTCCAATCCCGGTTTTTCGGAGCTGTTTCAGGTTGAGTTCAATCCCTTCTGTGAGCTGATAATAGAGCTTGATGGCATTGATGAACTGAAGCTGATAAGACCTGGAATACCTGCCCGAAACAAAAAACTCAAAGTTGTAATCCTCGATCTCCCCCATGGTAATCTCCTTGGGATTCAGTTCTTCAAAATAATCGAAGAAGTGCTTCATCATGAACAGGTAACTTTTCCTGGATTTCTGCGAATAACCCTCTTTTTCAAGTTGCTGGTCATAAAACCCAAGATTGGGGTTGTTTGCATGATGGTCATGCCTGAACCAGGATGAGAGTGAATGCCACCATTCACCGGACATCTTTTTCACAGGCCTTTCTCCAAAAAAGTCGATCCTCGTCTGCCTTCCGTCGGGTGGCAGGATCATCTTCAGGGGCATGCTTTCGGATTCGGTCATGATCACTATTTTTGTATAAATTTAAGACATGGGATGGTCATTGTAAAGTTTTGACAGTCAAAAGAATCAACACGTTTTAAACAATCCGGCTCCATACCTGTTATGGGATAAAGGAAAAACAGAAAGCGAATTAGAATGAAAAAAGCAGGTATTTCCCTACTCGTATTGGTTCTGCTCACATCAGGTTCGGCGAACCTGCAGGCTCAAAAGAGTGAAAAGAAAGATGAAGCTTTCAGGCAGATGACTGCGCTTATTGAAAGTGGAAACTATGCGTTCAGGATCCGGTCAGTGAACCCAACAGGTGGCAGGACCATCAATCCCTCCTCCCTCTATACCATGACTGCCAAAGAGGGAGCATTCAAGGCTCACCTGCCTTATTTCGGAAGGGCCTACCAGGCAAGTTACGCGGTTGACGGCGGCGTGGTATTTGACGGCGAACCGGAAAATCTGGAGATCACCACCAATGAGAGGAAAAGAAACGTTACTGTAAGATTCCAGATCAACGGTGACAACGACAGGTACAGTGCCATACTTTCTGTAAGTTATAGTGGCTACGGAAACCTGACCATCACCAGTCCCAGGCGGCAGGCCATTTCCTATTACGGCCCGGTAAGCCCCCCCGAATAATCCGGGCTCCTATTCTTCGAATCTGAACTCCATGATCTCCTCAGGAGGTGGCTCCGGCAAGGGTGCCGGCTTGATGACGGGCCCATGCTTTTTACGGCGCAGGTAAATCTCAGTGCCTTCCACCGGTTGCTCTCCTTCACTCATGAGGTTCAAGCGGTAGAGGTACTTCATTTTAACGCCATAGAGCTGTGAAATATCATACATGGTCTGCCCTTCTTTCACCACATGGATCTCATTGCCCCTGGCTGCTTTCCGCCTCTTGGGCTGCAGGTAAATTACCTGTCCGGGTTTTAGCCTCTCTCCTTTATACAGGTTGTTGTACCTGAACAGCTCGTTGTGGTAAAGATCCATCTCATCCCTCAGGGATTCGGGTGTATCGCCCGGTTCCACAAGGATGTACTCGATCCCGTTATTCACCATAACGTTCCGCACAGTGTGATAACCATGTTGATGGGCCACCGTGGTACTGTCAATTCCCATACCGATTCCCCCTTCAAGTACCAGCACATCATAGCGGTACAATTCATTCTCCTCAATGATCTGGATTAGCAGTTCAGCATAATTGGATGCCGTGGCATAACCCGCATTTTTCAAACCTTTTGCCCATCCCCTGTAGTCATAAGGTTTTAACTCGAACAAGGGTGCATACCTGGGTTTGGCGGTCAGAAAATCGGAGTGATCAATGAAGGATTCATATGGAGAATCATAGACACGGAAACACTCATCCCGGGTTTCATCATCATGGTAAATCTTCCTGCCGGTCCACTCATGACACTTGATCCCAAAATGGTTGTTGCCCTTTACAGCCAGGCGGCTGTTGCCGTTATTGGACTCCAGGCAGCCCTGGGCGAGCGTGATGCTGGCAGGGATCCCCACACGGATCATTTCCTTCATGGCAAGTTCAGAATAGACACTCACATACGCTTCCCTTGTCATCTGCTTCCCGCCCTGACCCTGACCCTGCATTTGTATACAAATGATTATACAGACCAAAGGCCACCCTCTCTTCGTGTTCATCTCCAATAGTTTTCCAATTGACACACCGTAAAAATAGGGATATGGAATGCATATCCCCTCTCGAGTTTTTAACAAATGATCCTCTTTGGCGGGCGTTTATAACATTTTCCTGCATAAGTATTTTAATCCTTAAATTTATTCGGATGAAACAAAGGGCCTTTACCATACGCATAGCCGAGTATGACCGATTGGGAGATCTGCCTGATCCACGGGCTGATCTTGTCAGACAGGCCATGGAGGCCGCCGGAAGAGCATATGCCCCTTATTCATCGTATCATGTGGGGGCGGCTGTCCTTCTCGGGAACGGGAAAATCATCACAGGAAACAACCAGGAGAATGCAGCATATCCATCGGGGCTTTGCGCCGAGAGGGTGGCCATTTTTTATGCAGGATCACACTACCCGGATGTCCCGGCCATAAGCATCGCCATTGCTGCCATGGAGAATGGTATATTCCAGGAGGAACCCGTGACCCCCTGCGGAGGTTGCAGGCAAGTACTTTATGAAAAAGAGATGCATCAGGGAGTTCCCCTTGAGGTCATTCTTTATGGACGGAAAAAGATACAGGTACTTCGCCAGTCCACCGATTTGCTACCTCTGCCTTTCGTTTTCAAAAAGGCCCCCTGAGATTAACTAATCCTTGAAGAATACAGGGAAAATATCCATTTTGGGATAGGGCGCCAATACCTCTACCCGCTCACTGCTTACTGGATGTATAAAAGATATCCTGCGTGCATGCAGGCTGATCCCGCCGTTCTTGTTGGTCCGGCGGGCTCCGTATTTACGGTCCCCCTTGATGACCCATCCCATTCCGGCAAGCTGCGCACGGATCTGGTGGTGACGGCCGGTTTCCAATATTACTTCCAGAAGATGATAGTTGTCAGATGAAGCCAGCTTTCTGTAATGGAGACACGCCCACTTGGAATTGGGCACCTCTTTCCCGTGCACATAGCTTTTGTTCTGCTTGGTATTCCGGGTCATGTAGTGTTCAAGGGTGCCCGATTCAGGCTTGGGATTTTCTTCAACAATGGCATGGTAAATCTTTTCCACCTCCTTCTCCTTGAATAGTCTGGCCATCCGGCTTAAAGCTTTGCTTGTCTTGGCAAAGATCACTGCTCCGCTGACCGGCCTGTCGATCCGGTGGGGTATGCCCAGGAACACTTCACCGGGCTTGTTATCCCTGATTTTGATAAACTCCTTTAACAACTGGTCAAGGGACGGGTCACCGGTCTGATCACCCTGAACAATGTCAGAAACCCGCTTGTTCACCACCATCAGGTGATTGTCCTCATACAAAATCGGAACCGGAGGTTTCAAATTACTCACTTCGTTCGTAATTAAGTGCCTGGTGCATAGTACTTAGTGCATAGTACTTAGTACTCAGTTAGTGCGTAGTACACTGAGTACCAAGCACTAATACTGTTCTTTTTCGCTGGGGAATTTTTTGGTGCGGACATCTTCAATATAATTGGACACTGCTCCCTTGATTTCCATCTGAAGGTTGTGATACCTGCGGAGAAACCGGGGTGAAAATTCCTGCGTGATGCCCAGCATGTCATGGAGGACCAGTACTTGTCCGTCAACCTCCGAACCGGCCCCGATCCCGATGGTGGGAATGCTGATTCCATTGGTCACCTCTCCGGCCAGAGCAGCTGGAATCTTCTCCAGAACAATGGCAAAACACCCTGTTTTCGCCAGAGCGATCGCGTCTGTTTTCAATTTTTCTGCCTCCTCCCTGTCAGTTGCCCTGACCACATAGGTCCCGAATTTATGAATGGACTGGGGTGTAAGTCCCAGGTGTCCCATCACCGGTATCCCGGCTGAAAGAATTCTTTCTACGGATTCAACGATCTCCACTCCTCCTTCAAGTTTGACAGCACTGGCCCCCGTCTCTTTCATGATCCGGATGGCTGAAGCCAGAGCCTCCTTGGAATTTCCCTGATATGTTCCGAAAGGAAGATCCACCACCACCAGTGCACGGCTTGTGGCCCGGACCACTGAGGCTGCATGATAAATCATGTTGTCGAGGGTGATGGGCAGGGTTGTTTCATAACCCGCCATCACATTGGATGCAGAATCTCCCACCAGGATCACATCAATCCCCGCCTGGTCCAGAAGACGGGCAAAGGAATAATCATAGCCTGTGAGCATGGCAATCTTCTCCCCTTTAAGCTTCATGGCATGAAGCACATGGGTGGTAACACGTTTTACGTTGCTGTGCAGGGTCATGTTTTCTCAGGTAAAAGGTAAAAGTTAAAGTTAACAGGTTAAAGTTAACAGGTTAAAGTTAACCGGTAAATCGTTAGAGGATTAGCGGGTGTAAAGTTTATAATAAAAAACCAATTGGCAGCCAATTTGTCAGTAAACCTGACATCAAAATGGGAATGAGCTTTGCATTATTGTGTCATTTTTACATCAGGATCGGAAATATACATTGTGGCATAATCTTAGATAGGCAAAAGGTACAAGCAAAAATCAGATAGCTAATAAACAGAAAATAATTATGAGTAAGATTATCGGAATAGACCTGGGAACCACAAATTCTTGTGTGTCTGTAATGGAAGGCAACGAACCGGTTGTTATCCCCAACAGTGAAGGGAAACGCACCACACCCTCCATGGTTGCATTTGTTGAAAATGGTGAAAGGAAAGTTGGTGATCCGGCCAAAAGGCAGGCTATTACCAATCCTACCAAGACCGTTTCCTCCATCAAGCGCTTTATGGGCGAGACCTTTGACAGGGTGAGCAAGGAAATTGCAAGGGTTCCGTATAAAGTGGTCAAGGGTGAAAACAATACACCCCGTGTACTGATTGATGACCGCAAATATTCCCCCCAGGAGATTTCGGCCATGGTCCTTCAGAAAATGAAGAAGACCGCTGAAGATTACCTCGGACATGAAGTCACAGAGGCAGTGATTACCGTCCCTGCCTATTTCAGTGATTCTCAGCGTCAGGCCACCAAGGAAGCCGGTGAAATAGCCGGATTGAAGGTGAAGCGGATTATCAATGAGCCTACTGCTGCGTCACTTGCTTACGGATTGGACAAGAAGACAACGGATCTTAAAATCGCTGTATTTGACCTGGGCGGAGGTACTTTTGACATTTCCATCCTTGAACTGGGTGACGGTGTATTCGAGGTGAAATCCACCAATGGCGACACCCACCTGGGAGGTGATGATTTCGACCAGGTGATCATCGACTGGCTGGCCGACGAGTTCAAGAAGGACGAAGGTCTTGACCTGAAAAAAGATCCCATGGCACTGCAGCGCCTGAAGGAAGCTGCTGAAAAAGCCAAGATTGAGCTCTCCAGTTCCACCCAGACAGAAATCAACCTTCCTTATATCATGCCGGTTGATGGCGTCCCAAAACATCTTGTGAAAAGTCTCTCCAGGGCCAAATTCGAGAGTCTGGCCGACACACTGATACAGGCAACCATCGAACCCTGCAAAAAGGCATTGAAGGACTCAGGATACAATGCATCGCAGATTAATGAGGTGATCCTGGTAGGCGGATCCACGCGGATTCCTGCGATTCAGAAAGTTGTACAGGATTTCTTCGGAAAAACACCATCGAAAGGTGTGAATCCCGATGAGGTGGTTGCCGTGGGAGCTGCCATCCAGGGCGGTGTGCTCACAGGGGAGGTAAAAGACGTGTTGCTGCTTGATGTGACTCCCCTTTCACTGGGTATCGAGACCATGGGAGGCGTGAATACGAAGCTGATTGAGTCCAATACAACCATTCCCACCAAGAAAACCCAGACCTTCACAACAGCAGCTGACAACCAACCGTCGGTGGAGATTCATGTATTACAGGGAGAACGGGCCATGGCCAAGGACAACAAGACCATCGGCAGGTTCCACCTGGACGGTATACCGCCTTCACCCCGTGGACTCCCGCAAATCGAAGTTACATTTGACATCGATGCCAACGGAATCCTGAATGTTTCAGCCAGGGACAAAGGAACCGGTAAAGAACAAAGCATCCGTATTGAGGCCTCCTCGGGTCTGTCAGATGCTGAAATCGAAAAGATGAAAAAGGAAGCCCAGGAGAATGAGGAAGCAGACAAAGCAGCCAAGGAGCGTATCGAAAAACTCAACAATGCCGACAGCCTGGTATTCCAGACAGAGAAGCAGCTGAAGGAATTTGGCAACAAGATCCCGGCTGAAAAGAAAGCCTCTATTGAAGAGGCCCTGACCAAGCTGAAGGAAGCCCATAAGTCAGAGGATATCGCTGCCATTGACAAGGCCATGGAATCACTGAACACCGCATGGCAGGCTGCATCCCAGGACATCTATAATGCGCAACAGGCTTCGGGAGCATCCGGGCAGCCAGGCGGAGAAGCTCCACAGGATGCCCCTCAGGGCAAGGGCAATGACGGTGAGGTTACCGACGTCGACTTCGAAGAAGTAAAATAGATACAACCACCGCAGTGCGGTTTATGAAAAGCTGTCTCCTCCGGGTAGGCAGCTTTTTTTTTGACTATATTTGAGCTGCCATGAAGAACATCTTTATACTACTTTTCTGGGTTATGGGGACCCTCGGCGTTAGGGGTCAAAACCAGCTGGATGAACTGGGCAGAAAGACCGGACCCTGGCGGGTTGAATACCCCAACGGCAATACCCTTTATGAAGCCACGTTTCATGAGGGAAGGCCTGTGGGTTTGATGACCCGCTATTATGATAACAATGTGATCCGGGCAAAAATGGTCTTCCATCCGGATGAGGATCGAAGCACCGCGGAGATGTTCTATAAAAGCGGAAAGAAAGCTGCGGTTGGAAAATATGTCGGGCAGCTGAAGGACTCTGTATGGACCTATTATTCTGAATATGACGGTACAGTCCGGATCCGTGAAAGCTACCTCCTGGGCAAACTGCAGGGCAAAGCTTTTAGGTATTACCATACAGGCGGAGTTTCGGAAGAGGTACACTGGGAACAGAACAGCCGGGAAGGGCCCTGGAATCAGTATTTCGAAGATGGCTCCATCCGGCTGAAAGGCTTTTACAGAAACAACATGCTCAACGGACCTTACGAGGTCTACTTCTCAAACAATACGCTGATGATGAGTGGCACTTACCTGGACGATCAATCAAACGGGACATGGAATTACTATGACGACTCGGGTAAGGTCCTTTACACACTTGACTACGATAAGGGGAGTCCGGTGGACCAGGAGAAATACATGAAGATTATGCAGGATACCCTGCTGAAATACGATACCATTCTTGCACCGGAACCTGTCCAGCTGTTCTAGCAGGTCCGTTGTATAAACCAGAAGAATCACATGAGGTTCCGGATACTGGCATCCCTGCTGTTCCTTGCGTCTGTTGTCTCTGCACAACAGATCGGTGATGGTGTATACTGGATCTATTTCACCGATAAAAATGACAATGGAACACGGATTGACCTGCCCGGAGATTTCCTTTCTGAACGCTCTGTAAACCGAAGAGCCTGGCAGGGCCTTGCGGTGAATCATACCGATGAACCTGTTACCAGGGCATATGTGGATGAGTTGAAGGCCATGGGTGTTCAGGTCAGGCATGTCTCACGGTGGCTGAACGGTCTGGCCATGGTCAATGCAAGTGAACAGTTGTACCGGGAGGTCCTGGAAAAACCGTTCGTGGATACCATTGCCTGGGAACCGGCCGACGACGATGTCTGGTTTCCCCCGGTACCATCAGGAACCCGGTTTGATCCACCCCTGGAATCTCCGCCCGTATTTGATTATGGGATTGCCACAGAACAGGTAAGACAACTGGATATGGAGATTTTGCACCAGGAGGGTTATACGGGCGGTGGAGTCTGGATCGCTGTCCTCGATGCAGGATTCAGAAACGTGGACACCCTGCCCTCGTTCAGATCCATGATCAGCGACGGTCGCTTGCTGGGTACCAGAAATTATGTGAACGATACTTCGGTTTTTCATTTGGTGAACAACCACGGCATGTACGTGCTCTCTATAATGGGAGCGCATCTGGGCGGGCAAATGGTGGGGACTGCGCCCCATGCAAACTATTTCCTTTGTGCAACGGAAAATGTTTTCAAGGAAACCATGATTGAGGAGATTGCCTGGATCGAAGCCGCCGAGTATATGGACAGCCTGGGGTTCGATGTATTCAATACCTCACTGGGCTATTTTGATTTTGACGGAACACAGTACGACTACACCTACCTGGATATGGACGGAAAGACCTCATTCATTTCCAGGGCTTCCTCCATGCTTGCTTCCAAAGGAATTGTTGGATGCCAGAGCGCAGGCAACGAGGGCCGAGACTCCTGGTACAGGATCATTGCACCGGCTGATGCCTTGGACATTTTATCGGCAGGTGCCGTTAACAGCGAGGCTTTGATAGCAACATTCAGTTCAAGGGGCCCTTCATGGGACGGAAGGGTCAAGCCGGAACTGGTGGCCATGGGCAGCGGGACCGGAATCCAGTATATCGACGGCAGCTTTGGGAGAGGAAGCGGGACCTCCTTTTCAGCCCCGTTGCTTACAGGTTCCGTGGCGTCTCTCTGGCAGGCATATCCCGACCTTCCGGCAAAAGAACTGATCTACAGGATCCGGGGAACCGGGGACAGGTTCCATCATCCGGACAACACTTATGGATTTGGCATTCCCAGTTTTGCCAGGGCATTCTGGGAGATAAGCAGCATCAGGGAAAGCAAGGTTTACGGTCGGCTGGAGATCTATCCCAATCCGGGCCGTGATCATGTACAAATCAACCTGCCCGGATCCGAACCGGGCCAATACACCCTCACCTGCTATGATATGAGCGGAAGAAGGATCATAACAGAGCTGGTACATTTGCCAGGCGAACTGACACGGACCGGAGAACTAAAACCCGGGGTGTATATTCTGGAAGTCATTACATCAACCAGCATGTACCACGCACGACTCATCAAACAATAATGAAGGAAGGATCCACCTCTCTTTCAGAACTTCTGGAAAGGGTAAGCCTTACCCTGAAAGAGGGATTCCCGGATTCAACCTGGATCATGGCAGAAATCCTGGAATTTCATGTAAACCAGCGGGGTCACTGTTACCTGGAACTCATCGAGAAGGATCCTGATAACAGCGGCATCCGGGCCCGCGCCCGGGCCACCATCTGGGCCTCCCGCTTCAACATGCTCAGGCCCTTTTTTGAGGCAACTACAGGAATGCAACTGAAAAGTGGCATCAAGCTTCTCTTCAAAGGCAGCGTGGAATTCCACCCGCAGTTTGGATTCAGCATCAACCTTACAGATATAGATCCGGCCTATACGCTGGGTGACCTGGCCAGAAAGAAACAGGAGGTCATCCGAAAACTCAGGGAGGAAGGAGTGATGGAGATGAACAGGGAACTGCCTTTTCCCGCCGTCCCCCAACACATTGCAGTCATCTCCTCGGAAAGTGCTGCCGGGTTCGGGGACTTCATGGATTCCATCACCGGAAACAGCCAGGGATACCGGTTTCACACCTGCCTCTTCAATGCAGTCATGCAGGGTGATCAGGCACCAGCTTCCATCATGCAGGCACTGGACCAGATTTACGAGTCAGAGGATCAATACGATTGTGTGGTTATCATTCGAGGGGGAGGTTCCAGGGCCGATATGGAGTGCTTCAACGATTACGAACTTGCCTTCTACATCACCCAGTTTCCTTTGCCGGTGATCACCGGAATCGGTCATGAGAGGGACGAATCGGTGGCAGATATGGTCGCAGCGCGAGGCTTAAAAACTCCTACGGCAGTAGCTGAATTCCTGATAGATCAGATGCTGGCATTTGAATTCAGGCTTTCTGCCTTCAGAGATCAGGTCACGGCTTCTGTAAACCGGACCGTGCAACAACGAAAGATACTCCTTGAAAAATATGCCGGGGACCTGGCTCACCTCATACGGGAGTTTCTGCAAAAGGAAGCCGGTTTTCTGCAACATTCCTCCATGATGATTCAAAGGGGCATCAACACCATATTTGCCAGGAAAAGGGATCACCTGGCCCTTCTGGAAACCAGGAACGGTCTGGTAAATCCGGAAAATATCTTTAAAAGAGGCTATTCCATGACCCTCCATAAGGGCAAAGTCCTGAAGGGCGTTCAGGAGATCAGCCCCGGTGATCTTCTGGAAACCCGGCTTTATCGGGGAACTGTATTCAGTAAAACAGAAAAAATCGACAGGAAAGATGACTAAAGTGAAGATTGCTTATGACGCTGCTGTGCAGGAAATCGAAGAAATCCTCGGGAAAATTGAAGAGGGCGATCTGGGTGTGGATGAACTGGCCGCAAAGGTAAACCGGGTCACGCAGCTATTAAAGATCTGCCGGGACAGGTTGTACAAAACCGAGGAGCAAATCAACAACATCCTGGGTAGTACTTAGTGCTCAGTACTCAGTACTCAGTACTCAGTGCTATGCACTACCAGGCACTGAGTACTAGGCACTAGGCACTACATGTGGTTGGCGAGGGTTTCAAGCAACTCTTTCACCTTGATGGGCTTGGCCAGGTAATCATCACACCCCGCTTCCCGGCTGATCTCCCGCTCACCCGACATGGCATAGGCAGTTTGTGCAATCACCGGCAGATCGGGCCGCTCCTCTTTGATGATCCGTGTGCACTCGTAACCATTCTTGATAGGCATATTGATGTCCATCAGAACCAGGCTGAGGTCCGGAATGCTCCGGAACATGGCAAGCGTTTCCTCACCATCCTTGGACCAGTGGATCTCTACGCCTGTATCTTTCAGGGCCTCATAGAGAAAATAGTAGTTGGAGTGATCATCTTCGGCAATCAACAATTTCTTTCCTTCCCAGGATTTCACCTCCGATACGGGAGCCCTCAATGCTGCCTCATATTTCAGTGGGACCTCATTGCGCGGAAGAATAAACCAGAAAGTAGCGCCCTCCCCCGATTTTGAATCCACCCCGATCTCCCCGCCAAGTATTTCGGTAAGATTCTTCGAAATAGCAAGTCCCAAACCGGTTCCCCCATAAAGTTTGGTTTTGTTCTCGTGCCCTTGCATAAAGCGGTCGAAGATCACCCGCTGTTTCTCCTCCCTGATTCCAATTCCGGAGTCTTTCACGTAGAACTTAATTCCTTTTTTGTGCTCCTCAATTCCAAGTATTATCTCTCCCTCATCCGTAAACTTCACTGCATTTCCCAGAAGGTTCATCAGAATCTGTTTCAGCCTGAATGGATCTGTATAGATGGCCAGGTCACTTACAGGCCAGTGCCATCTGACATTGATGGAAACATTGTCCTTACCCGATCGCTTGATATTCTGAATAAAGATCAGGTGCAACTCCTTGAACAGATCCCTTACAAAACATTCGGCAATATGAACATTTACCTGACCTGCCTCGATCTTGGCAATATCAATGATGTCATCGATGAGCCTCATGAGGTCGTCGGCTCCCTGGTTGATCTGGGCAATGAAATCCCTTCGTTCCTCCGAAGATAATCCCTCATCCGAGAGCAGATCAGAAAAACCCACGATGGCATTCATGGGTGTCCGGATCTCATGGGACATGTTGGACAGGAAGGCCGTTTTCAGCTTATCCGACTCCTCAGCCTTGATCTTGGCCTCCAGAAGCTTCCGTTCTGCCTCTTTCCTTTCGGTGATGTTCTTCAGAATGAGGACCATGGAATCAGGTTTTCCTTCCCTGTCATATATGGCCCCGCTGGAAGCTTCACCTTCAAATGTGGATCCATCGGGACGCACAATCTGGTATTCCAGGTTTTTCAGATAACCTGACTCCCAGGTTAGGTTAAAGTCCTGAATGGCCTGCCTCCAGTGGACCGGGTTGATAAACCTGAATATCTTTTCCCCGCGTACAATTTGAGGATTCACATTGAACACTTCCACAAATGCACTGTTAAAGTCCGTAATCAGGGCATTGCGATCCACCACGATCATGGGGTCAGGCGACGATTCGAAAACCCTCCGCTGTTTTTCCTGGGTAGCCCTGATGTTGTCCTGGTGCCTGCGCCGTTCAATGGCCAGGGCGATCTGGTCGCTGGCAAACTCAAGCAATCCGGCATCGGACTGGGTATAGACCACCTCTTCCGAATAGGACTGAACAGCAAAAACACCGATGGTTTTCCCTTCGTGCTTCAGGGGAACACCAAGCCAGCTTACACAGGGTGCCCCAACTGGTTCAATCTCACCCTTCCTGGTCAGTTCCAGTTCCCTTTCTATATCCACCAGCTGCGCCTCCCCGGTACGGATCACATAACTGGTAAGGGTTTTCCGTGCCGGGAACTCAGTGAATGAGTCCTTTTCATCCTCCATAAACGGCAGGGTCAGGGTATCTGCCTTCTCATTGTAGAGGGCCAGAAAGCAGTTGGTGGTATCCACCACCTGCCCCAGCGACTCCCTGATCTTTACATAGAGTTCATCCAGGCTCTGGGTGGTGGTTACTGCGTTTGATATATCAAACAGCACCTGCCTGACCTGTTCATCCCGTTTCCTTTTATCTATGTTCTCATGAATGCCCGTAAGCCTGGTGGTATTCCCATCAGCGTCATTTTCAACAGCCTTTCCCAGGCTCCTGACCCACAGGTAAGCACCACTTTTTTGCCTTAAGCGGAATACTATATCAAAAGACCCTTCCCTGTTCTTGATCACATCCTGAATCGTCTTCATGGATTGTTCCACATCATCGGGATGTTGCAACGAGGTCCATGTGTTCAGTTCCTGCGGCAGCTCATCGGGGCCGTAACCCAGCATGGAAAACCAAATGGGAGACAGGTACACTTCATTGGTAACAAGGTTCCAGTCCCACATGCCTAGTTTGGTGGCCTGCAGTGCCAGGTTCAGGCGCTCCTCACTCTGTTTCAGGGCCACCTGGGAGTCCTTGTTTTCAGTTATATCCCTGGCCACGCCGATCACCGATTCGATGGCTTCCGATTTACCTATTTCAGGATAGAGTCTCCACTCATATATGGTGTCCTTATTTTCCAGATTGATATCAAAGACAAGGGTGTAAGGCTTCCCTGTTTTAAAAACCAGATTCAGTGCATCCTCCCACATCTGTATTCTTTCCTCAGGAAAGATTCCCATCTCCCTGTGGCTCTTGTTGATAAACTCTTTGATCTGCAATCCGGTCTGCCCAACCACTGCACTGTTCACATAAACATGCCGGAGCTTGCGGTCAAAGCGCATGATCACATCAGGAGAGTTTTCGGCCAGTGCCCTGAAATGTTCCTGAGAATCAAGAAGCGACTGCTCCATTCTTTTCTGATTATCAATATCCCTTGTGACCAGCAGTATATAAGGCCTGTCATCTATCTGAACAATAGAAATGGAGTTCAGTGTCCAGAATTTTCTGCCGTTTTTGGTGAGATTCCGCCATTCAAAAGAGACCGGCTCCCCTTTCATAGCTTCGGTAATATACTCCCTGGCCCTTTCAAGGGTGTAACCCTCCTCCGCCACTGAAAATTCGTCAATTTTCAGCGCATCCATTTCACTGCCGGTCAAACCGAACAACTCCAGGACACGGGGATTGTATTCGGAGATCTTTCTGGATTCGAAATCAAACAGGAGAATCCCGTCATTGACTGTATTAAATATCGACATATACCTGTCCCGGGATCCACCAAGGGCACGCTCTGCCTCCTTGCTTAACTTGAACAGGCTGGAATACTTCAGTGAAGAGCGCAGCGAAGGGATGAGTTTGGAAAGCTGCTCCTTTCCCACGAATTCCCATACCCCTGTTTTCATCATATCAGCCGCCTTTTTCCGGCTCTCCTTCCCCACCAGGTATATCAAGGGAACCTCAGCATAATAAGGACCTATCTCCTGTTCCACAAACGCCCTGGCCTCTTTGGGTGCATCAAAATCGGCAATAATTACATCGGGCGGATCATCAGCCAGCCGGGCAGATAATTCCGAATGATCCCGGCAGTAATCATAGGTGGCAACGATCTCTCCATCCCGGAGGGTTTTCACTACATCGTCAGCAACAGATTCATCCAGGTACCAAAAACAAATTTTAATTTTTAGTCCGGTCATCAGGTTAAATCAACATTCCATGGTTTCCGCCTGAAAATTAGTCAAAAAAACTGAAAACCAAATGAAATGTTTTTATTCGATAATTTCTATAAATAACGAATCCTTATCCCGCGGTAATAGATCCCGAATCTTGCTGTATAATCAGAATTCCAACCGGAAGCCTGTCATTAAATGGCAACCTGCCTGCGGATAGAATCCGTCATAAACGCCCTGCTCCCCGTTTGAGTAAAAGCGATAAATCCATGCATTTGTCTCATATTCCACGTCGAAAAGATTTAGAAGCTGCAAATGAAAAGAGAGTTCACTGATCCATTTTGGGAACAAGGTGTATGAAACCCTCACATCATTGATAAAATAGGGATCCAGTTTACGGGCGGCCCATGAAGTGTTATCGATAAATTGCCCGCCCACATACCGGGAGGCAAGGTTCAGATGCAAATTCCCCAGAGGTTCAAAATCCAACTGACTGTTGAAAACAATCCGGGGGGAGAAAGAGAGATCGGTGGTGCCCAGATCCTCCTGCAACTGGTAAGGTTCATTTTCAGGATCGTTCCAGTAATCCCAGTTGTCCACATACCCTGTATAGTTTTTGATTTTGTTGCTGCTCAGTGTGGTATTTGCATCCCACCTCAGCCATGAGGTGAGCCTGGCTCCACCCGATAGTTCAATTCCTGCCCTGTAACTATCTTTCACATTGGTCATGACAGCACCCCCCACATCATTGATTTCACCGTTAAGCACCAACTGATTGGTGTAGTCCATATAATACATGTTGACGCCAAAGGAAAGGTCCGCTCTCCGGAGAGTATATCCGGCCTCATAATCCATCAGGGTTTCATGCACCGGTACCGGTCCTGCCGGATCAGCATCAATGAAATTGCTGCGGTTGGGTTCACGGTTGGCCCTGGCCACAAAAAGATAAATCCTTTGCCGACCCTCCATCTGGAAATTAATCCCGGCTTTGGGGTTGAAAAAGAAATAGTCGTGATCCTGGGAGATATTCCTCAGATCATTGTCTGTACCTTCGATTTTATAATCAATGCGGCGCAATTGGAGGTCCAGGAAAAAAGAGAGCGGATCACTGACCTGAAAGGTGGTTTTCAGGTAGCTGTTCCAGTCGGTCTTCATCCCGGTACTCTCATACCACCTGTGTCCCTTTTCAGTTTCTCCCGGAAACCTGGCCCAGATGACACTCCCGAAATGATCTCCTTCATAGCGGTTCCAGCCACCTCCAAGCACCGCTTCCACGATCCCTTCCCCATAGTGAAGTCCTCCCACAATCCCATAGAAGCGGTTATCCAGCCAACGCTGGCGGATCAGGTCACTGTTCCGGATTGTATCCCCACCCGCGACCACATCACTGATCAGGTATTCTGAGAGTGTTTCTTCAACTTTGTACTCCTCCCAGTAGCCCAGCCCCCCGGTATAGTGCAACGAAGCATTCAGCAGCCATCTTCTGTTGAATTCATGGGAAAAGTGCAGCTGATAATGGTCCTGTTTGTAATGATCGATCTGGTTATCATAGTAGACCGTATTCCCGCTGGTATCGGTATAGGCCCCCAATTCATTGCAGGTCCTGTCCGTCGCCAGCAGATAGGACGGTACCCCGTTCCAGGCCTGATAGAGCTCTTCTCTGCCCGAAAAGGTAACAAATTTAAGCAGGTTCTTCTCGTCATAGTATCCCGCCGAGGCGTAATAAGACCGGAGATTGGTCCATGCGCGATCCACATAACCGTCGGAAAACAGATCGGAGAGTCTCAGATCCATGGCAAAGTGATCCCTGATCAGGCCGGATCCTGCAGATATCACATTTCTGATGGTGTTGAATGAACCAAATGTCCCGCCATACATGGCATATGGTTCTTTCTCCACCTTCCGGGTCATCAGGTTCACACTTGCCCCAAAGGCCGGTGCACCGTTGGTTGAAGTACCCACACCCCTTTGCACCTGGATGTTATCAACCGAAGTGGCAATGTCGGGGAGGTCCACCCAGTAAACCGAATGAGACTCGGCATCATTGAGCGGAATTCCGTTGATGGTCACATTGATGCGGTTGGCGTCCGTTCCCCTGATCCGCATGGATGTGTATCCGATCCCGTGGCCGGCATCGGAGGTGGTAACCAGGGAGGGGGTCATGGAGAGCAGGTAAGGAACATCCTGGCCAAAATTTTTCGATTTGATCTCTTCACTTTCCAGGTTGGTAAAGGCTACCGGGGTTTTTTCACCGGCCCGGGTGGCTGTAACCATCACCTCATCGACCATCAGGGAAGCCATGGTCATGGAAATCCGTCCCAGGTCCAGGTCAGCCTCAACAGAAATGCGCCGGGTTTCCGGCTTATAACCCACAAAAGTGATCTTCAGGATATAATTTCCGGCAGGTACCTGATCAAATCTGAAAATCCCGTCCTGTGAGGTAACTGTTCCCCTGTTCAGCTCGCCGATCACCAGGTTGGCCCCGGTTAAGGGTTGGTTTTGATCATCTACTGCCACACCTGATATGGTGTACTGACTGTGTGCCGCCAATGCCCAGAGGGACATGGCAAGCACCAATGTTGCCTGCTTCATATGATCCAAATGATGGTTCCACATATGATCTTCTTTATCCCTACACCGGCATTATCCGGATCAGGTTCTAAGGGTATAATCTCAGCCTGGAATTTAAGGCACCCCCTTAGGGAAGTTCAACAGCAAAGGTAGTGAATTATTCTACATGAAGCCCCTCTTCAAAGGCCTGAACAAAGGATTCCCGGGTCATTCAACGGATGGGGGCACGCAGCCGGGAAAATATCGTATTTTTGTGTGACAAATGGAATGCCATGGATCTGTCCGGACACCTTAAACATCCTGTATTCAAAGTGATCGCATCGGTGGCTGCCCGGGAAAGGGCAGAAACTTTCGTGATCGGCGGCTATGTGAGGGACCTTCTCCTTTATGGAGACGGTGCTGTACCCAGGGATATCGATGTGGTGGTGCTTGGAAGCGGCATTGAAATGGCCGAGAAGGTACGCAGCAGGATCAAAGGTGAGGTACACTTCACGGTTTACAGGAATTTCGGTACAGCCATGCTGAAATGGGGGGATACTGACATTGAATTTGTGGGTGCAAGAAAGGAATCCTACAGGAGAAACTCCCGTAAACCCCTGGTGGAAGACGGAACCCTTGAGGATGACCAGAACCGCCGTGATTTCACAATCAATGCCCTGGCCATCTCACTCAATCCCGGATCATATGGTACCCTGTCCGACCCCTTTGACGGGGTCAGGCATCTGAAGGAAAAGCTGATCACCACCCCCCTGGACCCCGGACAAACTTTCTCGGATGATCCGCTGCGAATGCTCCGGGGGATCCGTTTTGCAAGCACGCTTGGATTCCGGATCGAAAAGTCAACCCTGGAAGCCATGGCGCTGAACCGGGAACGGATCACCATTGTATCCCAGGAACGCATATCCGATGAATTGAACAAGATCATGGGAAGCAGCCAGCCGGGGAAAGGGTTTCTCCTGCTTGACAGTACAGGACTCCTGGAGATCATCTTTCCTGAGCTTCACAGTTTAAAAGGGGTAGATGAGGTGGATGGCCAGTTTCACAAGGACAATTTCCTTCATACCCTGAAGGTTCTGGATAACATATGTGATAAAACCGACAATCTCTGGCTGCGATGGGCTGCCCTGCTGCATGACATTGCCAAGCCACGTACAAAAAGGTTCGAACCGGGTACCGGTTGGACATTTCACAATCATGAGTTCCTGGGAGCCAAAATGATTCCCGGGATCTTCAGGAAGATGAAACTCCCCCTCAACGAAAAGATGAAATATGTACAGAAGATGGTTCTGCTTCATCTCCGCCCCATTGTGCTCTCCCAGGACATCGTTTCCGATTCGGCTGTACGCAGACTGATTTTCGATGCCGGAGAGGACATTGAAGACCTGATGACCCTTTGTGAGGCAGACATCACTTCAAAGAATGAAAGAAGGGTGAAAAGGCACCTGAGGAATTTCGAAATTGTGCGTCAGAAAATCGTGGAGCTGGAGGAGAAGGATTCCATCAGGAATTTCCAACCCCCCATTACCGGTGATGATATCAGGCATGTATTCGGCATAGAACCTTCCCGCCCGGTGGGGATCATCAAGAACACCATCAAGGAGGCCATTCTGGACGGGGAGATCCCCAATGAATTTGAGGCAGCCTGGCGGAAGATGCTGGAAGCGGGGGCTGCACTGGGCCTTAGCGTCCGGAACCCCCTGAAAAAGAGGAGTGACTGATATCCAGAAGGATGGGCAGGTGGTCGCTGTATCCGCCCGTATACCCGTATCCGACATAGGTGCGGCAAGGCTTCACACCACCGTATTCCAGGTCGGGGGCCAGCAGGACCGGAAGGTTGAATACAGATCCGGAAATCAGGTACCTGCTCATGTTTCCACCAATCAGGAACTGGTCTATCCCGCTCCAGACGCCCCTGTACTTGTAGCTTGAGAGCCGGGCGGGCATCTGAACGGGCTCCAGGAACTCACCACCTGTCCGCATTTCACGCAAAGGTTCCAGTGAATAACCCTCCCAGGATTCGTTGAAGTCTCCGGCCAGCACCACCAGGCTTCCCGGTCTCACCCGCTGAACCGAATCGGCAAGATGAACCAGACTGGCAGACTGCATCCGGCGGTATTCCGCTGTGGCACCTGAGCCCCCGTACCTGGATATGAAATGGACCAGGAACAGATCAAGCGAATCCCTCCTGCCCCACCTGCCCCAAACATGGATCACTTCACGGGTGCTGGCAAAAGAACCTGATGGAACGGGTGGGAAGGTTTCCCATCCATCAGGATCGAACCTTTGCTCCCTGAACAGGCAGGCAATGTCCATCCCCCGGTGATCGGGACTCTCCTTGTGAAGATAGCCGTAATGGTAGGGTTCCAGGATGGGATGCGACACAAGGTCCTCCAGTACCTGGGCATTCTCGATCTCACCCAATCCCACCATACCGGGTGGTTGCCACTGGCCACCGGCTACAATCACCCGGGCCAGGTTCGTCAGTTTCTGCGTATAACGGGTCCAGGTCCAGTGGCGCACTCCCTGGGGAGTAAACTCATCATCCCCTGCCGTTGTATCATCGGAGGGATGAAACAGGTTCTCCACATTGTACCACATGAGCCGAAACTCCCCCCTGGCTGCCTCACTCTGGGCCCCGAGGGAGACAATGACAGCTTGGAGGCCGCACACAAAGAGCAGCCTCTTGAATGGATGGTTCATATACCCTTCCGGAAAATCAGATCTCCTCTGTGGTAGATGTGTTGGTGATAAAAAGATCAGCGCCGGCCTGAGGTCACTTTCAAAAAGAGTCAGTTCACAATGCGCTCGAAGGCCCCCAGGTCAGGGGCCTCATCGCCCAGCCGGTTCTTCCCCTCAAAATCGAAAGGAACCCCGATGGCATAAGAGGGCAGACCTGCGTCAATGGCCGGTGATAGCGTATCCAGGGAATAGAGGACAGGGATCGAATCCAGTTGCGGATTCTCATTGTTAATGATGTTTGAAAAAAGAGGATCCCTCTCATAATCCAGGCTGTCCGTATTGATCCGGGTCAGACAGTGGTCGAACCGGTAATTCAGCTGGCTGCCATTGTAACTGTCAATGACCAGTTCCGTGAGTGCATTTCCGTATATGATGGAGTTTTTAAATCCGGCCCTTTCAAATTCACCACCCACATAAATCCTCAGGTTCCCGTCCTCATCAAAAGTTGCAAAATAGTCGGAGAGGTAAAGCGCCGGAAGACGGCGGTTGGAGTACCAGGAAGGCCAGGCATTATAAAAAGTACAATGCGTGAAATCATAGTCACCTCCGTAAATAAGGCCTGCGCAGGATCCGCCGCAATCACCTATGACCAGGTTGGCCCCCCTTACCTTCGCATTCAGACCATAAAAGCCGTTGGAACTCATGTGGTTGATCATTGTATTGGACAGTTCCAGGTCGGGCTGCAATCCGGATTCGGGTGATGCACTGATCAGTACCCCCATGGTACCGTTTCTGATCTCGGCGTGATCGATCCGGTTCCCGTGACTGCTCTCCGAAAGATAGATAAATCCCCACTGTCCGGGTATTTCCTTGTAAAACTCCTCCAGGCGGTCTCCCAGGAATCTGACCGGCTCATCCTGGCTTCCATTTACCTGCAAGGTTCCATCCACATAGAGCAGGGCGTCCCTGTGCAGGTTCACGGTGACTCCCGGTTCCATGGTCAGGGTGGAAACCGAATCCACAAATGCATAATCAATGATCAGATAGGGTTTGTCGGCTATCCAGGTAACCTCTCCGCTGATGATCTCTTTCCTGAGGATATGCACATCCTGTCCCCAGGCCACCAGGTCCACATCCTGTTCATTTCCGTTGGTCATAAAAACGATGGAATCCTGGATACGCAGAATATCATTTCCACCGTTGGGACCCAGGGTGGCTTCCACAAAGACAAACATGCTGTCCCGCGGTGCGATCTGCACATTGGAAAACCGGGTACCCGGCTGACCATCCACATTGATCCTGAAAACCGAAGAGGACCCTCCGGCCAGGGAGATCTGGTCAATCATGATAAACTGCTTGTGCGGGTTCCTGATCTTGAAGGATTTGGTAGCCGTCCCGATGGTCGTAAATACCGTATCGAAGAAAACCGTGTCTACTGTAAATGAGAGCTTTGCATCCGGATCTTCCTCATAGGATCGTTCGGGCTGACATGCAATGGCAAAAGCCAGGGCTGCGAGTGTTATATAGATGGTTTTGTTGATCTCTGTCCGCTTTGCTTGTTTTAAAACGCAAAAATGGAGAAAATAATATAAGAATACTATTTTTGTTTCAAACCTCCGGCCATGCGTCCAAAGACCGCCCTGATAATAGCCATGCTGATGATCCTTGTAAGTTGCAACAACAGTAAGACACAGGCTGACCTGATCCTTACCGGGGCAAAGGTCTACACAGTAGATGAACGGTTCAGCACAACAGAAGCCATAGTCATCAAAGATCAGAGGATCATTGAAACAGGGAAATCTGCAGATATGCTGAAGAGATACACAGCCCCTGAAATCCATCACCTGGAAGGAAAATTCGTATACCCCGGCTGGATTGACGCCCACTGCCATTTCTTCGGCTACGGCATGGACCTGAAAGCAGTGGATCTGGCAGGAACAAACTCGGTGGAAGAGATCATCGGGATGCTCAAAGAGCAGCACCGGAAAAACGGGGGAACCTGGATTACCGGAAGGGGCTGGGACCAGAACGACTGGGAAATACAGGAGTTCCCAACCAGGGAGATGCTGGATGCGTACTTCCGGGATACACCAGTGATGCTTCGCCGCATCGACGGGCATGCTGCCTGGGTCAACACCAGGGCACTGGAGATGGCCGGGGTCAAGGCAGGCACCAAAGTGGACGGCGGTTCGGTCATGCTTTCCGGTGGTGAGCCCAGAGGGATCCTTATCGATAATGCCATCGGACTGGTTGCTTCCATCATACCCCTTCCCACCGAAGAGGAGATGATCCGGGCCCTGAAACAGGCCCAGCAGAATTGCTTCAGTGTGGGGCTCACCTCGGTTCAGGATGCAGGACTGTCCAAACAGGTGGTTCAACTCATCGATTCCTTGCACAGGAATGGCTCCCTGAAGATTCGCATTGATGCCTGGCTCACTTCTTCCGAAGAAAATTTCACCCATTTCGTTGAGAAGGGTCCCTACAGAACCGACCACCTCTCGTTGAATACCATCAAATTGTTTTCCGACGGAGCACTGGGATCGAGAGGGGCCCTGATGATCGAACCCTACGCGGATGATCCCGGAAACCGGGGACTCCAGGTGACCCCGATGGAACTCCTTGAAAAGCACGCCCGAAGGGCCTATGAGCACCATTTTGCTGTAGCCACCCATTGCATCGGGGATGCTGCAAACCGTGAAATCCTGAAAATGTACGCATCCATCCTGGAGGGAAAGAACGACAGGCGCTGGCGGATTGAACATGCGCAGATCATCCATCCCGGTGATTTTCATTATTTCGGTGACTACAACATTGTGCCTTCTGTCCAGTCCACCCATGCCACCTCCGACATGTACTGGGCAGAGGCCAGGGTGGGACCGGAAAGGCTAAAAGGAGCCTATGCCTACAGACAATTGCTGGAGGAGAACGGATGGATCCCCAATGGGAGTGATTTCCCGGTGGAGCAGATCAACCCGCTTTATGGTTTCTATGCTTCGGTGGCAAGAAAGGACCAGAAAGGATTCCCTGAAGGCGGGTTCCAGGCGGAAAATGCCCTGAGCCGTGAAGAGGCGCTTCGCTCCATGACCATCTGGGCCGCCAGGGCAGCCTTTGAAGAGGATCTCAAAGGCAGCATCGAACCCGGAAAACTGGCCGATTTGGTGGTCACAGACCAGGACCTGATGACCTACCCCGGGGAAGAACTGTTCAATATCCGGGTGCTGGCCACCTATTCGGGCGGGGAACTGGTCTACGAAGCACACTGATCCTGCCTCTCTTATGCAGGCATTGAAGACATTGGCCCTCCACAAATTGGTGATTTTTTAACACATGCATGACGTTTAATTCATAAATTTGTGTTATGAAAAAGATATTTCCAACCGTATTGGCCATTGTGCTGCTTATGGCCCTGGCCACTGGAGTCTTTGGCCAGATGAACTACCGGAAGGGCCGTATCATCACACTGAACAATGACACCATCGAAGGTCTGGTCAGAGATATAGGTATGCTGCAGAGTTCAAAGGAGTGTCTGTTTAAGGAGAACCGGAAGGCCAAGCCCCTGGCATACCTCCCTGGCGATTTGATGGGATATGAGCTTTCCGGCTATAAGCACTATGCATCAAAAGAGTGGATCAGGGACGGGGGTTACTCCAGGCTGTTCGCTGAGGTCCTCATCCGGGGAGACCTGAGTCTGTATCATAACTGGCGAAACAAGAGCCTGGCCTATTATCTTGAAAATGATTCCGGGATTCAAACCGGACTTCAGAATGTGGAGTTCAACCTCCGGAGACGATCAGAAAACGGATACTATGCAACATACGGTGACCAGGTACAGGGATTCATCCCCGTTTACCGGGATTCACTGCGCTCCGTTTTCAGGGATAGCGAAAATACTTACAGCCAGGTGGAACAAGTGGAATACCGGATGAAACCCATCATGGAGATCACAAAATCCTATCTGGGGGAGACCTGTGAGGGGGAAGAGTGCATCACGTACGAAAAAAACCTGAGGCTCACCAGGGACAGGTTCGGGATTTTCGCAGGGGTGCAGCTGACCCAGATGTTCTATTCCAAATCGATGGTTGAATCCCTTATCACCCCCTCTTACCCCGTTGGCATATTCTACCAGATCCCGCTTTCGCTGGTCAGTGAAAGAATCTCTTTTCAGGCGGAAGTGCTCTACAGGCACCTGAACTATGATCCGCTCTGCAACCTGCCTATCGGCCATACGGAGAGAACCCTTCAGACGGATGTGGTGGGCATTCCCCTGCTGTTTCATTACCGGATGTCTGTGCACAGGTTCTCTCCCACCCTGGGCTTAGGAAATGAGCTGGGATTCGTGCTTGGTTCTGATGTGAGATATAATTATATAGACGAAGAGGGCGAACCTGTGGAGGACAGGTATTTTGTACACAGCATCAACAAGGGCGGCTGGTTCCTGGATGTGGGACTGGACTTTGATCTCAGCCGCGATATATCCCTCTTTACAAAACTGAGGATCCAGAGTTACCGCAGCAAAATCATTGATAACAAAGTGGAAAACAACGTGACCTTCAAAGTGGCCGAAGGGGAAGAGTATTTTACCTATGCCGCAGCCCTCTATGTTGGCCTGAAGTTCTAATTGCAGACACCCTGTCCTCCCTATCTATCCTCTCCATTAACCAATCTCCACTTTCTGCTCGCATAGCGAGCATCCTAACGCTTGCGAAGCAAGCTAACGGAATATAAAATTCGCCCCGATGGCCACAATACCCCATGACCACTGAGAAACCGGCAGGTCATATTCGGCAAAAAGAAAGGTTCTCTCATTCACATCGAATCCCGCGTTTACCGGCAGCCAAAACCTGGTTCTGATCTTGTTGGGCATCTCAGGATCATAATTTAAGTCCATGTCCAGTCCGGCCGACAGGTTGAAGTGACGCCTGGGCGAATAGGAGAAGAGCCCCGTCAGGTCCACCCCGAAATTATCCCAGTGGTGCAATCCGGCGATCATGGAGAAGTACGAATTCCTGGTTTCATAGAGCAGGTACTGCAAATCAACTCCGAAGTAGGGGATGCCATCCATCACGTAGATGAATTTTGCACTCAGGTCGAGGGAGTACTGGAGGCCATAACCCCCGCTTAAGCCAATGGCCAGTGCTCCTCCCTGGCCGGCATCCACACCGATGCTCCGAAGGCCGACGCTGCCGTTGTCCATGAAAAAGGCGGGGGTCAATCCCACGCTGAAGGCTCTTTCGGGAAGGGTTTTTGCATAATTCACCACCTGGCCCGAAGCCATGAAAGGGCTTACCAGAAGTAGCAGCAGGAGATATCTTTTCATCCGTTCAGGGTTTGCGGGTGCGCATTGAAAACCCGGACACCTCAGTGATGCCCGGGTAACAAAAATAAGATTTCTCTTCTATATTCGCTAAAAAACAATCTCCTTACCCATATAGAAATCAAGGATTTTTGAATAGAAGATCAAAACATATCTGGAGGAGATCATTTCCGCTGTGGATTCAAAGAGTTGTTTGCGGGCCTCCTGCATCTCCAGGGCAGTTCCCGTGCCCACTTTGAACCGTTCTTCAGCGAAGCGGTAGACCTCATCACTGTTGGCAACCGATTCCCGGGCCGATTTGTAGTTGTCCAGGGCAGACAGCGCCTCGGTATGGTATTGCTGGATCAATTTCTGGAGCTCCAGTACCACATTGTTGTACTGGTATTCGGCATCCTGCAGCTCCAGTCTGGCCTTGTTGATATCGGTCTGAACCTGCCACCGGTTGAAAAAGGGAATCTGAATACCCATGGATAGCTGCTTGTACTGGTTGTTGGCGATCTGGTCGGAGACGGGGTATTCCGTTGTGGGCGCGGTGGGATCCGGATTGACCAGTCCGTTGCTGTAATTGGAGTAGTAAATCCCCCGGGCATAGAGCCTCGGAGAGCGCTGTCCCTGCTGCATGGCCAGATACCGTTCCTTTGATTCAATGCCATGTTCGGCACTCTTGATCTGGGGCAGGTTGTACAATGCATACTGGAAAACGGAATCCAGTGGTGGAATATCCTCTGTAGAGGGTTCCGGAAAGAGTGGTTTCTCAATCTCAAAGGGCACCTGTTCAGTGATATTCATCAGGTGCATCAGGTCCAACCGGGAGATCTCCCTGGTATTGATGGACTGGGTAAGGGTCAGCTCTGCTGCAGAAAGCTGTGACTTCACCTCCAGCAATTTTCCCCTGGGTTCATTACCCACCTCCACAAGCCGCTCCATGCGCTCCACCTGATGCCTGGTCACTTCCACATTCAGTTCGGCCACTTCCACCAGTTCCTGATTACGCAACAGGTTCAGGTATGCAGTCATCACATTCAGGGTCAGGTTATCCTCCATGGCAGCCAGCTCTTCCATATTCATCTGGTAACTGGCCCTGCTCATCTTCATGCTGTTCAATCCCTGCAAACCGTTAAAAAGTGTCAGGTCACTCTGCAGTCCCAGGTCTCCCTGGCTCACGCTGGCATCCTTCCAGGAATAGTCTCCCCGGTCAAGAACACGTCCCGAACCCAGTTGATGTTCAATGGCCCCGTTCAGATTGGGAAGCAGGTTCATTTTGCTCTGCCTCACATCCTGGGTTGCCGATTGGAGCATCAGCTCCTGCCTCTTCATCCCAATATTATATTGAATGGCCTGGTCCACACATCTGTCCAGTGTCCACAGGCTGTCAACCTGTGCGCACAATCCGGATGCCGCAAAGCCAGCCAGGCAAATGAGAATCAATTTCTTTTTCATGATTTATGGCTTAACGGTTATACTTCAGGATCAGCTTGTCATGATCTGCATAATTCTGATAGGAAGATACAATCACCTTCTCCCCGGGCTCCAGTCCGCCCAGCACTTCATAGTACCTCGGATTCTGTCGGCCGATACTGATGTCCCGTTTCACAGCAAACTCCCCTGATTCATCCAGCACAAATACCCACTGTCCGCCGGTGGTCTGATAAAATCCTCCTTTGGTAAGCAAAACACCCTCCTTGGATTCACCCAGTTGCAGCCTGATCCTTGAGGTCTGCCCGATCCGGATCTGGTCCGGAACCTGGTCCGTAAAGACCATATCCACAGCAAAACGACCGTTCTGCACTTCGGGATAAACCTTGGTGATTACCCCTGTATAGGGCGTACTTGCAAAGTCACACTCCCCGGTCAGGCCTCTTTGCACGCGCGCAATATAATGTTCATCAATATCCACCCTCAGTTTATAGGAATCCAAAATATTGATGGTCCCCACCCGGGTTCCGTAGGTAACCACCTCACCGATTTCCGGGTTGAGTGAAGCCAGTTCACCATTCACCGGTGCTTTGATGTTCAGGTTATCCAGCCGCCTGCGGATGATCCGCATGCTCTCCTCCATACTTTTAACGGAGGTCTCCAGGCTGTTGATCTGGATGTCCCTGTACAAGGAGTCGTTATGGTAGTTTTCAATCACCAGGTTGAGCATTTTCCGGGAAGATTCATAAGCCTCTTTTGATTGTTCAAACTCCTCCCTCGAAATAAGTTCCTGCTGCCGGAGAACCTTGTTGTTGTCATACATCCGCCGGGACTGCGCCACGGTAGTCTCCAGTTCGATGATCTGTTGCATGTAAGCCAGACGGGTCTGATCCATTTGCAGGCGGGAAGTACGCAGCTCGTTGACGGCCCTGACCACCAGGGCCTCATTGTTGCTGATCTCCAGCAGGAGGTTATCATTGTTGAGCCGGAGGATCACATCCCCCTTCTTCACCATGTTGCCTTCCTCAATCAGAATCTCCTCTACACTTCCTCCTTCCACAGCATCCAGGTAGATGGTTGTGATGGGCTCTACGGTACCCTGTACGGTAATATAATCCTGGAATATATCCTGGGTCACCTCCTCGATGGTAATGCGTGATACATCCACATTGTATTTGGAACTTTTGTCGCCAAAAATGATGATCGCCACTACGGTAATCATCAGGGCACCAAACAAAATATACCAGATGTTTTTTCTTGTAATACCTCTTTTCTTTTCAAGTTTGCGGTCCATTCCGTCCGTGTGAGTCATATGCACAGTTTTTTATGATACCCTTTTTCTTAGCCAATCTTATGCCAAACAAAACAAAAAGTTGATATTCAAAGATTTATAAAAACATGAATAGACTGCTTGGGATAAAAAGTGTTCGATTTCGGGATTTGTGTGTTCATTTTCGAACACTTTATGTGACTTAAGTGTTATATAAAAAGTGGAAATAGACTGAAATATAGTTATTTATGCCATAAGGCACTTTTTTTGTAATAAAATGCATTCAAACAATAATGCGATTCAACTATGGAAGAAAAAATTGGCAGGATCCTGGCAGTGGATGATAACGAAGACATCCTTTTTGCACTGAAACTATTGCTCCGCCCTCACGTGGAGATCATTGAGACCATTACCGGGCCTGAACGCTTACCCGACATGATGGGGAAACAGGACTGGGATGTGATCCTGCTGGACATGAACTTCACC
>JAZDPG010000043.1:0-90018 GCA_043797815.1 Bacteroidota bacterium
AGACAATCTGGAGCTTGGAAATATCGGTGATGAAGTTGACTACTGGTTTTTCATGCACATTGGTCAGTTTGGCAGCCCTCACAATATGAAATATGCATTTGATAATTTTGTTTTAAAAAATATAGAAGATGTCGTATTTCCTAATTGTGACATCAGCAGCGATGAAGCGGATACCACGGGCTTGTCTCCATTTACAGTTTCCATTAACTTTAAAGAAGCCGTAACCGGATTTGATGTGGGAGATATCGTGATAGGAAATGGAACAGCTTCCAACGTGCAGGAAACGGGAATCAGTACCATTTGGACAGTCGAGATCACCCCTGCCGGTGACGGAGAGGTAACGCTTGATGTGGCTGCTGGTGCGGTGACTGATGCCGCCGGAAACGTCAATTATCCAGGCGCATTCAGCATTGTCTATGATGAGAATTATGTTGGTGTGGTTGAAAACCTGTCAGCATTTGATTATGCAATATATCCCAATCCATCAGATGGACATGTAAACCTGAAGATGAGCAATCCTGGCAACCATGCTATTTCACTTTCCGTGATCGATATAAGCGGAAGATCAGTATGGCAGAAGCAGGTTAGGGGATTGCAAATCAATGAAACTATTGATTTGACAGGAGTCGGTAAAGGTTACTATATTCTTTGTGTTTCTGGCGGACATGCTAACGTCTATCAGAAAATTGTCTTGAAATAATCGTTCATTAAAAGACTGATAATGCAAATCGTGCCCCTGAAAACGTTTAGCTTTCAGGGGCATGATTAAAAAATGGAAAGATGATGTCTAACTAAATCTAAAAAAATGAAAAAACTTTTACTTTTTATGGCATTTAGCTTTTTTCTAGTCTTGGGAGCCATCTCCCAGGACAACCTTCTGAAAGGCGATTGTGAATCAGCTAGTGATTGGGGTATATTTTTGATAGGTGATAAAGCCCCGACTATTCTCTTTATGAATCCCTTTCCAGTTCCCAAATATGGAGTGGATAATAACCTGAAAATAAGTTATAAATTTGCCGGTCATTTTGAGGCGTTTATTTATCAAACGGTAACCTTGAAAGTTGGTAAAACTTATGAATTTTCAGGTGCTTATAAGGATGCAGGGACTAAAGCTGATGCTAATTATTATTGGTTTCAGATCACAGTAATGCCTGTAAACGGATATACAGAAATGGCCACCAATGGACCGGATTGGGAACTTTATGGCGAAAATCCATCATTCCTGCAAAGCTTTGGTGTTTGGGGTTCTCCTGATAACCTGGGTGGTTTAGGACAAGATACTGTTTTTTCCGGCTCCAAGCATTATGGAGGTGCTTTTACTGGGGTGTTGCAGCTTGGTTGTAACCAGGGTGACACTACTATTTTCACGGTTGGCAACACGTATCCGACAGCAACCGGAGATCTGGAACTGGGCGCAGATGGTACGGAAGTTGATTTCTTTTTTGTATTCTATTTTGGTCAGGGGGCGTCGGGCGATAACGATCTTAGTTTTGTTTTTGATGAATTTTCAATACATGAATATGGTTCTAGCGGGCTGATTGATAATAAAGTAAATTCGATCAATTTTAGTATTTACCCGAATCCCGTAAGAGAATCATTAAATATAAACTGTGCTTCTGGTATAAGTACTGTTTCTCTCGTGAATATTGTTGGACAGGAAGTTCTGAAAACAAACAATTTCGGTGATAACAACATGAATGTGAACATGTCGGGCTTAGAAAAGGGCCTCTATATAATAAGCGTGAAAGATGCAAATGGCATTACTACATCTCAAAAAGTTCTTAAAAAATAAGGATGATCCTCAAAAAAGAGAGCTCGTTTTGAACTCTCTTTTTTTTGTTATTTACCTCTCAACCACACGTAATTTCCAGCAACTATTATCGATCAAATGTATGTCATTTTGTATGATTGGAATCTGAAAAACCCTAAGATGAAAAATACTACTATTGTATCATCGAGGAAAAATTGCTTTTTCCTATACCTGATAAGTGTTTTACTTTTTTTATTTAATTATCCCTGCACGGGTGAAGGTGAAAGCGTTTATACCGTTGAAGTAACTATCCCGGAGTATGATCCTGGGAACAGCGAACACTTTTTAATCAGCACTAAAGCTGACTGGGCACATATCAACAACCGTGATAAAAGGTTTTTTTATGTTGAGCCAAATGCCAATTATGGTTACGTATACATATCGAGTGATGGAACCCCCAATGCCCCGAGGTATATTTCTCTTTATAACGGAAACAACACCCATCCCGCCAAACTGAACATTGAAGAACAGGCAAATGTACAACTTGACTTCAATGATGCACATTACTGGATTGTGGACAGAATGTCAAGCTTTGATCGTTCAACCACCGATGACTATTGTGTTACGGTCAGAGGAGCCTCTTCAAATATTGTTTTAAACAGTCTTCATTTGACTAATTTTTATGACGGGATTATCATTAGTGGAACACTCTTGCCGCCTTACACAAACAATATCACGGTTCAGAACTCCCGATTAGACGCTATGTCGGCTGAAGGACTTAATGATGACCGTGTGGCAATTATTCTAACAGGTGCGGATTGGAATATTGACAGGACCTTACTAAATACGAAGATCCTGAACAATGAAATTAGGAATTGCAATGATGGCATCCAGCCGGTAAGCCGTCCTCAGGATGGTCAGTTGGTTGATTATCCAGGTACTATTATTGATTGTAATCATATTTATATTGACAGCACGATTTATTCCGATGGAAACGGGAATCACGATCCGAATGGCCTGTATGCATGGGCCGAAAATGCAGTAGATCTAAAAGGGGGATCTAATGACCCGAACAACCCGATGATACTTACCAACAATTATTTTTGGGGATTTAGAATGACAGATCCAAATGGGGGAGGTTCGGGCGACCCTGGTGCTGCCTTCTGCATGCATTATGATGTGAAAAATGTGATCATAGAAAATAATGTTGTTTTCGATTCTAACCGGGGAATTGTAGCTGCAGGAGGTCTGCCGTACAGCGTTGAAAATGCTTCAATAAAAGGGAATATCATGTGCAATATCGGCCATAGCCCTGTCGGTGAAGTTGAATGGGCTAATTTTTACTATGAGTCCAAGAACCTTGCATTTGAGAATAATACTGTTGTAGGTATCAAAAAAGAATCTCACTGGTTCTCACATTGGAATGATGAGGTGAACATGTCCGTTTCGTACAATGTAATTATCAACTCCAGCGAAATGGCAAATACCCGTTCATTAACGACAAAGGTTGAAAACAATACCTTCTATAACACCCCGATGCAAGATCCCGGTGATGGTGTATTTTTTGCTGATGCCTCAGAGGCCAAAATGGCAGATTTGACATTTACAACAGATTCCTATACCAAGCATCCAAGAGACATGATACTACCAGGGGTTGTCACCACAGCATCAAGCCCTCATGCAGGTGGATATATCGCTCTTCCCGGAGAAGCGTCCGGCCCTTTTCCTTCTGACATGACAAAAGATATCCTGACAAATGTACGCTTAAGCTGGACAGCCAGGGATGGTGCAACCAGCCATGATATTTACTTTGGGGAAACTGATCCACCCCCTTTTGTTCTGAATATGGGCAAAGCCACGTATACTCCTGAAAATCTTTCTCAAAATACGACGTATTATTGGCGAGTGGATGAAAAAAATACAGCAGGAACAACCGAGGGTAAAGTTTGGAGTTTCACAACTACAGATAGTCTGGTGAGCAGCAATGCGGAAGTTGACAGATTAAGGATTCCTGCTGAATTTTATATAAATAGTTTCCCCAATCCTTGTAGTAAATATATTAATATACATTTCGATTTACCGAAAGATGGTCAGGTAATCATTCGGGTATATAACTTAATTGGGAATGAAATTGCAGAAATTACAAATTCCTATTTTACAATTGGTTCACATGAAGTGGTTTGGGATGCGGATAAAACCTCAGGAAATTTTTTTTCCATGGAGCAGCAATTGTATATGGTTCAGGTGCAGTTCGAAGATCAGGTTAGAAATGGAAAAATACTCTTAATGAGATAGTTCTATACCCCTTGAGTATTCATTGATATTACGAAATATCAAGAACAATGAAAAAATTGCTTATAACACTGGGACTGCTTCTGCTATCAATATTCGTGATAGTATTGTCCACAGCCCAGGATTGGGCTAATCTGGAACAGTTCAAAAATGAAAATGATGCGCTCAAAGATCCTGCTCCTGGTGAAAATCGTGTTGTCTTTATGGGTAATTCTATTACCATAGGATGGATAGAAATTTGTCCGGAATTTTTTGAGGGTAAATCCTATATAAACAGAGGAATCAGTGGTCAAACAACGCCACAAATGCTTGTCAGGTTCAGACCGGATGTAATTGATCTCAAACCAGCCGTGGTAGTCATATTGGCAGGCATCAATGATATTGCAGAGAATACCGGACCGATGACCTTAGAAATGACGATGGGAAATATCATTTCTATGTGTGAATTGGCAGAAGCAAATAATATTCAAGTAGTGCTCTCATCTGTCCTGCCGGTTTATTCTTTTTATGATTTGCCCCACCTGAATCCGGCAGATAAAGTCACGGCAATTAATAAGATGATTAAAGAATACGCTAAAAATAGTGGGATAGTCTATCTCGATTATTATACCTCAATGGTAGATCAGAGAAAAGGTCTGAGAGAAGAGTTAACCAGAGATGGAATTCACCCTGTCAAAGCCGGTTATCAAATCATGGAGCCACTGGTTGAAGAGGCAATTCAGTGTGCATTAGGCCATAGAATGAGAAGGGCTAAAAGAAATTAGAAATGGAACCATTTCTTCAGAATTTTCTTAAAGATTTTTGGGGGATTTGGCCGGTTATTACGTATTACATTTGAAGTTCTTTTCATAGTTGTGTTTGGTTAAGTCCCAGGTATAATGGTATACCTATTGACCCAGGATGAAGGTAGCCAGAGAATAAAGCTGCCTTCATCCATAGGTCATATCTGGTGGACTGAGATAATCATGAAAAATGATAGCAATAAACCAGTCAATCAAACGCTGAGCTTATTGATTTCTCTGAATCGGCTTTGGAGCTTTTTTTGATATCCTACAACTTCTGATTGTCTAGGTTTATGTCAGCTATAATGTGCTACTGCTTAGCATTTTCTTCGTCTAATTTTGGCAAATTGCGATCTCTTTTTATCACCTTGCTTATACCCGTTAGCAGAATGGCATTGCTGGGCAAGGGTACCATTACAGGCTCGTCCATTGCCACGTTGGACTGATAATGTAAAGATCCGTACATTTTTACCTCTTTTATTATTTTCCCGTATCGCGGATTGATCCACTCGTAGACATAGAAAGTAATCGGATTCTCTTTTTCATTGCTTGAACATTGAATCGGGTCTGCCAGGTAACAATAGGTATTCTGTATAATTCCTTCTCCAAATATTTTCACGGGAATTTTTTCTGGCTTTGCATTCCATTCAAGGATATTGACACCGTATTGAATGGGTATAATTGCCTTGAACCCGTCTGCATATATAACTTCATAATACCCCAGCAGATCCGAGGTGTCAAAGAAGTTAAAGATACTATAGAAGGCTTTGTAGTTACCTGCAGGAAATGCACAGGCATGTAAGAATAATAGACTACTCACATCATCGTTAATTGGGATACCTTTTATTTCAGAGGGAAGTGGATTCTCTTCAATTCCTTGAGATCCCACAGCAATAGCACATTTTCCAGATTCATCATCTGATGTGATAATGTTGAACTGCTTTGTCCGGCAATAAACCGCTCCTGTTTTTAATTTACTCAGATCAATATTGAAAACATTTGGGTCACTAGCCAAATTAAAATGTGAGGAGATATCCATTGATTGAATAGTATTCCCGTCCTCGCTGGGAATCCTTTCAGAACTCAGGTTAGATCTGATATAGGGTATTAGTTTAATGACAATGGGAGACAATTCTGCCAGATCAAGAGTGTGGTTCGACCATAAGAGATTAGCACAGCCCAGAAAATCAAACATTTGATCCTTTCCAAAATTACATTCATTGGTTGAAGCCCAGGAGGAGGGGGCGCCTCCTACAACATCAATTTTCTTCATCCTTTCTTCCCAATGGTCAATGTTTGGCTCAAAATTTCCATAAAACTGGGTAAATCCGAATTCTTGCAATTCAATATCTTTCTCCTGGTCATCCCAGAACCAGTTAAAGATTAATATGTCTTTGGGAATGGAATTCCTAACCACAGATGGACGCAGTCCCCCCGGTATCAGATACTTTTCACCTGTTGCTGTAAGCGCTTCTCTTGGTCCAATATTACGTACACTTTCCAGTAAATGGTCGCCCCACATGGCAACTTTGATCCCTTTATCAGACAAGTAGTTATGGATTTCATTGACATCCTGAGCGAACAGCTCAGAATAATCTTTTCCCTTGCATAGAGGACAAACCTCCAACGGCATCCTCCATTCATCATGTCCAATATGAATCATTTTGGGTTTGATTACATCGATATACTCATCCAATACCTCAAACAAAAGATCATAAACTTCGGGATTGGAGGGACAATAGGTGTCGGGCCATTTATCTCCGGGATTTTCTGCCAGTTCGCTATGTCTGGTCAATATATAATAACTGTGGGTGAGTGAAGGTAATTCAGGAATAACTTCAATGAAATTCTCATTCGCAAAATTAACAATATCCCTGACCTTGTCTTTTTCAATAATGAATCCGTCACCTGCATCATAATGAGGCGAATCCTTCTGTTCCCCATTTGGCCCAATGCTGGTATTGGATCGTGAGTATCGCAGCTCGTTCGCGAAATCGACCCAGCCTGTATTCAGTTCGGGATGACTATCAAGTCTCATATTGGGGATTTCAATAATCACCTTATTGAATTTGTATAGTGCCATAAAATCTCTCAGGAATCGTTCAAAAAAAGTAATTTCTTCCGGTCCAGGTACAAATAGCCTGATTGCCCTGAATGACAAATTTGGCCAGTCCGTCACCTTTAGGCCTTGAACTTCAGCACCATTTCCAATCGCAATTAACTGTCTTAGTGACTGCAGACCAAAAAAGGCTCCGGGATTATCACATCCTGCAATAACTATTTTGTTCCTACTTACATGAAGGATATACCCTTCAGGGCCCGGATTCTTATCAGTAATTTGAAGTTTATTATCCAGGATATACCTTTTGATTAATGGATTGCCAATGTCTCCCATAACCACCACTTTCCTACCTTCAGGAATAGTGCTTTGAGATTCAATCTTTATAGTAATACCGTATTTGTCACCAAGTTCTCTTACCAGAAATCGTGCAAGAAATAGATCGTTTTTAGTCTTGTCCTGAGGAACAATAATGGATACTGATTCGTCCATTGCAAAGGCATCATCCGTGAGTTCCATATGTTGAGGGATAGGAAATATCAATACCTTCTCAAGTGCAAAACCACTCCCTTGAAATCCGAATAAAAATGGGCATGCAGTTATAAACAAAATATTCCAAAACGTTTTTTTAAAACTTTTCTTTTTCATAACAATATCTGTAATGGTTGAAGTAATGTATTGGTTGAATACCCAACTCTTAGGCATTGAATAGTCAGATGTATCTAATACGGTTTCAGCAGTATCTGCCCCTAAAGAATAAGATTAAATGTGCTCTAAATCGATCAGGAATATTTTTTTAAACGAGTTTCCTCTATTTGCTAAAGGTCAATCCGTATAAAATAGGGTAACACGTCTATAGGAGATGTAACTTCAACTTCTGCAGGGCCCTCGTATTTCATACCATTTAAGTATTCCCAATTACCTTCAGGAAGTGTTACGAGCCGTTTATACATGTTTCTTTTAACTATAGGGGCAACCAAAATACTATCTCCCAGCATAAACTCATCCTTTATATTTGCATACCCCTGGTGTGGAAAGGAGTATTCAAGATATCTGATAACAGGTTGATTTGTAATAGCGGCATTTTTCGTTAAGCGTACAATATAATCGGTAAATTTCATCCGTGTTGCTAAGGCTTGCTGAACAGCTTTGTGATTACTTTCGTCTAATATTCTCCATGGAGCTACAGAAAACTGCATCATTGGCATTAAAGCATGAACCTGTGCTGAACGAACAATTAATTCCTGATCAATTAATGCACAGGATAAGAATGAGGTGAACTCTCCTCCACCAATTATATCCGGGCAACCAAAAACATAACCGTTGATTCCCTGTAATAACATATTGGGAATAAGCGTTTCTAAATCATCCCATTTATGTGCTTTATCACGTAGGCGCTCGACAAGGGGCTGTCCACCCATTTTATAAATGGCGCGGTACTCATTTAACGGGTAACGCAAACCAATTTTACCCCAAAGCGTTGTATGCTCGTCTGGTAAAATATCTTTGTATGCTTTTAATCCTACGTAAAACTGAGCATCACCCGCATCAAATTTAAATCCATTCACCTTATATTCTTCAACCAAGCGATCAAGTTGTTTAGTGAACCAAGCAACCGCTCCGGGATTCGTTAAATCCAATTCTCCGCTTATTCCATTCCACCACTGAACCATGGCTGATTGCAAGTCGGTATTTTTCATTTGGATTCCTTCCTCGTTCATTAAAGTCATTTAGGGGATTTAATCAGTTTCTCCGTATTACTATCTATAGTCCGATACCTATGTTTTTCAAAAGAGTAGAATCTGTTGTAGTAATTCTCCTGATTGGACTGGGCACAGTTCTCCCAGGATGTAATCGATCCACGGAGTGGATCCTGGATATTTCGTTTCAGCTGAACGAGAGGGAAGAGTATCCTCGCTCAGATCAACTGGTTATCTGGCTTGAAAAGTCCGATGGCACCTTTGTAACAACACTGTTTGTAAGTGAATATCTTTCCTATGGAGGGTATAATCACCCCGAGATCTGTCCGGATTGGACCGTAAAAACTGACTGGGAGGAAGCTTCACAGGAGGATTTTGATGCTGCTACCGGCGCCACTCCATCCATCGGACAGGTTAATCTGGCATTTGTACGCTCAAGTAAGCAGGTTCCCAAAGGAGAGTACAATATCTATATTGAGGTGCATCTGATTGAAGACTATAATGAGTTGTACACTGGAAAGGTTCGGATATCGGGCAGAAAATACAGCAACCTTTTACTAGTTTCATATAAGCCTGATCAATATAGCAAGGCTACCTATGATGTGCTTTCCAATGTACAAGTCAGTATAAATGAATGAATAATTAAATAAAACTAACACATATGACATCTAAAAAGAATTATTTCACACGAAGAGATTTTCTAACAGCTACAGCCAAGAGTGCAGCCCTGGTATCAACAGCAGGGCTTTTTCATTCATGTAAATTAAAGACCAAGGCAGAAAAGGATCCGCTCCCAGATCCTTTCCCCGGGCAGATCCGCGGTCAAATCCCCAAAAGGGTCCTTGGGAAAACGGGTTTGGAAGTATCCATCCTTTCTTTTGGGGGCGGGTCGCAATTTCTAAAGAACAAAAACGGCCATTGGGAGGAACTTCTTGAGGCATCTGTTAAAAGCGGTATCAATCTGTACGATACATCCCCGGATTACACAGTGGTTTCACGTGGTGGATCGAAAGCACTTACCAGCGAAGAGCGGTATGGTGAGATTCTGCCAGCATACAGAGAAAAAGTATTTATAGTAAGCAAGGTGAATGAAAGAGGGCCAGGATTTGCCAGGCAATCCGTTGAAGAGAGTTTGAGGCGGATGAAAACAGATTACCTGGATATTCTAATGATGCATGCCATCAATGATAAGGATAGTCTGGCAGAAATTGACAAAGGTGTCTATAAAGATTTGGTTGATATGAAGGGTGAAGGTATTGTAAAGCACATCGGTTTCTCCAGCATGGACAGTGCGCTGCGCGCGAAGGAACTCCTGGAGAATCTGGATTTCGATGTTGTTGAAATGGCTCTGAATCCTACTGTCTATGGCAACTATCCAGGGATTGCATTTCCTGCAGCAATTGAAAAAAATGTGGGGATCATTGCGATGAAAGTTATGCGTGATATCGTTGGTAAAGTGGCCGGTGCAAAAGAATTGTTCGAGTATGCCATGGGACAGGAGGGGGTAGCCACTTCACTTGTAGGTCATTTTAAAATGGATACGCTTTTAGAAAATGCCAGCATAGCAATCGGATACGGGAAGGCGAATATGGCAAGCATTGACCGAAGAGAACTGGAAGCCCGACTGGCTCCCTTTTCAGGACCACATGCACTATGCTGGGCGCGACCTGGATACCGGGATGGGGGGATTATAATTTAAAGGGCCCCTGGTCGAAAATGAAAAGATACACAACGCTGATTCTATTACTGGTTCAATTATACTTGGGGCCGCAGCTTCTGTCTGCAAACATCAATTTACCGGCATTTTTTGCTGATCACATGGTGCTACAACAGAACACCAGTGTATTTATCTGGGGCTGGGGAGATACAAATGAAGAATTAACCGTTTCATGTAGCTGGGATAGTGCCATTGTGACAACAACGGTGAACAATCATGCGTCATGGAAGGTTGAATTAAAAACGCCTTCTGCAGGAGGCCCTTTTGAAATTGTCTTGCGTCAAAGGGATGACTCCCTGATTATTGGAGATGTTCTGATTGGCGAAGTCTGGTTGGCTTCAGGCCAGTCAAATATGGAGATGACGCTAATCCAACTTGATAGTTTGAAAAAGGAGATTTCCGGGGCCACATTCCCCAATATTCGATTATTCCAGTCAACAAAGAGAACAGCAGAAAGTCCCCAGGTGGATCTGCAAGGCGAGTGGAAGCCCTGCGAACCATCTTCAGCAGAGGGTTTCAGTGCGGTTGCATATTTCTTTGCCCGGGAATTAAATCAAAAATTACAAATACCCATTGGCATAATAAATAGCAGTTGGGGCGGTACCGGGGCGGAAGTATGGGTAAATCCCTCAGTATTATATGGGGATACAGAGCTTATTGAGGCGATCAAAATGATTCCTGAGAATCCATTTGGTCCGGTTGATATAGGGACTGTATATCATGCCATGATTGCGCCGCTGATTCCGCTTCGAATAGCCGGAGTTATATGGTATCAGGGGGAAAGTAACAGGACAAACTACTATGTATATGAGAAATTATTTAAATGTCTTATACATAATTGGAGATTCGAATGGAACCATGAGTTCCCCTTTTACTTTGTTCAGATTACTCCATTTAATTACAATGAACCACTCGTAGGCCTGATGATTCGTGAAGCTCAATTCAATTGTTTAACTGTCCCGAATACGGGGATGGTTGTGACAAGTGATATTGGGAATGTAAACAACGCACACCCGTTGAACAAAAAGGATGTAGGTATACGTTTGGCAAACTGGGCCCTGGCCAAAACCTACCACCAGGACGGGATTGCATACTCGGGTCCGCTCTACAGGGCAATGAGAATTGAAGGCACAAAAATTCGTATTTTTTTCGATCATTCCGAAACTGGATTGGTATCCAGGGGAGGAGCTCTGACACATTTTCAGATTGCTGGTGAGGATCGGATTTTTATTGATGCAGAAGCAGAAATAGATGGAAATACTGTAGTTGTGAATTCCCAAGAAATCAAAAAACCCATATCGGTCAGGTTTGCATGGAGCAATACGGCCGAACCTAATTTATTTAACATGGATGGATTACCGGCATCCTGTTTTCGAACGGACTCATGGGATAGAAAACAGTAACTTTAGATCAGATAAATGCAATCCATATTTAACAAGGTCAAAACCATTTTCAAGTCGATTGGCCCTGGCTTTATTATTGCTTCAGTAGTCTTAGGCCCGGGCAGCATAACTGTTGCTTCCAGAATAGGCTCGGAATATGGCTATGCTTTTCTCTGGGTGATCGTTATAGCAACTGTATTCATGATTACCTACACTTCGATGGGAGCACGCTATGGTGTAATGAACAACAAATCAATATTGCAATCCATCGCAGATCAGTATGGAAGGTGGTTTGCTATCGCCATTGGTATTTCAGCATTCCTATCTACCTCAAGTTTTCAGTTCGGCAACAATCTGGGTATTGGTATCGGAATGGAAGGAATCACCGGTATAAACGATCGGGTCTGGCCCATCATCTTTACTTCATTGGGAATCGTATTCATTTTCTGGGCTAAAAATCTTTATAAGTTTCTGGAGCGCTTAATGAAGTCGATGGTGATGATTATGATATTAGCGTTTTTCATTAACCTGATTATGACCAAACCAGAGATTGCCCCATTGGCTAAGGGTTTTGTACCGACGAAATTCTCCAAAGACAGCTTAAATGTGGTTGCTGCAATGCTGGCCACATCATTTGCACTTGCAGCGGCTTTATACCAATCCTATTTAGCTCAGGACAAAGGTTGGAAAAAAGAAAATCTGAGTAGCAGTCTGAAAGATACCTACCTTGGTATTTTGCTTCTTGCCTTCATATCAACGACTATTCTTGTTACTTCCGCAGCAGCTTTACATCCCAGGGGAATCATTGTTAATTCAGCCGCCGACATGGCCATACAAATGGAGGCTCTATTCGGGGGGTATGCAAAGATAATTTTTAGCCTGGGTCTCTGTGCAGCTGCATTCTCCTCCATGATGGTGAACTCGGTAATTGGGGGTGGCCTGCTTGCAGATGGACTCGGTCTTGGGAGATCGATGAATGACCGAACTACTAAATTATTTATCATCGCTATTTTGCTGATAGGAATGTTCGTGGCAGTTTTCTTTAGGGGGAATGTTATTTACGCGCTAATTATGGCCCAGGCTTCCTCAATGTTAGCGGTTCCACTAATAGCTCTCGGATTATTCCTGATACTAAACAATAAAAAAGTAATGGGAAAACACCGGAACAATATCATACAAAACATACTCGCTGTAACAGGTTTTGTTGTCATTAGCCTGATGGTCTATTTCATGTATCAAAATATGGTTTCTTATATCCGTGTCACCTGAATGTCTTAAAATGGCTGAATTAGATGTAATATCCCTGACCAGGGATCTGCTAAACTTCAATACCATTAATCCTCCCGGCAACGAGGCTGAGATAGCTCAGTATATCGGTAATCTCCTTTCAACACATGGATTTCAAGTGAATCTTCCTGAATATGAGAAGAAAAGGTTGCATTTGGTGGCAGAGAAGGGAGTAGGGGGACCTAAAGCGCCACTGGTATTTTCAGGTCATTTTGATACGGTTCCCCTGGGTGACAGATCATGGACCCGTGATCCCTTTGCGGGTGAAATGGATGGAAATAAAATTTATGGCCGGGGTTCCAGCAACATGAAAAGCGGTTTAGCTGAAATGATTATTGCCGCTATTGAATCCATGGCGGAAATTAATCCGGAAGGTGGCATCCGACTCATTTTTTCTGCAGGTGATGAGTTGGGTTGTCAGGGGGTTCAGCAACTTATAAACACTTATAAGGGCTTGTGGGAGGCCAGGGCAGTGATTGTTGGGGAACCCACGGCAAATATTCCAGCCATCGGGCACAAGGGAGCCCTCGACTTAAATGCTGTCTCTAAAGGAAAAACAGCCCACTCATCCATGTCCGAGATGGGGGAAAATGCAATTTATAAAGCGGCTAAATGTATATCCAGGATTGAAGAATTTCGTTTCGGGGTGGGAATAGATTTGCTCCTGGGACTTCCGACCATCAACGTTGGGAAGATGCAAGGCGGCATGAATTTAAATTCCGTACCGGATCATGCCGAGTTTTCCATTGATGTCCGCTCCACCACCATGATCGAACATGATCAGATTCTCGAAATGTTGATTCAGGAATTAGGTGAAGAGGCGATGTTGGAAACACTCTTTGATTTGAATCCGGTGAGTACCCAAGAGGAGGATCCCTTCGTTCAGTTGGTTTATGATGTATGTAAAATTGACCGGCAGGATGACACCTGGCCAAGAGCATTGCCATATACCACGGATGGGTCTGTGCTACAGCGCTTTTACGGTGGGGTGCCAACCATTATACTCGGACTTGGTGAACCCGGGATGGCACACAAGACAGATGAGTATTGTTCAATTAAAAAGTTGAATCAGGCAGTATCAATATACAAGAACATTATATTAATATGGAGGAATGAAAATGAAAGAATATCCTGAAACTATAGCCAACGAAGCTATACTGGAAGAGTTATTGTCCGAGCCAACTGTAGAGACAGTAAGGATGTTCTCAAAAATTGAAGGGGATATCCTATTCCTGGGAATAGGGGGTAAAATTGGTCCTACCCTAGCAATGATGGCCAAAAGGGCATGTGTTGAAGCAGGCGTTGAAAAACGTATATATGGAGTTTCTCTTTTCGAATCGGAACAGCAGCGTCAAAAGATTAGTCGGATTGGCATTGAAACCATTCATGGAGATTTACTGGATATAGACTTTATTAAAAGTTTACCAAAAGTCAGGAATGTGTTCCTTCTCGCGGGCATGAAGTTTGGTTCTGAGGAGAATATTTCCTTGACCTGGGCTGTTAACTCATTTATGCCGGCTTTGGTGGCCGATCATTTTAAAGGCTCCAATATCGTAGCTTTTTCAACAGGTTGCGTGTATCCGCTGGTGCCTGTTAACTCAGGCGGATCCCTGGAAACCGACCCGCCTGAACCTGTGGGGGAGTATGCACAATCATGCCTGGGAAGGGAAAGGATGTTTGAATACGGAAGTAAGAAACACAACAGCCATGTTTGTCTGATTCGCCTTAATTATTCTGTAGAATTACGCTACGGTGTATTGGTAGATATAGCCGTGAAAGTAAAGAACCAGGAGCCTATTGACTTATCCATGGGATATTTTAACGTGATCTGGCAGGGTGATGTAAATAATGTGGTGCTCCGTTCTCTGGAAATCTGTAAAAGCCCTGCAAATATTTTAAACATAACCGGGGAGGAAACCCTATCCGTTAAAGAAGTTGCTTTGGAATTTGGAAAACTGTTTAAGGTAAATCCCAAGTTTGTAAATGAAGAGGCAAAAACTGCTTTACTCAATAACGCTCAGCAGGCATTTCAATTGTTTGGCCGTCCGAAAGTATCTACCAAACAGATCATTAAATGGATCGTCGGCTGGTTTGGTGAAGGCAGGGAAACCCTTGGCAAACCCACCCATTATGAAGTAAGAGACGGGAAATATTGATCCATCACAAGTCCAAACATCGTCAACATGAAACAAAAGGAAATGCCAAAGGAAGTTCTCAAAGCCCTTCAAAGGGGAGTTGTTATCCCCGCGTTACCGCTTGCCCTGGATCAAGACCGGAAACTTGATGAGAGACGGCAGCGGGCACTCATGAGGTATTACCTGGATGCAGGGGTCGGAGGGGTGGCGGTGGCAATACATACAACCCAGTTTGAGATCCGGAACCCCGAGATAAATTTGTATGAACCTGTACTGAGTATAGCCAGGGAGGAGTTTGATCACTATGTTGAACGAACAGGTAAACCGCTTATCAGGATTGCGGGGATTATCGGAAAAACGGAACAGGCCACAAAGGAGGCCAGGCTGGCTGTATCGAATGCTTATCATGCCGTTTTGCTAAGCCTGGCTGCCTTCCCAGAAGCTTCCAATCAAACCATATTGGAGCATTGCAGAGCCGTTGCTGACATTATTCCCGTGGTGGGATTTTACCTTCAACCCACTGTGGGAGGAAGAGTGCTGGATATTAATTTTTGGAGGGAATTCGCGAAAATTGAAAATGTCATTGCCATAAAAATAGCTCCTTTTAACCGTTACTGGACAATGGATGTGGTTCGCGGTGTTATTGAGTCGGGACGTACGGACGAGATCGCGCTTTATACCGGGAATGGTGATAATATCCTTGTTGATCTGTTAACTGATTTTAGTTTCACTGTTGGTTCTGAAGTTATAAAAAAAAGAATCGTAGGTGGGCTGCTGGGCCACTGGGCCGTCTGGACCCGTTCAGCAGTTCGATTGCTCGATGAAATTCAGAAGGGAAATTTAAATGGGGATACACCCCGAAGCTTGAACCTGGGAATGCAGATCACGGACTGTAATGGAGCATTCTTTGATGCTGCAAATAGTTATGAAGGTTGCATTGTCGGCCTTCATGAAGTTTTACGACGACAGGGATTGATCCAAGGATTATGGACTCTCAACGAAGACGAGGTGCTGTCTCCTGGGCAGAAAGAGGAAATTGACAGGGTTTATAAAGCGTATCCCGATCTGAATGATGATGGTTTTGTAGCTGAAAACTTGCAAAATTGGATGAGATGAAGCCAGGGATGGTGCATTTATAAGTCATTTATCCTGGTATGGCTTGTTCCCTACTTTGGCGGTATGATCCTCGCCATGAGTCATTAGGGGATAGCTACCTTTTCACAAACCGGCCTAGGCGGGTAAGATGACCTGCCGATGTGATCTCCACTACATAGATCCCTGCCTCAATCCCGTCCAGTGATATGCGATGATAGGATGTCGCAATATTCGAAATGACTTTTATCCTGGCTCCTGTAACACTGTAAATGGAAACAGATTCAATGGGTTCATTAGATTCTATATGCAATGCATCAGAGGAAGGATTTGGATACAAGCAGAACCCGTTCTGCTCATTCAAATCTTCCACGGCGTTCAATACAGGCGCATCCACGTCCTGAACAGCTACCGGCCATATGCCCGGGCCGGGTACAGATATGCCGGTGGTCTCTCCTCTTTGCGCATCTTCCCCGAAGTAGTACAAGGGCCATCCCTTGTAGGTGAGCCGCTGCTTTCCAAAGACATCGATGCTCCCGAAAAGTGACTCTTCCAGGATGGAGGCTACACGCTGAAGCCCGCCTTCGTATACCGGCCACACCGCATTGTTGCTCAGATCCGGTGCTGTGAAATGATTCTGATCATAAGCGTCATTGACGAAAGTATAGATTGTCTTTCCATACGGGTCTACAAAATACTGAACCAACTCTTCGCCGGGTTCATAGTTGCCCTTGTAGGTGACACCGTCTTTTCCGGTCAGAAGTCCGTCCATGAGCATGATGCTGTAATCGGGTTTGGCCACAAACCAGACATTGCCGAACGCTTCACCATTGGTATCCCCGGGATTCAGGTCGTTCACCCAGTAGTACAGCGGCCAGCCTTTGTAAGTGGTTTGCATCCCTCCTTCAGGATGAACAATGGCTCCGAAATCTTCCGGGTCAAGTCCCTCTCCCAAAACAGGATTCTCCACATAGAACAGGGGCCAGTTGTCCACACATCCACCGGTGCACAGGGAAGTACCGGGCAAGGCATCTTTCGTGTAGTAATAAAGTGTAAAACCGGAGCTGTCTGTGAGGATGGTTCCCAGCACAGGATCTTCAGCCAGCTGAACATGGGCTCCCGGGGAAGTATTTTCCAACACGATGACTTTTCCAAACATATTGAATTGAACATGCGGATCACATTGGTAATTGTACTCTCCGGGAATGGTAAATACATGGGTAAATACCCAGCCCATGCCCACTTCATTCCCAAAGGATTCAGGGTTAGCAGGGTATTGGGACTGAAGGCCATTTACATTGTGGTGGCCTTCAGAATTGGTCCAAACAACGGTGTCTCCGGCATTGATGGTTATCTCACTGGGCGTAAACTTATAGTCAGTGACATCCACAACATGGGAACTCTGACCCATGGCAGCGTAATTAAACACTGCAATCAATCCCAGGACCCAGAATTTCCGGGACAGGATTGAACGGGTAAGCTTTTTCTTCATCTTCATTTCATTTTAATACCAGTACTCGTTGAATGATTTTTGTATTGGTATAAAGTAATTTACGGCAAAATAGTTCTTCATGCTGCTGTTAAAAAAATGTTAAATAGGCCGCTATTGGAGCACCGATTTGTCTGGCATGTGTTAGGTAACGGTGATATATACTACATTTAGACTGTCCGGAAAGAATTGATCCATGAAAATAACAGCACTATTTATCATCATTGGGATGGGTGTATCAGGCTGCGTCTGGGACAATGAAGAGACGCTTTTTCCCGGGCCGGATATATGCGACACCCTCGATGTTTCTTACGCCATGGATGTGGTTCCCATCATGGCCGACAATTGCTATTCCTGCCACAGCAATGCCAATGCGCCCGGTTTTGCCTTAGGTATTACGCTGGAGGACTATGCAGATGTCAAAGCCTCTTCCAATTCCATCATCGGGGCAATCAAACACAGTGATGGTTTTCCTGCCATGCCCCGTGGAGCAGACCCGCTCGACACCTGTTCTATCAGCAGGATCGAAGCATGGGTGAATGCGGGAAGCCCTGAGAATTAATAAACCTCCTTTCCATGATGAAAACAAGAAATTTGCTCATCCTCCTGCAATTGGGGATTGCTGTGTCGTATTCCGGGGTTTACGGACAGGACCTTGGATCCTTCCTGGAGGACCAGGTGGGGGAGACCACCGACTACACATTTGCTACTTTTAAAACCACCCGGATCCTCAACGGCCATTCTGTTGAATTGGATCACGAAGGGCAGATGGATGTCAGGATTTCCCACAGGTTCGGAACCATAAATTCCGGAGCATACGAGTTTTTCGGACTGGACCAGGCCCACATTCATCTGAGCTTTGAATATGGCTTGAAAGACTGGCTGATGGTTGGCATGGGGAGGGGGACCTTTGAAAAAACGGTGGATGGGTTCACCAAGATCAAATTGTTGAGACAATCAAAAGGCATCCGGAACATGCCGGTATCGGTCTCCTGGATGTCGGGCATGTATGTGAACGGACTTCACTGGAGCGATCCGGAAAGGGAAAACCGTTTTATTCACAGGTTCTCGTTTGCTCACCAGCTGATGATTGCCCGGAAATTTAACGAACGGTTCTCCCTGCAGCTTACCCCCTCCTATCTGCATCAGAATCTGGTGGAAACACCCGGTGATCCCAACGATCTATTTTCTATGGGTGCCGGTTCCAGGATCAAATTGTCCAAAAGGGTCTCCTTCAATGCAGAGTATTATTACATTTTGAACAGGGACCATCAGAACTTCACAACCGGAATCTATAATCCGCTTTCCCTGGGAATCGACATAGAGACGGGTGGACATATTTTTCAGATCATCATGACCAATTCGGTGGGCATGGCCGAGAATTCATTCCTTGGGCATACCACCGGAAGGTGGCTTGACGGGGATATTCATATCGGATTTAATATTTCCCGGGTGTTCCAATTGAAAAAATAAGACAATGAAAAGTTTACTGATATCTGTATTGTTTGTTGCAACCCTTACCGGCTCGCTGCGGGGACAGGGGAAATATCTCACCAACAGGGGTCAGATCATTTTCTATTCTCACACGGCCATTGAGGATATTACTGCGGAAAACAACAAGGTGGCCAGTGTAATTGATGCTGCGTCGGGCGAGGTGGCCATCATTGTGAAGATGACCGATTTTCAGTTCGAAAAAAAAATGATGCAGGAGCATTTCAATGAGAATTACGTTGAATCGGAAAAATTTCCCAAGGCTGTATTTAATGGAAAGATTCTCAACAATGCGGATGTGAAGTATGCTTCTAAAGGCATCTATCAGGTGCAGGTTGAAGGGGAGATGACCATCCACGGGAAAACCAACCAGGTTTCGGCAGGGGGGACCATCGAGGTTGATGCTGAAGGCATTGTGATCAGGGCAAAGTTTATGCTTAATCCCGAAGATTATGACATCACCATCCCCAATGTGGTGCGGAAAAACATTGCAGAAGCCCTGGAGATCCGGGTCGAGATAAACCACCTTCCCATATAGTCGTACACGTAGAAAGGGGCTGATCCAAAAAGGGACTTTAAAATAATTGCTTGCGCAGGATCTGGTTTATTCGGTCAATCAGATTCCTTGTCGGAGAAAGGAGTTCGCGAACTTCATCACCTGTAAAATCCATAAAATCATCATAATCTCCTGTTTGTCTCTTATCGAAAATATCTGAGTAGAATTTTCCAAGATCTTTCTCGATCTTTCCTGCTTTGATATAGTGCAATCCAAACATTTGGCGTACTCCAGTGTGTGTTTGAACCTGAATAGAGTCCATGATTAGTAAAGCAGAGACGGCATAGTAACAAGCATAATACATTCTGTTCACAGCTGTATTCCAAAGCTCATTCTGTACAAGAATGTCAATTTCAAGAAGCGTTTCATTGGCTTTTTTCAAGCGGTATTTAGACAGCTCCAAACTGTTTGCTTCTTTCATAAGGCCCGTCCTTCTTTCATTACGTTGCTGTAGAAAGGCGTAATTCGATGACGCGTGTTCCAATCAGTTTTAGAAAAAACTATGGGGCTTATTATTTGTCCGGTGTCAAACTCAATTTCATAAAGCGGATACTTCACCCGAATTTCATCTTCCCGGTTGACTTTTTCCTTGTTCAATAAGATAATCAGGTCAATATCGGAGGCATCTCGTTGATCTCCTCTGGCATAAGAACCAAAAAGTATCACTGTAGCATCAGGATCTGTGTTCTGAACCGAGTTTTTAATTCTGATGAGTATTTTGTCAATTTCTCGCACATTTCAAAGTTAGTGAAATTCAGATTAAGTAAAATTTCAAATTCATACCTTTCTAATTTGAAGGAGCGTGGAAATACACGGAGCCTCACCTGTTAGCCATATCCCGGTTTTCAATACTTCACACATTGGAAGGATTGGATGCCGGTTTCAGTTTCCAGTTGAATGAAATAGACCCCGGGGTCCAGGTTACCGGTGTGCCATTCTATATGAAATGTCCCATGTGGTGTTGCCTGATCAAGAAGGGTACCGATGAAACTCCCTGAAATGTTGTAGATGTTAAGCCGGAGGCGAGATGGACTGGAAATTTGAAAAGAGAGCAGTGTACCTTCATGGAAAGGATTGGGAATGGGGGCAAACAGCTCTGTTTTTGAGGTGGTCCCGGACTCCACCTCCCTGAAGCCCACACCCGGTCCCTGCCTGTTTACCCTGTAGAGTTCGGTGCCACAGGTGACAAACAGATCTTTGCCAACTTCTTCCCCCCAGCTGCAATTGGAACACTGTTTCCCGATCCTGATGGTATCGGCCCTGGCTCCGTCTTCTTCAAACACCTGAATCCCCAGCGGACTGGCCACATACACCCTGCCCTGGTCATCGGTGGTCATGCCGTCGATATAACCGTTCCCCCCGATGGTGGTAAACAACCTTTTGTTGGTGATCACTGTATCTTCCACATCCCAGGCATATACCTCCTTATCCTCCGAATCGGATTTTATGGCCACATCGTTGGGAATGTTAAGGCGTAAGCCTTCGAAATGCGTGGCAATGGGGGTGACAGAGCCATCCGTTTCCATCCTTGACATTCTGCGGTATTCCTGCTGGGCCATGACCAGCCGCCCCTCTGTATCAATGGCCAATCCGTTGGTATGTCCCGAAGGGTCCAGGAAGATCTCAATTCCACCCTCTCCGGTCCAGGAATAGATTTAATTGCCGGATAAATCCGAGAACAGCAATCGGTCAATATTCCAGACAGGGCCTTCGGTAAACACAAAGCCGCCTGCTATTTTCTCTATGTGCCAGGGTTCTGCAACAGGTTGAGACCTCAGGGGAAGGGAAAAACAGAGGATGCCAATGATTGCAGCCGCCTCATTGGATGAACTTCACCTCGCCGTGGGAGAGGGTCCTGGGATCGTTGTAAATGGCTTTGACTTTTTCGGGTGTATTGTGGGTTTCTATCCACCTGCTCCAGACCATAAACCAGGTCCACATGGGCTGCGCATCAAGGATTTCCGGTGTGGGCAATTCCCCTACCTCTCCCAGTGAGATCAGCTTTCCGCCGGCCAGTTCCAAGAGCTGGTCGTGATGCTCCTGGCGGTAATCGTTGTGATACACATCTGCTGCCAGGACATCCACGTAATCCAGTCCCGGGAAATAAAGCGCATAGTCGTACGCTTCATCGTTCACCAGGTCGCGGGGGGCATTGGTGTTCCAAACCCAGATCAGGTTGTCCAGGTGGTGGTAATTCACAAAACGGCCATACATCATCTTCCAAAGCTTGGCAAATCCTTCCTCTCCCTTTTTATCACCCCACCAGAACCAGATGCCGTTCATTTCGTGGTAAGGCCTCCACAACACAGGGATGTTCAGGTCTTTTAACTGCTTCAGATAGGAGGCAATGGTGTCCACCCGTGTGATCCATTTTTCATGCAGGGCCGTGCCCGGGGTGGTCAGATCTTTCCACTGCTGGTCGCTCATTTCACCCTGCGTACTGGTGGCCCAGTCAAAGGGCGGATTGTCCTGCGGCCTGCCCGTATGCCACATCAGGGTCACGATGTATCCATCTTTGTACCTTTGAACGGCTTCATTGATAAGGCTTTCCGGATTGCCTTCCCTGTAGTAGTTCCCGAAATCGCTTCCCCAGATTTCCGGAGATTTCCCGGTCATATCTTCCACATATTTGTGCCACTGGTTCAAATCCGGGCCACTCCCGTTGTGGTGGCCTGAAATAATATTTTTACCATTGATGGAGTAAAGGGTTGCCAGCAGGGCCTTCGCTTCCGGTGATGCATTTTTATTAACCGGTTGAAAGCTTTTTTGGCATGATACCTTTGTGGTGGCCATGATCACCATGATGGCCAGCGAAATCGTGATTCTCATTTTAAATGATGCTTTTTTCATAATCCTTCCATTGTGTTTGTTTCATGATCTTTTCCCTTGTAGTAAAATTAGTTACCCAGTTCTTTCTGGATCTTTTTCATGAACTTGTCGTCCAGTACATAGAAGAGGATCAGTATGGCACACATCGCGCTTCCCAGCGACGGGATCAGGCTGATCAGGGCCCTGATCCCTGTAAGCGATTCGGGGTTTTGAGCCATGTTGGCCTCGTACCCGAACAGCGAAAGCAGGGCCATGGTGACGATCCCCGCCAGTGACCACCCGAATTTCTGGGCCATGGTGGAGGCGGAGAAGACCAGTCCGGTGGCCCTTCGGCCGGTTTTCCATTCGGAGTAGTCCGCCACATCTGCATACATGGCCCATACAAGTGCCGATGTAGGACCCATAAAGAAACTGGCCAGGATCTGTAGCAAAAACATCCACAATACCTGGTCATTTTTCAGCACAAAGAAGCTGGCTGTAAAGAGCGTTGACAGGAACATCAGCACCATGTAGGCCTGCTTCTTCCCGATCAGATCTGCAAATTTCTTTACCAATGTGATCCCTAAAATTCCGGCAACCGTCCCGAGCACCATAAAGGCTGAGGAGAAGTCATAGCTGAAATCCCTTCCCAACAGTGAGAAATCCAGCGTTTTAATATCTACATAGTACTTGAAATAGTAGGCAATGGCCCCGTTCCGGATGGATACATAAAAAATGGTGAAGATCCCTGCCAGAAGCAGGATGATCCAGGGTTTGTTGCTTACCAGGTCTTTCAGATCGCTTTTGATGGTGTTGTTCTCCTTCTTCCTGGGAACCACCCGCTCCCGGGTGGAGATAAAGGAGAAAAAGAAGAGGGCCACGGTAATGGCTGAATAAAGGATGATGGTATACTTGTACCCCAGGGCATCGTCTCCCTTTCCAAAATAGTGGACAAATGTGTTGTTGAAAGCGGTTACAAACAGTCCGGCCCCGAAGGCCAGGAGAAACCTGTAGGATGAAATGCTCGTTCTTTCCTGAGAATCCGGTGAAAGCACGCCCATCAGGGCAGAGTAGGGGATGTTGATGGCGGTATAGAGGATCATCATCAGGTTGTAGGTCACAAAAGCATATACAATCTTACCTGTGAGGCCAAATCCGGGTGTGGTAAAGCTCAGGATGCCGATCACGGCAAAGGGCACCGAAACGTACAACAGGTAAGGACGGAACTTGCCCCATCTGGACCTGGTCCTGTCGGCGATCATCCCCATCAGCGGATCGGTAAACCCATCCAGGATCCGTGACAGGCCGAACAACAGAGCTGCGACACTGGTGGGAAGCCCGAAAACATCCGTATAGAATATGGGCAGGAAATACATGAAGGTTTGCCAGAACAGGTTGGAGGCAAAATCGCCTGAACCATATCCGATCTTTTCAAATACGGAGACTTTCCCGTTTGCTGTTTTCATGATGCTGTGCAGTTCGTATTGTTGGCTGAATTAGGAAAATGCAATTTAAAACATTTTTCCAAAGCAGGGCAACGGTGCTTACCGATGAGAAGCTGCTGTATCACCATATCCGCGTGAATTCATCGGATCAATGCCGTAACTTTCGCCCAGTTTATGATGAATCACCGGGAGTTATTCCCGGACTGGAGTTCGGAAGTGGCCGGTATATTTGACTGGGTATACGATACCCTTGGAAACGACGAGTGGAAGGATTATGGGGTCCGCGTGGTAAATGAACAAACTGCTTACCAGACTCCGGGCAACAGCCATACCTCCCGGCAGGCTTCAGCTGAGCTGCAATATGCCGCGTTGACAGGTGATCTTTCACGTATGGAAAATGCTGTGAGGCAACTCAACTGGGCAACCTATATGGTGGATAAGGACGGGAAGAACTGTTATCCGCGCGACGAAAACTGGCTGACGGACGGATATGGCGATTACGTGCGGCACTACCTGCGGTCCATGGCGTACTACCGGACTTTTGACAAAGCTTCCTCCGAGGTATTGCGTTTGTCGGTAAAGCCATCAGAGGTAAGGACCGGGAACCAGGTGATCCCCGAATCGGACCAGGAGGCAGAGTGCTGGCAATGGACCCCACTGTCCGCCGGAGGTGTTTTAACCGTGAAACATGCCGGCGATAACCGGGTACTGATCCTGAAGTAACGGCCTTATTTGACCAGCTTATAGGCCACCAGGCGGTTTTGAAAGAATGTGGGGACATACACCACCTGTTCCTTCACATTGAAACCAATATCCGCCGAATTGATTCCCTGGTCTGATGTTTTCAGCAAAGTGACCTTGCTGAAATCGGGCAGTACCAGGAAGATCTCACCGGCCCAGCTGGTGACAATGTAGGTCCCTTCCTGTCCCGTGGATTCCACGCCATCACCCTGGCCTATTCCGGTGGTTACGGTTTCAAAAGTGCCTGTGGCTTTGTCAATGACCTTCAGGTCACTGCTTTCAGAGGAGGCCAGCAGCACCCTTGCTTCTTCCACAAACAGGCCATTGGGCCGCTGCAATCCCTCCCTGATCCATGGTTTGGTTTCTCCGTTTTCGCAGATCCACAGCCACCCTGTCCCGGAGTCGGAGAAGTATACTTTCCCGTCTTCCCCAACAGCAACATCATTCAGCTGAGCAGCTCCGGGAATGGGGATCTTTTCTTTGATCTCTCCTTTTTCGATATCAATGACAACCAGCTGGTCCACATCGGCCACATACAGCAGGTTCCCCAGGAGGCCCATACCTTTGGGAGCATCCAGACCGGAAACCCATTCAAGGGATTTCACCGTGCCGTCCGGCTCCAGGACCGAGATGTATCCCTGCCCGTCTTTCTCCCATGGGGCACCGTTGATGCAGGAGACATAAAGCAGCTGGTGCACCTCATCGAACAGGACAGACTCACAGGTGCGCAGGACACTGTCTGTCCTCCAGATTTCCTGGAGAGCGTAAACCGGGGCAGTTTCTGCTTCTGTTGCTTGACCGGCCTGTTTTCTGGAATTGCAGCCTGTGAGCAACAGGACCGGGATGGTCAAATAGAGCAATGTTTTCATGTGTTATGGTTTTAATTATTTCAAAGATAATGATTTACATGTTTTTAACATTTGGCCGTGCGAAATTAACATTTGCCGGTTAAACCTGAAGGCCATTCCGTTGTCTTACCTTTACTATTTAGAAATATTTTAAATAATGAAAAATTCTATCGTTGCATTCATCATATTTTTTTCCCTTGCACGTACCCTTTCTTCCATGGACGGTCCGGCGGAAGGTTTTATTTCGGGGACCATCACCGAGCAGGGGTCCGGAATCCCGCTGGAGTATTCTACCATCGCCATCTATTCTGCTTCGGATTCATCCCTGGTAGGTGGAACGGTCAGTGACAGGGAAGGAAATTTTTCAATCTCCAAAGTGCCCCTGGGGCATTATTATATTGAGATGAATTATGTAGGGTATGACAAAGCCATCGTAGGCGAGGTACTTTTGTCACCGGTGAACCGATCAATGGACCTCGGTGTGACGGAACTGGCGGTAAGTACCCAGGCCATCGACGAGGTGGAAATTGTGGCAGACCGGAAGCATGTGGATTACCGCCTGGATAAAAAGGTAATCAGTGTAAGCCAGGACATCAATGCAGCCGGCGGAACAGCTGTGGATGTGCTTGAGAATACGCCTTCGGTTTCTGTAGACATTGAAGGGAATGTAAGCCTCCGGGGCAGCGGAAGCTTCACTGTACTTATTGATGGCAAGCCCACTGTCCTTTCAGGGAGCGAAGCTTTGAGGCAGATCCCTGCCAGTACCATTGAAAACATAGAGATCATCACCAATCCATCTGCCAAATATGATCCCGACGGCAACGCGGGAATCATCAATGTTGTCATGAAACGAAGCATGGACAGCGGCACAAGCGGGATCGTCAATGCCTCGGTGGGGATCAACAACAAGTACAGGACCGATTTCCTGGTGAACCGCAGGCATGGACAATGGAATCTGTTTTTGGGAGGAAATTACGACAACAATCTCTTTGCGGGGGAGCTGTCAAGGGAACAGGTTACTTTTTCGGACAGTGCAGACAGTTACCTGGATGCCGAAGGCGTTCTTAATTTCAACTGGTCAGGCTACCAGCTTAAGTCGGGTGTATCATACGATTTCTCTGAGAAGTCTTCATTTTCCCTGGAGGCCAACGGGGGTAGCCGAACATTTGCCATCGACAGGTCCAACCGAACGCATGAATACGCGGTCCCGGCCATGGACGATGTCTATTTTGTGAGCAGCAGCATCATGGAGCGAAACAGCAAGTACTTCAGTCTGAACACCAATTACAGCCAGCAGTTTGATTCCAGGGAGCACAAATTGACCATATCGGCCTATTTCTCTGCCAACAATGGAAGCTCCACAGACAGGCAGGATGACTACAATACGGGCGCCGATTATGTGATCGAGGATGTGATTCCTGAGCAAAAAAGAGGCGTGGAGTCATCCAGTGAGATTGAGTCCAGGTTCCAGGCCGATTACGTAAGGCCCATGGGCAGTGCAGGGAAACTGGAGACAGGTTATCAGCTTCGTATCGATGACGAATTTGAAGATTACACCTTTGAGGATTATAATCACGATGCGGAGGACTGGATTGAAAATCCGCTGTACAGCAGCGAGCTCTATTATTTCCGGAGCATCCAGAGTGCCTATGCGACCTACGGAGGTGAGTGGAAGGGCGTGCGGTACCAGATGGGATTGAGGGGTGAACATACCTATCGCAACATTGATCACAAAGCCACGGAAACGTACCTGATCAACCGGCTGGATTATTACCCCACCCTGCACCTGGGCAAAGAGTTCAAAAACGACAACCAGCTGATGATCAGTTACAGCAAACGGGTGGAAAGGCCGAGGGGACATGAACTGGATCCCAACGTGAGTTACGTAGACCCTTATACCATCCGGAAAGGAAACCCTGCATTGGAACCGGAGTACATCCATTCGGTTGAGCTGGGGTATCAGAAGGGGTGGGGGATGAATTTCCTTGCCTTCGAGATGTACTACCGGAATACGCAAAACCTGATGACAAGAATTACAGACTACAACGATTCCCTGGACCTGTTCATCATGACCCGGGAAAACCTGAACCAGGATCATTCGGCAGGAGCTGAAATAATGGTCAACTGGAAACTATGGGACAAGCTGACGGTGAACGGTAGCTTCACTCCCTATTATTACGCCATTTCAGGCATGATCAATGATCTTCCGGTGAATGAATCAAGCTTCAACTGGCGTTCCAACCTGAACACCACGCTTCAGATTACACCCACAACCCGTTTCCAGGCAAACATGTCCTACCAGAGCAAATCTGTTTCGGCACAGGGTTATTCCAACGGCTATTCCTATATGAACCTTGCCCTGAGGCAGGATCTCTTCAAGCGGAAACTTTCTGCCACCCTTCAACTGAGGGATGTGTTCGGTACGGTCAGGAATGAGAGCTTCAGTTTCGGTGAGAATTTCCAGCAGCATATGGTGAGAACCCGCGAGCCCAGGGTCCTCATGCTTACCCTGAGCTACAAGATCAACAACTACCGTTTTGATTCAAACGACCGGGGCACAGGAGAAGGCGGCGGAATGGACATGGGTGGTGGTATTTAGATTTCACCCTTTCCCGGGTTACCGGGGTATGTCCGAGTACCTGTTTCCTTGCCTGGTTCTTATAAATGGGTTAACTTGGGTAGATTTTAACCATAAAAACCCTTGAAATGAAGATCCTCGCACCATTGACCATCTGTGTGGCATTGTTTGTCCTTACCGCATGCTCCTCGCCAGGCAATAAAACCGGCGAAAACCAAACAGGTTTCAGCACCCCTGAAGCCATGGGCATCTCCTCCCGGGCCATCCTCGGTTTTGTGGATGCCCTGGAAAAGGAGCAACCCGATGCCCTTCATAGTTTCATCCTCAGGCGGCATGGAAATATCGTTGCCCGGGGATGGTGGGCCCCCTATCAGCCTGAGAGCCCGCATATGCTCTATTCCCTGAGCAAGAGCTTCACCTCTACGGCCATCGGCATTGCCCAGGATGAAGGGTTGCTGAGCATAGATGATCCGGTAATCTCATTTTTTCCTGATGACTTACCTGAGAATCCTTCCGACAACCTGAAAGCCATGCGCATCAGGGACCTGCTGAAAATGAACTCGGGTCACCAGGACAATACCTCCGGCAGAATGATGAGCGGGGAGACCAACGTGAAAGGCTTCCTGGCCCTGGAGGTGGAACACAAACCGGGAACACACTTCGTCTACAACAGCGGAGCCTCCTACATGCTTTCGGCGATTATCCAGAAAGTAACGGGCAAGACCGTGCTGGAATACCTGGAGCCCAGACTTTTTGAGCCCCTGGGTATTGAAAATCCCACATGGGAATCGGACGCCGAAGGGATCAATTTTGGAGGATGGGGATTGAGTGTGACCACCAAAGACATTTCCAGCCTGGGACAGCTCTACCTTCAGAAGGGAAAGTGGAAAGGCGAGCAGCTGATATCGGAGGCCTGGGTGGAGGAAGCCACCAAACTGCAGACTTCCAACGGCAGCAACCCCGAAAGCGACTGGGAGCAGGGATACGGCTACCAGTTCTGGATGTGCCGCCATGGTATCTTCCGCGGCGATGGTGCTTTCGGACAGTATTGTATCGTCATGCCCGAACAGGATGCTGTCCTTGCCATTACATCCGGCACAGGCGACATGCAGGGGATCTTGAATGTGGCCTGGGATCACCTGCTGCCTGCCATGGAGGATGCCCCCTTGCCTCCCAATAAGGCAGCGGCGGATTCCTTGGATCAGAGGCTGCAGGGACTCGGAATCAGCCTGGCCGAAGGGTCAGATAAAGCTGATCTTACATCGGCCATCTCCGGAAAATCTTATGAGATAAATCCCAACGGATTGGCCATTCTGGGAGTATCATTCGATTTTGAAACCACGCCCAATCTTGTGACCATCAAAATCAATGAGGGAGATAAGCCTTTCAGCGTCGGGTATGGGAACTGGGAGAATGGGGAGATGAAAATTCCCTCCTGGCCTTCGGATCTGATGGCTGCCAGCGGTGCATGGGTAAGCCCTGACACCTACGCCGTAAAGCTGGTATATTATGAAACGCCCTATAATGTGATGTTCAGATTCCGGTTTGACGGCAACAGTTTGTACTGGGATACAGAACTCAATGCCTCTTTCAGTTCCACGAAACTGGAGCAGCTTACCGGTAGTTCCGGATCATAGGATTCAGGGGAAGAGCCCGTTATATCGGACTCCTTCCCGTGGAACGGCCATCCACGGAGCCACAACTTCCTTCCACTTCAGGTAGTGGGATGTATCCTTATGTGCTGCCGAGGCTTTCTGGTCCTCGTAGGCCTCATAAAGGGCAAATTCGGTCGGGTCTTCGCTTTTCTGAAGCACGTCGAAGCGCAGATTCCCCGGCTCTTTCACCGATTCCAGGTGATTGTCTTTCATGGCCCGGATAAAGTCATCCACATGTTCGGGCTTCACTTTGACATGGACAATGGTTACAAACATGGCGTAAAGTTTTGGTTTCTTTTACTTTCCGATATAAGGGACTCCGTCGGTGATCCAATCCGCAGCGGGCTCCCCTTTCAGGTAATGGTCCAGGTACTCCTTGAATTTGATGGTATAGTCCAGTTTGTTGGCATATTGTTTCAGGTGGTGTGGTTCACCCCTGTACTGCAGAAAAATGCATTCTTTGTCCAGGCGCCTCATGGCCAGATATAGCTCAATTCCCTGGTACCAGGGTACAGCTCCGTCCTCATCTCCGAACTGGATCAGCAAAGGGGTGTTGATCCGGTCGGCAAAGAAGACAGGTGAGTTCTCAATGTACAGGTCCCTGGCCTCCCACAGGCTGCCGCCGATGCGGCTTTGTGTTTTTTCATACTGGGATTGCCTGGCCAGGCCCGACTCCCACCTGATCCCGCTGTATGCCGAGGTCATGTTGGATACCGGAGCACCGGCTATGGCACAGGCAAAGATGTCGGTCCGGGTGATCGCAAAGGCGGTCTGGTAACCGCTCCAGGAATGTCCGTGAAGGCAGATGGCAGATGGATCGGCTACCCCCATACCGATGATCTTCTGAACCCCGGAGACCAGGCACCTGGTGGCAGAGGCTCCGGGCGACCCCACATCGAACCGGATGTCGGGCAGGAAGATGGCATAGCCATTGCTGGCATAGAAGGGGAAGCATGGCCGGTGGTTCACCGCCACCTCGTTGAAGCTGTACATGCGGTTGGTAAAAAAACCGGTAATAGTAAACCAGGACCGGTAGTTTCTCCCCCGGTTTGCGGTTGTCGGGAGTGATCAGGATTCCCTGGAGGGGCGTTCCGTCGTCCGATACCCAATCCACCAGTTCTGCATTCCCCCATGCAAAATCTTCTATCTGGGGATTGACAGCTGAGAGTTTCCTGTTTTTTCTGAATTTCATGTCCGCTACCCACAGATCGGGGAACTCGGTATAGGACTCACGGGTGTAAAGAAGCAGATCCGCATCCTTTGCTTTGGCCACCAGGGTATATTTTTTTGGCTCTTCAACCACCGGCTTCACTCCGGGCTTGCCTGCTTTCATGGAGAAGAGGGCGGTATGCTTCAGTGAATCGTTGTAGGCGGACAAAAAGAGCTGCTCTCCCTTTTCCAGGAATTTCCTATCCCCATCGAAGCTTTCAACCCTGAACTGGTACTTCTCCTGCCGGCCTTTGCCACCGGTCAAACAGACTGCCTCTCCGCCGGCTGTGGGGAAGAGCCAGATATCAAATTTGTCGTAGACAAGCACGCCCGAAGACCCTTCCATCCATCCTCCGATCCCGTACCCGGGCACATCTCCGGGATAATCCCAGTCCTCGTCAGCAAAGGGGACATCAAGCGATCCGGTCAGGTTCCTGGTTTCAAGGGTCGTTGCATCGGCCAGGAACCACGCACCATCCCTGTAATAGGCCATGAAGGTTCCGTCGGGCGACAATGACACTGCATGTTCCTGTCTCTCCAGGACAAGCTGCCTGTTTCCCGATTCCAGGTCCACCAGGTAGTAGTCCTGGTACCTGCCATCCCATGTCAATTCCTTTGCATAGGGTACCGTGGAAAAGCCCAGAAGCCGGGCCCCGTTCTCTGAGATCCTGATTTCCGGCATTTCCGGGTCGGCAAGGGGGATCAACCGGTCCTGACCGGGATCGTATACAGCCCGGTAGGTTCTGTCTTTCTCCTTTTTCCACGCTGTTTTTTGCTGTGAATTGATGGTTGGATCATTCCAGTGCCACACGTCCACGCCCCGTCCGGAAAGGATTTGTCCGGTATTGTAGAGGTCCCTGATGGAATCGGGAATCTCCTCTTCAGGCAGTATGATTTCAGAGGCGGGCTTGATACCCAAAAACAGCCTCCGCCCGTCTTCTGACCAATGTAGTGCATTGGTATGATAGACTGTCCATCCCTCTTCCAGGTCCTGGTCGCTTACAACAAGCTCCGAAGCATCCTCTCCGGGAGCCCAGAGATGCAGGGAAGCACATTCCCTTCTGTCCTTCTCCCCAGGGATGCCGGCCAGGAATGCCAGCCGGCCCTCCTTGTGGTTCCATGTCAGGTAATCGGCCCAGGCGCTGCTGTCGTTGAAAATGGCCAGGGGGGCAGCACCGGGATGTGCCAGGTCTGCCACATATACCCCGTTGCCTGTTCCGTTAGTATCGGCCACCACATAGGCCAGGTACCTGGAGGTGCTGTCGAGGGTATATCCTTTGACGAAATCATAGGAGTGCAGGGTGGTGTCCGGGAGCGATTTGACAGTCAGCAAGGTCCCGGTTTTACTCTTTGCGTCCAGCGGGGCTTCCTGATAAACAATCCAACGGCTGTCATTGCTGAACCGGAAGGAGAGGATCCGTTCAAAGGTCTCCTGTTCCCCCGTGGTTGTATTCAGCAAAACCATTCCTGGCTTAGGTCCGTTTTCCTTGTCCTTTCCCTGCATCGACTTTAAAAGTACCTCGGCCGGGACCACTTCTGCGGATGCCACCCAGGTCCCGTCATTGGAAAAGACCGGTTTTTCTCCAAGGGGTATGGTATAAGATACCTCTCCGTTGGTTGAATAAACCAGCACTTCCGGGTCTCCCCGGTCAGGCCTGGCCGTATGGGCCACCCATTTTCCTTCCCCTGAAATGCATGGGGATTCCACCTGCCTGAACTTCATCATATCGGTTACTGTAAGGGCTTTCCTTTCCTGGGAGCTGGCGTACTGAAGGGCCGTCAGGGCCATGAGGATCACCAGCAAGAGTCTGGGTTTGCGGATCATTCTGATTGTGAATTATTGGGTTGCGAAAAGTAATAAATTTTCGATACTTTTAACAGATTCGAATCTTCTCAAACTACCAACAGATGGATTTAAGCAAACAGGCAATCAAGAAACTGGCCCTTACCATCATCCGGGTGGCCATCGGATGGCATTTTCTTTATGAAGGGATTTCAAAATTGTTCCTCGAGGGCTGGACCTCCCAGGGGTATCTCGCCAATGCCACGGGATTCCTCTCAGGTTTTTATCACTGGATGGCCGGGAGCGAATCGCTGGTCAGGGTAATTGACGTGCTGAATGTATACGGACTGATCCTCATCGGCCTGGCACTTTTCACAGGATTGTTGATCCGCTATGCCTCCCTGGCGGGGATCCTGCTGCTTCTGCTCTACTATTTTGCCTACCCGCCCTTCGGCACCTCCCTGTTTGGTTCAACCGAGGGCCACTATTATATTGTGAACACGAATTTCATTGAGATCTTCCTCTTGCTCTGGTTTGTGATCAGCAAACACCTGGGGTATGGCCTGGCAGCAATTATCAGAGCGAAACAAGGTGATGCCTGGGAAGAGGCAGGAGATGAGGAAACAGGTGATACAGCCGTTCGTTCCCGCCGTGAAGTCTTGAAAAACCTGGCCACCCTGCCCATCCTGGGTGTCATGGGCTGGGGGGCGTTCAGGCACGGAAGCAAACAGGTGGATGTGATGTCGGGTGCAACCATCCAGCTCAGGTCCGCTTCTCTGGCTGAATTGAAAGGTGAACTTCCCAAGGGGAAAATCGGCAAACATGAAATCAGCCGGCTGGTGGCCGGGGGAAACCTGGTAGGGGGGTGGGCCCATTCCCGTGACCTGCTCTATGTCTCCTCCCTTTTTAAAGCATACAATACAGAGAGGAAGGTATATGAAACCCTGATGCTGGCCGAAGAGGCCGGGATTAACACCATCAACATCGGGTTTCCGACCAATGCGCTGCTGGCCAAATACAAGAAAGCCACCGGGAGCAAAATCAAGGTGATCTCGCAGATTCACCCTGATTTGGAAAAAGGGGACTACTTTGTGAACATTGACAAAGCCATTGATTTTGGCGTGGATATTGTTCAGATCCAGGGGAACCAGGTGGACTGGCTGGTGAGGGACAAGCGCATCGATGTGGTGGAGAAAATGATGGATCACATCCGCAAGCAGGGCTATGTGGCCGGATTGGCTTCCCATACCGTGGATGCACTGATTGCCACCGAACAGGCCGGAATCATCCCCGATTACTATATGAAGACCATGCACCACGACAAATACTGGTCGGCGCACCCCATCGAAAACCGTGTGCCCTTTGAAGTGGATGGTGAGAATTACCTGGATCATAACAAGTTCCATAACAACTGCTTCTGCCTGTTCCCCGACCGGACCGTGGAGTTCGTCCAAAGGGCCACAGTCCCGGTGATGGGATATAAGGTGCTTGCAGCAGGCGCCATTGAACCCAAGGACGGCTTCAACTGGGCCTTTGAGAATGGTGCCGACTTCATCTGCGTGGGCATGTTCGACTTCCAGATCGTTGAGGATGTGAACACCACCATCGATGTGATCAGCAACCTGAAGGGCCGCAAACGGGAATGGTACGGCTAAAAGCCGGATACAGATAGAATGAAAAGGAGAAGTAGCGGGTATTTTCTGCTGGTTATACTGTTGCTGGCATTCGTTCAACGCAACTCATCCGCACAGGTGAAAACCGGAATTGATGTTCTGGCGGAAAGGAATTTCGACCTGCTTCAGGGCAAGCGGGTCGGACTGGTAAGCAATCCAACCGGGGTGGACAGCCACCTGCGCTCCACCATCGATATCCTGTACGAAAATGTGAACCTGGTTGCCCTGTTCGGCCCTGAACATGGTGTCAGGGGTGATTTTTCGGCAGGTGACCTTGTGGGTGACCGGGTGGATGAAAAGACCGGGATCCCGGTCTATTCCCTCTATGGAAAGCAGAGAAAGCCGGATCCTGAATCAGTGGCCGGGGTGGATGTGATTGTATATGATATCCAGGACATTGGCGTACGCTCCTACACCTTCATCAGCACCATGGGTCTGGTCATGGAGTCAGCCGCCGCCCAGAACAAGGAGGTGGTGATCCTGGACCGGCCCAATCCGCTGGGAGGGTACAGGGTGGAGGGCCCCCTGGTGGAGGAGGGATATTTCTCCTTTGTGAGCCAGTACAGTATCCCGTACATTTATGGCCTTACCTGTGGTGAGCTTGCGTTGCTGCTCAATGAAGAGGGGATGCTGGAAAATGGAGTAAAATGCAATCTGAAGGTGGTCCCCATGGAAGGATGGAACCGGGGGATGACCTTTGACCAGACCGGATTGCAGTGGGTTCCCACCTCACCCCACATCCCCCATGTTCTGTCTGCCTTCTGTTATCCCGCCACCGGAATCATCGGTGAACTTGAACCGGCAATGATCGGGATCGGAACTACCCTGCCCTTTCAAACCCTGCTTACAGAAAATGCGGATGCGGAACAGCTGGCCGTTGCCTTGAACAGCCTGAAGCTCGATGGTGTCCTGTTTCGCCCCATCCGTCTGAAACCCTATTACGGGGAGAAAAAGGGAGTTCCCCTGCAGGGGGTCCAGATCCATCTGACCGATCCCTCCGCGGCCAGGCTGACGGGGATCCAGTTCTGGTTCCTGCAGGAGGCCAGGAAAATTGATCCCGGGTTCGATCCCTTCCGGGGAAAGGAGGCGCGGTATGAAATGTTTGACAAGGTGTGCGGATCGGACCGGTGGAGGAAATCCATGATGGAGGAGTTTGATTTTTCAAAGCTGGTAAAAACCTGGTACGGAGCAGCAGAACCCTTCCGGAACAGGTCACGTAAATATTACCTTTATGATTAGCGACCATGAGGAATAACGTTGTACAAATGGGGATTCTTCTCCAGCTGGTTTTGATGGCAAGCGCCGGGGCGCAGGATCCCTCACCGGACAAAGACTCCTTACTCCTGCAGACCATCAGGACCAATGCTGTAACGCTTCTGAACGGTCCCTGGTTCAATGAAGCCACCGGGTACCTGAAAAGGGACTCCACTTCCATCGATACGTTGACCATAGACAGAAAGAACAGCACGGTAAACATCTATGCAGATGAACGGCTTTCCTGTTTTCCGGCCCGCCTGCCTGTGATCGACTCCATCGAAAAGGGGCTGATGGCCGGCGCGGGTGAAGTGTTTGCCGGATTTGAGGTGAAGGTATTCTCAGCCGGAAGGAATATCAGGGAATATGTACCCAATTATTACAGGTCTTCTCCAAAAGAGATGGACCCGGCACGCAGCATGGTGAAGGCAAAAAGAAAGATTCCCCCCCTGGTTACCAATCTGTCAAAACCCTGGTTAGCGGAATCGGCCCTTTATCCTGCCCACATTGCTTTGTGGCACAGCCACGGATGGTATTATGAACCCTCCCTGAACCGGTGGGAATGGCAACGCGCCAGGCTTTTCCAGACCGTCGAGGACCTCTACCCCATGACCTTCACCTTGCAGATGCTGGTCCCCATGCTGGAAAATGCAGGAGCCAACGTGATGATCCCCAGGGAGCGGGACTGGCAGGTAAATGAGGTGGTCGTGGATAACGATGGCAGTAGCGGCAGGAGTGTATATGTGTCCAACAATCCGGGCGGGGAATTTTCGGCAGGAACAGGTTTTGCAATTGGGACACCGCCCTATGTGGATGAGAATCCATTCACACTGGGCTCCTATGAGGAAATGGGTTCGGAAAAACAGGCATCCAGTTCCATCCAGTGGATTCCCGACATCCCTGAACCGGGATCCTACGCTGTCTATGTATCCTACAATGCTTCGGAGGAGAATGCGGATGATGCCAGGTACAGCGTATTTCACACCGGAGGCATCACAGAATTCTCGGTGAACCAGCGAATGGGGGGCGGTACCTGGATCTACCTGGGAAGATTCAGTTTTGACCGGGGAGTGAACCCGGAACATGGAAAGGTGGTGCTGACCAATGTAAGCAGGAAACGAAAAGCCCGCATAACGGGAGATGCAGTCCGCTTTGGAGGTGGCATGGGCAACATTGCCCGCAACGGGATGACAGGGCTCCGGCCCAGATACCAGGAGGCCGCCAGGTATTATCTTCAGTTCGCCGGATTCCCCGACACGCTGGTCTGGAAACTGAATACCCCGGTGCAGGATTATAAAGATGACTACCAGTCCAGGGGCGAATGGGTCAGTTACCTGATGGGAGCACCTTCGGGGCCTTCCGGGGACCGGGGGGCCAAAGGACTTGGCATTCCGGTGGACCTCTCCTTTGCTTTTCACTCGGATGCAGGCATCACAGGGAATGATACGGTGATCGGAACCCTCGGTATTTTCAGTACCACTTACAGGAAAGGACCCTTTCCTTCGGGCCTTTCCAGGATGGCATCCCGTGATTTGACCGACCTTGTTCAGTCACAGATCGTGGACGATATCCGGGCATTGTATGATCCGTCGTGGACCCGCCGTGCCCTGTGGGACAAGCCTTACAGTGAGGCTTTCCGGCCCAATGCCCCTGCCATGCTTCTGGAATTGTTTTCACATCAGAATTTTCCGGACATCCGCTTCGGCCAGGAGCCCATGTTTCGTTTTCACACCAGCCGGGCCATCTACAAGGGGATGTTGAAATTCATCTCCGCCATGTACGGGACCGACTATGTGGTCCAGCCCCTGCCGGTAAGCCATTTCGCAACGGAAATCCGGCCGGACGGTACCATTGGCCTGTCGTGGAGGCCAGAAAAGGACCCACTTGAATCCACTGCCGATCCGGAGTCTTACCGGGTATATACCCGGATCAATCAGGGTGGGTTTGACAATGGCGTTGAAGTGAAGGGTACCTCGCTTGCCATAGAGAACACCCATATGGATTCGGTTTACTCATTCAGGGTCACGGCACTGAACCGGGGAGGAGAGAGTTTTCCTTCGGAAGCACTCTCTCTCTGCAACCTGAAGAATTCAAAGGGAAGGATATTGGTTATCAGCGGATTCGACCGGACAGGCGGCCCTGCCTGTTTCGAGGATTCGGCCCATGCGGGATTTCTGCCCATGGTGGATCAGGGAGTCCCTTTTCATGAGGACCTGCATACGGTGGGGGAACAATTTGATTACCTTAAATCATCCCCCTGGCTGGATGATGATTCACCCGGTCACGGTGCTTCCTATGCGGACCTGGAGGAGAAGGTGATTCCCGGAAACACATTTGATTTCACCACTGTCCATGGTACCTCCATTTGCAGCGCCGGGTACTCCTATGTCTCGGTAAGCGATGAATCGGTGGCGGATGATTCTGTGAACCTGGCGGGTTTTGATGCTGTGGATTTCATTGCCGGGGAGGAGAAAACCTCTTTTTTCCCCAAGAACGATTCTCTTCCCATGTACCAGGTGTTCCCGGATACCCTGTTGCACCGGCTGCAGGATTACCTGGAATCCGGAGGGAATCTTTTTGTCTCAGGAGCCCATATTGCCAGCGATGTGCATTTCAACAGGCAGGACACAGCCGTGGCCAGAATGATGAAATACAGGTGGCGGACCTCCAATGCATCCAGGCTGGGCGGATTCTATTTTATGGATCCGGCATTTGGGGCGTATACCACAACCTTTAGGTTCAATACGGGATATCATCCCCGGGTATATACCGTGGAGGGGGCCGATGCCCTGGAACCGGCCGATACAACTTCAATGACACTGGCAAGATACCGGGAGAACAACATGAGCGCTGCGGTTTCATACCGCGGAAAATATGGAATCGTGGCCATGGGTTTTCCTTTTGAAACGATCCTGGGGAGTCAGGCACGGGATGAGATCATGCGACAAATACTTGTATTTTTAACATGGCAGAACGAGGATGAGTAAGATCAACTGTTTTGTTTCGCTGGGAGCGGGGGAGGTCATTGACAGATCACTGGAGGGAATCAACGGCAACCAGCTTGTGAACCGGATCTATCTCATGGGCGTTGAGGCTCCGGCTGACATGCCTGAAGGGTGTTTCTTTCTGAAAACCGACGGCCGCTTCAGTACCGGCACCATCAAAAAGATTGCGGATCACTCCGCCGGCGTCTCCCACAGCCTGCTGATTACCACGGGGACAAGGATCAGGATGGGGATGCTCTCACTGGAAAGACTGCTCAGGGTAGCCGGAGAGACGGGTGCGGGGATGGTCTATTCGGATTATTATGATCTGGTTGAGGAGAAACATCTGCCCCATCCGGTTACCGATTACCAGGCAGGCAGTGTGAGGGATGATTTCGAATTCGGACCGGTCCTCCTGCTGAACAGCGATACATTGAGGGCGGCCGGAGCGGGGATGACAGATTTCTATGATTTTGCAGGATTGTACCAGTTGCGCCTGCGGCTGAGCCGGGAGATGCTTCCGGTGCGGATCCAGGAATTCCTTTATACAGTCGAACCCCCGGAAATGCGGGCGGCAGGAACCCAAGTATTTGATTACGTGGATCCTCGAAACAGGAAGGTCCAGGCAGAGATGGAAAAAGTGTTTACAGCCTACCTCAGGGAGATCGATGCATACCTGGAACCGGTGGTTGAACCGGTGGCTTTTGACCAGGATGATTTCCCCCTGGAGGCCACGGTGATTATACCGGTACTGAACCGGGTGAGGACCATCACCGACGCGGTTGAATCGGTCATGGCCCAGAGGACCTCCTTTGATTTTAACCTGATTGTGGTGGACAACCATTCTACAGATGGGACCACCGCATTGCTGGAGAAGCTTTTGAAAAAACATTCCAGGCTGATCCATGTAATCCCCGAACGGAGGGACCTGGGTATCGGAGGTTGCTGGAATGTGGCGGTCCGTCATCCCGGATGCGGAAAGTTTGCCGTTCAACTGGACAGTGATGACCTTTACAGTGACGAAACCGCACTGGAACAGATGGTCGGGGCATTCTATGACCAGCAATGTGCCATGGTTGTTGGTTCATACAGAATGGTCAATTTCGAACTGGAGGAGATCCCTCCGGGGATCATCGACCACAGGGAGTGGACGGCGGAAAACGGCCACAACAATGCATTGCGGATCAACGGGCTGGGGGCGCCACGGGCTTTTTATACCCCTCTGCTCAGAAAGACCGGTATCCCCAATGTGAGTTACGGCGAAGATTATGGGGTGGGGCTGACCATCAGCAGGCAGTACCGGATCGGCAGGATCTATTCCCCGGTCTACCTTTGCAGGCGCTGGGAGGATAATTCGGATGCCTCACCGGGCCTGGAGACCATGAACCGCTTCAACTCCTATAAGGACAGGCTGAGGACCTATGAACTGGCAGCCAGGATTCAAATGAACCGCCAAAAGACATGAGTACCCAGCAGAAGGTCGATGCATTGTTTGAAGAGCAGCTGGCCGGCTGGCCGCTGCTCAGGGCAAACCGGGACCAGCTGGGGGATGCCCGGGTGAAGCAGTTCGGTTTCAGGGATTTTTCCATCCGGGCCCAGTTTAACCCACGGCGGATCACCTCATCGGCAGCCAAAGTGGATCAGGATTCCATCCGGATGAGGCCCTGTTTCCTCTGCACGGAGAACCGTCCCCCGGAGGAAAAGGGGGTGGTATTCGGACCGGATTATGAGATCCTGTGCAATCCTTTTCCGATCTTTCAAAAGCATTACACCATTGCCAGAACAGTTCATACGCCCCAGGTGATCGAACCGGAGTTTTCCAGATTCCTGGATCTGTGCAGGGAGCTGCCCTCACTGGTGGTTTTATATAACGGACCCTCGTGTGGCGCATCGGCACCGGATCACATGCATTTCCAGGCCGGGACCAGGGGCTTTATGCCCATTGAGGATGAGATGGGCGCACTGAAGAAAATATACGGAAGTTGCATCCCGGGACCTGATGGTTTTTCGTTCACAGCTGTCAGTGATGGCTTGCGGCGTTTTTACCTGCTTGAATCGGACAGCGCTGACCGCCTCACAGAAGCTTTTATGTTTATCTCGGCTTTTATGCGAAAGCTGGCAGGAGGACAGGAACCTATGCTGAATATCGTTGCCTGGTACGACAGCGGGTGGAAGGTTCTTGTATTTCCCAGGGGAAAGCACAGGCCCTGGCAGTATTTTGAAGAAGGAACAAAGAACATCCTGATCAGTCCCGCCTCGGTGGACTTGGGTGGTACCATGATCTTGCCGATGGAGAAGGATTTTAATAAGCTATGCCGGGAGGACATTGAAGATATTTTCGCCCAGATCAGTCTGCCCGAAGTGCAGTTCAATGCCCTGAACCTTCTCTTGAAAAAGCGTTTTGGAAGATGAAAGTGAAACAGGTACCGGAGGTCCATGTGGGGATTCTGCTGGCAGAGACGATCGGCTTCCGGATGGAGGGGCCTTTTGGTTCTGCCCGGGGAGGTGCACCACTCAGCGGTGCAGCCCGGGCCTTGGTTGAGAAAGGACAAATCGAGGTCCGCCTTGATGGCCGGACTGTGGCCCGGGGCAGGGAATTGCTGTTTACTCCCCTTGACAAGGCAACTTCCCGCTTTGCAATCGGGGATGTGGTCATCGGAATCGGATTTCACTGGGAACAGAAGGAGGAGCAGTTTTTCAGGGGTGCAATCAAACTGGTGATCTCCGGGGGAAAGATCCGTGTGGTGAACATTGTATCCATAGAGGATTACCTGGTTAGTGTCATCTCTTCTGAAATGAGCGGCGGGTGTGCCCCGGCCCTGTTAAAGGCCCATGCCATCATTTCGCGAAGCTGGCTGCTGGCCCAGATCGGAAAACAGGATACTACGGAACCAAAGGCGGGAGGAACCAACCCGCTCCGGGAGCCGGACCAGGAGTATATCCGCTGGTATAACCGGGAGGATCACACGGGTTTTCACGTGTGTGCGGATGACCATTGCCAGCGGTACCAGGGGGTGACTCGTGCAAGCAATCCGGAGGTCGAAAAGGCCGTGGAGGAGACCTTTGGAGAGGTGCTGATGCACGGGGGGCGGATATGTGACGCGCGCTTCTCCAAATGCTGCGGGGGAGTGACTGAGAAATTTGAGAATTGCTGGGAGCCGGTTGAACATCCTTACCTGCAGCGGGTGGATGACAACCCGGCCGGGGCCGGAATCAACGGGGATGACCTGAAGATTGAATCCAAAGCCCGGGCTTTTATCAAAGGATCGCCGGATGCATTTTGCAATACCGGGGATACGCTCCTGTTAAGGCAGGTATTGAATGATTACGACCTCACTTCAGGCGGTTTTTATCGCTGGAAGGTGTGCTATACCCGGGAAGAGATCTCAGAGCTGATCCGTGAAAAGTCTGGATTGGATTTTGGGATGATCCGGGAACTGGTTCCGGTCCAGCGGGGAGAATCGGGACGCCTTGTGAAACTGAAGATTGTGGGCACAAAAAAAACGCTTACCATAGGAAAGGAACTGGAGATCAGGCGCTGGCTGAGCAAGTCGCATCTCTACAGTGCTGCTTTTGTTGTGGAGACAACAGGAGCTGGGGAAGGAATCCCGGAACAATTCACCCTTTACGGGGCCGGCTGGGGACACGGCGCAGGGCTTTGCCAGATCGGGGCGGCTGTGATGGCTGGCCTGGGTTATACCCACCAGGAGATCCTGACACACTACTACAAAGAAGTTACCATTGAAAGAAGATATGAGAAAACCCTTTAAAAGCCAGGCTTCTGAAAAAGTTTACAGCAGGCCCTGGCGTTGGGTACCCAGCCTCTATTTTGCCGAAGGGATTCCCTATGTGATGGTGATGACCATTTCGGTGATCTTTTACAAACGGATGGGAATCTCCAACGCCCAGATTGCCTTGTACACCAGCTGGCTCTACCTGCCCTGGGTCATCAAACCCCTCTGGAGCCCCGTGGTGGATATCCTCAGGACCAAACGTTTCTGGATCCTTGTGATGCAGCTATGCATTGGAGCCGGGCTTGCCGGGGTAGCCTTCACCATTCCGGCAGAGCGGTTTTTCCAGTATACCCTGGCCTTTTTCTGGTTGCTTGCCTTCAGCTCGGCCACCCATGACATCGCTGCGGATGGATTCTATATGCTTGGCCTGTCCAGACACGATCAGGCCTTTTTTGTTGGAATACGAAGTACCTTTTACCGGATTGCCATGTTAACCGGACAGGGCCTGCTTGTGATCCTGGCAGGGCATTTTGAATCGGCCACCGGACTACCGCCCGTAGAAGTGGAGGTGGTCACCACGGGGGAAGGCACACTGCCGGAATTCAATCCTGAAGCCATTCAACGGAGTCATGAGCGGGAAGAAACATGTTTCGATGCGCAAACAAAGGTGCTTATCGGGACTGTTCCCATTTCCCGGGGCAGGGCAGACAGTCTTGTGGCTGCCGTGGACCGGTGGAATTCCTCGCACGGATTCTATCCCTCCCCTGAAATGCCCCAACCGGATGGAAGCGGGACCGGAACAAGCGGGAATGTGGGAACTACCTGGTTCAAACTGAATCATAAACCGGAAGAAGGGGAGTCCATCGTGCTGAATTTCACTTTTGAAAGGGGGGATAAAAGCATCAGCCTGGCCAGGAACTACAGGTATGAGTTTACGGCGTCCAACTGGGAAGCCCCGGCCTTTGCCGTATTCCGTCTTGATCCAAAACTGGACAAAGTTTCACAGGCCTCCTTTTCTGGGCTCAGTGGCAACATCCGCTTCGCATGGACCGTGGTGTTTGCTGTTGTGGCGCTTCTGTTTATCGGATTTCACCTGTACCACCGTTTTGCACTCCCCCGTCCCGTGGAAGATCAATCCAATCGCAGCGGGGAGGGAGGATTTGCCAGGGAGTTTCTGCTCACTTTCCTGGAATTTTTCAAAAAAAGGCGCATCGGGGTGATCCTGCTTTTTCTGCTTGTTTACCGGCTGGGAGAGTCCCAGCTGGTGAAGCTTGCCTCTCCGTTCCTGCTCGATTCCAGGGAGGCAGATGGTTTGGGCCTGACCACCGGCGACCTTGGATTGATCTACGGGACCATCGGAATCATTGCCCTCTCTCTGGGGGGGATTACCGGGGGGATCGCTGCGTCGCGCAAGGGACTGAAATACTGGCTCTGGTGGATGGTGGCTGCCATGAACCTGCCCAACCTGGTCTATGTATTCCTCGCTTACAACATGCCCTCCTCGCTCTGGATTGTGGGAGCCTCGGTGGCTGTGGAACAATTTGGCTATGGTTTTGGCTTCACTGCTTACATGCTCTATATGATTTATGTGTCAGACGGAAAACACAAAACGGCCCATTTTGCCCTTACCACCGGATTCATGGCCCTGGGCATGATGCTTCCCGGAATGTTCAGCGGATGGCTCCAGGAGCTGATCGGTTACCGGCACTTTTTTATCTGGGTGATGCTCTGCACCATCCCCGGATTCCTGGTGATCCCTTTTCTGAAGATCGATCCGGGTTTCGGGAAAAAGGAATAGCGGGGCAAATTCATATTTTTGTCAATGAAGGTAAACCAAGAGTATTTTACAAACGCTTAGAATAGAACTTACAGATAACGACTCCCTGAAGGCACTACAGGAGCTGAAGCTAAACAACGAGGTGAAACACATAAGAAAGTACCATATGCTCTTTGCCCTCGATGCCTTGACACAAAAGATTATACTTAAAAATATTGCTGTGCTGTAATTATTGCAGCCAGATACCAATCAAGGAAATAATGGGAGCAGTAAAGCAAAAGTTCATAGAAGACAACCAGGGCAAAGAATCACTGTCCTGATGCCCATTGACCAGTATAGTCTATCAAAATCATCTAAACTCCATAAGAAAAAAATCTAAAATTTTCTGATTATGACTATCAGACACAAAACTATCTTATTATTTTTACGATGACAAAAATTATCAGCTTTATTTGTATCCTATAATTATGTATTTTTGTAAAAATTAATAACTATTGTTTTTACAAATACCTTATAGTTATGAAAACAAGCAGGATTATTGCTGAACTAAGAAAGTCAAAAGGATGGTCGCAAGCTGATCTGGCAAACAAAACCAGTATCTCGCAGGTAATGGTCGGTAAATACGAAAGAGGAGATGCCATTCCTTCAATTGAAGTGGCTAAAAGGATTGCTGATGCCCTGGAAGTTTCTCTGGATTACCTAGTTGGTGAAGGGACCAACAGCAAGTTCGATAAAAAGACACTAATGCGCATTGAAGAAATTGAGCTGCTGGAAGATGACAAAAAGAAAACCCTTTTTGATGTTATCGATACTTATATCCGGGAAGCCAAAGGCCGTAAAGCTTTTGCCGTATAATACACCAGAATATGAAAACACAAAATATAATTGTACATCCGGCCAATGAAAAGGAATTGAACGTAATCAAAGCTTTTTTCAATGCCCTGAAGATTAAATTCGAGGTTAAGGATTCTCTATATGATCCAGAGTTCGTGGCTAAAATCAATAAAAGCCGCAAACAGGCTGCCGAAGGCAAAACTGTCAAAATTGACCTTGACGATATATGGAAATAGAATATACCTTGCAGGCTAAGGAAGATTTGGACTTCTGGAAAAAAGCCAGCAATGTTGCTATTTTGAAGACAATTCGCAAGCTGATTGAAGCTATTCTCCAAAACCCTTACGAAGGCATTGGCAAACCGGAAGCCCTGAGATATAACCTCTCTGGATGCTGGTCACGAAGGATTAATAAATAACACCGGATTGTGTATGAGATCGGTGATGATAAAATCATCATCCACTCCCTCAAAGGTCATTATTGAAAAAGCCCCGGGAGGATTCCGAGGCCTTTCGCTATGGATAGGTTATAAGGAATTCAGCCATTTCAAGCTCTTCCCAAGTATCAAAATCAACCCGCTTTGATACGATATATTCATCTCTTACTCTCTCCCATGGAACAGTAATAATGGTATCGTAATTAAGAATATGATAATGGAGCCACCCCTTTTCTAATATGTGTTTCAGGCTATTTGTATTATATCCATTAGATCCCGTGGAATTTGATTCTATAATGTTCTCCTCATAGATATTTTCAATTTCTCCCCACGGAAATTCGACAGGTAATGTTGTATCAGGATTCTCTTCTGATTCACTGAGGGAGGCCCAGATGACAATTTTTTCCAGGGTTTGATTTTCAATTATAATCTCCATATCATCTTCAGGAATTTCTTCTGGGCATCCTGTGACTAGCAACAATATTGCTGCAAATATGCTATTTCTTATCATTGGATTTAGTCTGACCATATTACATCATATAAATATAGAAGAAGCCAATCTGGCAATAACCAGTTCCTTAAAAACCTATTGTCGTAATATTTCTGGTAAGAAAATTTGCTGTTAAACTTGAACTTTTGTGCAGGGGTTAGAAAACTATCAAAATACTCTCTGGAACGTTTATTTGCATCTTGCTCTATCCAAATCCCTTGGTGTGTTTCTGTACTGCGCAAATCTAAATCAGAAGCACTGCCAATACTTAACAAAGCCCCAGGAATAAAAGCTAACCCTCCCCATTGTCTGGTTTGAAGGAAGTGTCCATATTCATGTAGAAGCGTCGGGTTGTCATAATCAATATCACCATATCTTGGATTTATCGTGATATAACCACCCATTGACACAGCAGAACCCATTCCTGGATCTACAACTACAGTTGCTCCATGGAACTGTTTTATATCTATTTTTCCGGTGTTGTTTACAAAATTCGCGTACTCATAACCAATTAGAGTCATTGGTTGCTGCCATGTAAACCTTGAAACTACCTGTAAAAACTGATTGAAGTCGTTACCTTGCGTTTCATCCACCTGAAATAATCCCATTGAAATATCCCATGAGTTATTAGCACGCCTTGAAGCTTCATCAAATCCTTTACTAAATCCATCTGGTAAACCATCAAAGAAACCAATGGTTGCAGAATTAGCCGTCTTTGCACCAAACGTTGCAGCGTATGATTCAGCAGTCCCTGGTGGAATAATTCCGAGTCCCATGGCAGCTAATGCCCAGTGCCACCATGCTTCGCCATAGGGATCAACGTAGATGAGTGGGTTATTGAGGGCATAAGAGTACCTGTTGAAACTATTGGGATATTCAGCAAGTTGAACATATGGATCCGGACTCAAGAATCTGCCAAGGACAGGATCATATACCCTCCCATTCATGTTGATCAGGTTGAAGTCCGTCAGATGCTCATGACCGGTATATCCTCGTCCGGCAAATAGACTCCCTGTGAAAGGTTGATCCCAATTGTCTGGGTCTCGAGGTGTTCCCCAGGCATTGAAGCTGTAATTTTCAACTGAATTTGTGGAGGCGTTTACAATAGTTGTCAAAGAACCCAGGTGATCGGAGAACACATGGTACATTGTATCATTCCCCGAACCTTGTTTCACAAAGATAGCAGTAAGTCCGTTTCCGCCACTGATATAGTGATACTTTTTCAACCCCGCAGAAGTAGAATCCTCTTCATAATCCCCGTTAAACCATTTAACCTGTTTCAGTGATCCAGTTTCAGGATCCATGCGGCGATTACCTCCATGGCTTCAGGTGAGAATGTCTCTTCAATCTTGCCGTATTCAGATTCATCCCCTGTAAGGGCTGTTTGGAAGAGGTGGTTCAGTCCGGGCATCGGTTTGATGTCAAAACCGGGACAATCTCCCGGAGCCAGGGCCGCTTCGATGGCTGCCAGGTTCTCCACCCCCTGCACCTGCATATCCTTTTCCCCGTTGATGGCCAGAACGGGACAGCGGATCTTCTTCAGTGTGGAAACCGCATCGTACCTGCAAGCAAAGCGCCACCAGGGAGAGACCATGTTCCCGATCTCCTGTTCCAGGGCCGCCTCATCCTTGTACATGCGCTTATGTTCGTCCTCCGAAAAGGCGCGGTATAGTTTCCGCATCTCCTCGCCCACCTGCACGTCGCTCAAATCACTTGCCACCAGTGCGGCTACTTTGTTGTGCCACCGGGTGTTCAGTTCCATATCCGCTTCGCTCATCCCGATCATCTCCCATTTCTGCCTTTTCTGGAAAAGCACGATCTGGTCAAAGGGAATGGCAGGAGCCGCCATCAGCACGATGAAACCCACATCATCGGAGCGGGTGGCGGCCAGGGGTGCGATCATTCCCCCCTCACTGTGCCCGGCCAGTCCGATCAGGTCCTGTTTGACCTCACCCCGGGTTTTGAGGAAGGCTACCCCGGCAAGGGCATCACCGGAAAAATCATCCGTGGTGGAAAGCGCAAAATCGCCTGAAGTTCCGCCCACACCCCGGTCATCGGACCTCAGCACGACGATCCCGTTCCTGGTGAGGTAGTCGGCCAGCACCCAGAAGGGTTTGTGTCCAAAGATCTCTTCATCCCTGTTTTGAGGTCCGGAGCCTGTGAGAAGGATCACCGCCGGGAAAGGTCCGCCCCCTTCCGGTAAGGTCAGGGTTCCAGCGATACGGATTCCGGCCCCGGAGTTTTCATATTTCACCTCCTCTGTAAGGTAAGGATAGGGGGGATGGGGCTCCTGGGACCGGTTGAGGGCAGGCAGGTGCTCCACTTTATACATGGTAAGGGGAAGCGTTACAGGGCCCTGTTTGAATTGGGTATCCCAAGTTCCGTTTTTTACGTCCACCGCTCCCTTCATTTTCAGGCCAAGCGCAGCGGACTCCACACTCAAAGTATCCATGAACAGGGTTGCCTGATCCATGGGAATCTCTGCCCCTCCCTGGTCAATACTGGTCAGGACCGCTTTCAGGGTACCCTCTTCAGAGCCTGAAATGGTGATGCCCAGGCGCAATTCGATACTGTTGAGTTTCAGGGTGCCAAGCCAGATTCCTTCCGCCAGGGGGGATGGCTGGCCAGAGCAATGGATTGTGGCAGCCAAAAGGAGGGCCGGGATGAGATTTGTTTTTTTCATGGGGGCATGGTTTGTGGTTGTGGTTTCAATTTATGAAATAGTTTCGTATCTCTCCTCCGTTTTTTCTTTATCTTGCTGTTTTGGTATATGAAAAACCGACCCGACTTTCATCCCATCCTGATGCATTTTGCAGCCCATTATTCGGGCTATTCCTACCGGGAGTTCGCTTCCAGCTATAAAGCTCTGGTGGATAGCAATATGAAATGCCTGGAAGATTTTCACATGGACGCGGTGGGACTGATTTCCGATCCCTACAGGGAGACAGCGGCATTCGGTGGCAAGATCAGCTACCCGGAGGAGGGGGTGCCCCAGTGCCGGAAAGCAGTTGTGGAGACCCTGGACGATATTGCCAGGTTGAAAAATCCGGATGTGTACGGGTCTGAGCGTACACTGGACCGGATCAAGGCAGGGGAAGCTCTTTCGAAACAGGTGGCCGGGAAGGTTCCTGTCATCGGGTGGATTGAAGGCCCGCTGGCTGAGAGCTGTGACCTGGCCGGGGTCAATGAAATACTGATGAAGATATTCATGGAACCTGATTTCGTGAAAAGGCTCATTGAAAGGGTGATGGTCACAGCCAGGGATTTTGCACGGGCACAGGTAGAGGCCGGCTGCGGGATCATCGGGGTAGGCGATGCCATCTGTTCCCAGGTATCGGCCGAGAACTACAGGGATTTTGTCAAAGAGCAGCACCGTGAATTGTTTGCATACATACAGTCCCTGGGAGCAAAGGTGAAACTGCATATCTGCGGAAACATCACCCACCTTCTGGTGGACATCAGGGAGGTGAACCCCGATATTGTGGATCTGGACTGGATGGTGGATATGGACCAGGCATACCGGGTACTTGGACCGGATATTATCCGCTGTGGCAACCTGGACCCGGTCTCGGTGATCCAGGACAAAACCCCCGGGGAAATCATGGAAAAAACGGCAGCCCTGTGCCACAGGGAAAAGGGGCGGAGTTTTATTCTTTCAGGCGGTTGTGAGATCACGGTGAACACACCCCCGGAACACCTGAAAGCCATGCAAAAGGCGGCCGGGCCGGTAGGCCGCATTCCAGGGAGTTGAACAATTAAATAATCGAATGATGAAACCATATATCCTTGCCGAATCGCACTGGGGAGTTGTCAAAGAACAGGTCTACCAGCTGGCCATTTTGCCCTGGGGGGCTACTGAAGCCCACAACTACCATCTGCCTTACGGAACAGATAATTTTGAGACCGATGCCCTGGTGCGTGAAGCGGCCCGGCTGGCATGGGAAGCCGGTGCAAAAGTGGTGGTTCTTCCCACCATACCCATTGGCGTGAATACGGGACAGACGGATGTGGAAATGACCCTGAACCTGAATCCCTCAACGCAGCAGGCCATCCTGGAGGACCTGGTGGAGAGCCTGGATCAGCACGGGGTTCCAAGACTACTGGTGGTTAACGGTCATGGCGGAAACGATTTTAAGCAGATGATCAGGGAGGTGGGGCAACACTGCCCCGATATGCTTCTGGCCGCATGCAACTGGTTCCAGTCGGTGGATAAGCATAGCCTGTTCGAAAACGAAGGCGACCATGCAGATGAAATGGAAACCAGCCTGATGCTTTATGCCCGGCCGGAACTGGTCCTTCCGCTGGATGAGGCTGGTGAAGGCGAATCAAAGCGTTTCAGTGTGGAGGCGCTGAACGAACCCTGGGCATGGACCGAAAGAAAATGGACCCTGACCACAGCGGATACGGGGATCGGAAATCCGAAACAGGCAACAGCCGAAAAAGGTGAAAAGTATTTCAGGGCGGTGACTGAGAAACTGGCCGGACTGATTATAGGCCTGGCAACCACCGAAGCAGAGGACCTCTACACCGGCTGATTCACCATTGTTTAGATTTGTTCTTATCTTTTTTTTGACAAATTTCACTGGCGTTACCACCAACAATAAAACCATGGCTCTTGACAGAAGAACTTTCCTGAAAACAGGAGTGGCGGGATTCGGCAGCCTGATGCTCATGCCCTCCTGTCTCAAGCAGGTAAGCCCCTACCGGTTTTTTACCCTTGAGGAAGCAAATTGCATCATTTCCATGTGCGAGCAGATCATCCCCGCGGATGAGCATGGCGGGGGCGCCACTGAAGCCGGTGTGATCAACTACATTGACAGGCAGCTGGTGGCCGTGTTTACCTATGACCAGCTGATCTACCAGCAGGGGATATCGGCCCTGCAGCAATCCTGCCTGGATCTCCATGGCAAGCGTTTCGAGGCTCTGGATCCAGGTATTCAGATGGAGGTGCTGGAGAAACTGGAGCACAGCCAGTTGCCAGAGGCTTATTGGGAAGGCGCCGGTCAGGGGGCGTTCTTCGGGCGGGTGGTGTCACATACCATGCAGGGATTTTACGGTTCTCCACGGCATGGCGGGAACAGGAACTATATGAGTTATCAGATGATGGGACTGGACTTTCCGCTGGTGGTTGGCCGGAACCATTATGCACATTTAAGCTGAATCACATGGCCAATTCACATGTCAATGTTATCGTCGTGGGAGCAGGAGCCGGCGGAGGAGTTGTGGCAAAGGAACTTGCAGTCCAGGGACTTTCGGTGGTCCTTTTCGAAAGGGGAGGATGGCCCGATTATGACAAGCATATCAACGATGAACTGATCTCCCAGCGCACCCAGGTCCTGGGTTCCGCCTTTGGTCCCGATCACCTCAAAAATCCCAGGGTCAATGTAAGGGCTGACGGAACCAGGGAAGTGGTGACGCCCATTTCCGGTAACTACAGCAACAACGCAGCTTGTGTGGGATCGGGAACAGTCAGCTATGGAGCCATGGCCTGGCGGTATATGCCGGAGGACTTCAAAATGAAATCCACCTATGGCCCTGTGGAGGGTTCCACCCTGGATGACTGGCCCATCTCCTATGAAGACCTTGAGCCCATGTATGAAAAGGCCGAGTGGGAGCTGGGCGTGTCGGGTGATGACAGTCAGAATCCCTTCGCCCCTCCCAGGAACCTGCCCCAACCCATGCCCCCTTTCGAGAACAACAGGGAAGGGGAGGCAATCGCCGCGGCCTGCCGGCGTTTGGGGCTGCATCCCTTTCCCATTCCCATGCTTCGCAACTCGGTGCCCTACAACGGCCGGCCGGCCTGTATCAGGAACCGGACCTGCGTGGGTTTTGCCTGTCCGGTGGATGCAAAAAACGGCACACACAATACGGTGATCCCAACGGCCATAGAAACCGGAAACTGTGAAGTAAGGGTCCATTGCCAGGTGGCAGAGATCATCAGTGAACCGTCGGGCCGGGTGAAAGGAGTCAGGTACTTTGACGGGGATGGAAAGGGGCAGGAGCAGACGGCCGATCTGGTCGTGCTGGCTGCTTCGGCCACGGAAACAGCGCGCCTGCTGCTGAACAGCCGCACGGACCGGTTTCCCAACGGACTGGGAAACAACAATGACTGGGTTGGACGCAACCTGCAGGGCCATGCCTATACAGGGGCTTTCGGCCTGTTCGCTTATGAAATCAAAGATTTTTCCGGGCCCGGTGCCACCATGGGCTTCTGTGATTACAACCACCACAATGAGGGCATCATCGGGGGTGGACTGCTCTGCAATGAGTTCAACCCCTTGCCTTACCTGTATACAGGCATAAGGCCTCCCGGTGCACCCAGGTGGGGGAAGGAGCACAAAGCCTTTCAGATGAAAAACATCAAAAGGACATCCGGGTTGCATGGTCCCATCCAGGAAATACCCAATTTCCAGTCCAGGGTAACTGTCGATCCCAAAGTGAGGGACCATTGGGGCATCCCGGTGGTAGCCCTTTCCGGGGGAAGGCATCACCTGGATCATGAGCATTGCATGTGGCTCTCAGCGAAAGCGGAAGCGGTGCTGAAGGAGGCTGGTGCGGAATTTACCTGGCAGAGTGTGGGAGGCAGGGGCCCCACGGGCGACCAGCACCAGGCCGGGACCGCCCGGATGGGAAATGATCCCGGGACCTCGGTGACCAACCGGTTCGGACAGGTGCACGGGATTGACAACCTGTTTGTGGCGGACGCCAGTGTGTTTGTAACGGTGGCAGGATTCAATCCGGCACTGACCATCCTGGCCATGGGTTACTGGGTATCTGATTATATCAATCTTACCTGGAAGGGTACCGGGTTCAAATCTTAAGTAAATGGGTAGAAAAGCAATTATCATTATATCCTTGTGCACGGGCCTGCTGCTGCTCATAACCATTGGTTATTCCGGGTGGAATACAGCCAATCCTGAAAAAACCTGTGCTTCATGTCATGAAATCGTTTCCGCCACAGAGATCTGGCAACACTCTGCCCACCGGGATGTCCATTGCGTAGATTGTCACGGAACGGCCATGGGCAGCATTCACAGCCTGAAGGAGAAGACCCATATGGTGTTTACACACATGAAAAAGGCAGATGAACCTGCTGTACCCGGACTGGATGAGGAGGCTGTCATGGAGGTCATGGAAAAGTGCACAGGCTGTCACCGCGATGAGCACAGAAGCTGGCTGGCCGGTGGTCATTCGGCTACCTACAGTGACATCTTTCTCAATGAAAAGCACAACAGCATGGAGCGCCTCTATCCCGATTGTTTCCGTTGCCACGGGATGTATTTTGACGGAACCATCAGCGACCTGGTGGCACCCCTCTCCACAACCGGCCCGTGGAACCTGAAAGACGAGAGCAAGACTGATCACCCGGTGATCCCATGCCTGGTTTGCCACCCGGTTCATATGGAGAACCAGCCCATGACCAATCCGGGAACCATGGATGACCCTTCGGCCACATTCTATGAAAGGGAACCGCGAAACCAGCTGACAGGACTTTATCTCCGGTCCGAGCGTGCACATCTCAGATCCGACCAGCTCAGGAAGCCCGATATGTATAAGGACGGGCAACCTGTATTGGTTTCCGGTGACCCGGTACAAAGGATCTGTATGCAGTGCCATGCACCCAACTGGGCCCATGAGGCCGGTACGGAAGATGATAAAACCCCGACCGGGGTGCATGAAGGGATTAGTTGCAGGGCCTGTCACCGGGGGCATTCCAACAACTCCAAAGATGCCTGTTTCACCTGTCACCCGGCTGTTACCAGCTGCAATTTGGATGTGATGGAGATGAACACCACCTACCGGAACCGGACCAGTCCAAACAACCTTCATTCCATGAAATGCGAGGATTGCCACGATCCCGTTCCGGTAAATACCAGCACTGCGCCATGAACAGGCGCATATTTCTAAGCAGCTCTGTCGGTGCCACGCCGGGCACAGTGGCTGCAGTGGCCGGCTGCGGTCCCTTGGCAGATCAGGATTCCGGCCTTCAGTCCGCTACTGAGGAGTATTCAATCAAAAGGACCACCGGCAAACCTTACCCGCTTGCCATTACCATGTGGGAGTTTTCCTGGCTGGAGCGAAGGTGGCCGGGTGCAGGGTATGAGGACTGGGACAGGGCCCTTTCGGAGCTGGTGGACCGGGGTTATGACGCCATTCGGATCGATGCCTTCCCCCATCTCATCGACCACGAACCTGAAAAGGAGTACCTGCTGCTTCCGCACTGGAGCGTTCAGGATTGGGGGAGCCCAGCCATCAACAGGGTACAGGTGCAACCCAAGCTGAACAGGTTCCTGGAGAAGTGCAGGGAATACGGAGTCAGGGTGGGGCTTTCTTCCTGGTTCAGAAAGGATGAGGATGATCTGCGAATGAAACTGGATACGCCTGAGAAACTGGGAAAGGCATGGCTGTCGGTGTTGAAGTCCATTGATGAAGGCGGGGTGCTGGATACCATTTTCTATGTGGATCTGTGTAATGAATGGACAGGTGATGCCTGGTGCCCCTTTTTTAAAAATGATCCGCCGGAGGCGTTGTGGACGGGATGGGATACGGAGAAATCCAGGAAGTGGATGAAACAATCCATCGCTCTGTTGAAGGAGCACTATCCGGATATACCATATACTTTTTCCTTTACCGGGGAGGTGAGTAAGGAAACCCTCTCCAGGGGTTCATTTGAGATGCTTGATTTTCTGGAACCCCATATCTGGATGACCAGTTTCAACAACGGAGCGTTTTACAATGAGGTGGGTTATACCTTTGACCGTTTCAATTATGACAGCTACAGGAATCTGGCCCTGCACGGAGAGCGGATTTACCGGGAAAGGAAGGTCTACTGGCAGGAGGGCCTCAGGAAACAGATCGGATATGCAGCCCGATGGTCTGAGCTGTCTGGTCAGCCCCTGGTTACCACCGAATGCTGGGGTGTGGTTGATTTTAAAGACCTGCCCCTGCTGGAGTGGGACTATGTGAAGGAACTTTGTGCACTGGGTACCCTGGAAGCAGCCGGAACCGGGCGCTGGCTGGCCATCGCCACCAGCAATTTCTGCGGACCCCAGTTTGTTGGAATGTGGCGTGACAAGGAGTGGCACCGCAGGCTCACCAGTGTCATTCACAAGGCACCGGTGGCCAAAGATCTTTTGGGATCTCCTCTGGCGAGAAGACTGGAATTGATTTAAAGTGACAAATTCTCTACTTTTGTTTTTATTTTTGACCCATGAGATTCAAATCAAAAGTTGAAGCTTCCTTTTATAAGCTCGCCGGTTTACCGGAGATCAATACCAATGTGCCATACATTGTGGTGGAAAATTTCCCTTTGATGGGATTGCTCACCTCCCTGCGGTTTCTGGAATGGGTCAGGGAAAATCCCGGGGGTGTAATCAGTCTGCCTACCGGTAAAACTCCTGAATACTTCATCAAGTGGACCAGCTACCTGTTGGAAAACTGGGATACAAAAAAAGTAAAAGATCTGAGAAGCAAGTATGGCGTGGCAAGCATGAAAAGACCTTCGATGAACCGGCTGCAGTTTGTGCAGATCGATGAGTTTTATCCCATCAGTTCGCAGCAGCACAACAGCTTCTACAATTATGTGAAAAAGTATTACCTGGGAGGATTTGGTTTTAATGAGAAAGAGGCATTGCTGATCAATTCGGATGAGATTCCCCTGGCAGGAGGAAAACACTTTTCAGAGATTTTTCCCGACAGCAGGGTGGACCTCTCCCTTCGCTACAGGGAACCCAAATCCCAGTTTGAGAAGATGCAGCAGCAATCCATCTTTTCCATCGATAACTGGTGTACTGCATATGAACAGAAGGTTAGGAATAAAGGGGGGATTGGCTTCTTCCTGGGCGGGATCGGGCCTGACGGACACATTGCTTTCAATACCCGGGGATCGGATCACTACTCTACCACAAGGCTGACTGAGACCAATTTCGAAACCCAGGCGGTGGCGGCATCCGATATGGGTGGGATCGAGATATCCAGGAACAGGCTGGTGATCACCATCGGACTGGAGACCATTACCTACAATCCCGCTGCTGTGGCCATCATTTTTGCAGCCGGGGAGGCCAAGGCCCCCATGGTTCGGGAAGCCCTGGAGAATGAACCCTCCAACCACTATCCGGCAAGCGTGCTGGCCAAACTGACAAATGCAAGGTTTTACCTGACCACCGGCGCAGCTTCGGGTCTGCACGCTTCGGTGGACGCGTATTACAAATCAGGGGAGTGGAGCCAGGAAAAAACCGACCGGGCAGTCATTGATCTGTGCGCCAGGCTTGACAAATACGGCCATCACCTGACCCTGTCCGATTTAAAGGACGACAGGTATTGCAGAATGATCCCGGGCCTGGGTGAAGATACCGTCCCTTCGGTGATTAAATCAACTGTAGATAAATTCGAGAAAGGGATGTTCCCTGAAACCCATCAGGTATATTATCATACCGGTCCGCACCACGACGACATCATGCTGGGGCTCAATCCGCATATCCACCGGTTGATGAGGAACGAAACCAACACCAACTATTTTTCAGTCCTCACCTCAGGTTTTACAGCAGTAACCAATAAATTTGTGATCGAGGCACTTGAAGATACCAGGCACTTTCTGGACAAAGGGCTGATCTCCATGACCCGTTATCCCGATTTCTTTGAATCCGGTTACAAGTTTAAGCGGGATAAGGATGTAAACCACTATCTCCTGAAGGTGGCTTCGGGTGAAGATTATGAACTACGGAGAGGACTGGCACACCGTCTGATAAGAGACATTGTGGGTCTGTACCGGGTCAGCAGCATTGAACAGCTGAGGGACCAGATCAACAGCATCCTGAATGTATTGAAGAAGAGTTACGACGGTGAGATCAATTCCACCGATATCCAGAAACTTAAAGGGATGATCCGTGAATTTGAAGAGGAACTGGTGTGGGCCTGTTTCGGAATCCAGACCAAAAATGTACACCACCTCCGGCTGGGTTTTTATACGGGGGATATTTTTACAGAGCAGCCCAAACTTGATCGTGATGTAGAGCCGATCCTTGAGAAGCTGAGGGAGATCAAACCTACGGTGGTGAGCCTGGCCTTTGATCCGGAAGGAAGCGGTCCCGACACCCATTATAAAGTACTGCAGGTAATCGCAGAGGCCCTCAGAAAATGGAGCAGTCAGGAGGATTTGTCAAAGCTGAGGATCTGGGGATACCGCAATGTCTGGTATCGTTTCCATCCTGCCGAAGCAAACCGGATTGTACCGGTTTCCCTGAATGCCATGGGGGTCATGGATGATGCCTTCACCAACAGCTACCTGAGCCAGGTGGATGCTTCTTTCCCAAGTTACCAGCACGATGGCAAATTCAGTGACCTTACCAAGAAGATCTGGGTGGACCAGCTGAAGACCGTTCAGCTGTTGCTGGGCAAAAACTATTTCTACCAGCATGAAAGTCCAAGGGTTAGAACCACCCATGGCTTGCTGTTCTTTAAGGAGATGAGTGTTGATGAATTCCTGACCCATGCCCGCCAGCTGGAGAAATCCATGGAAGGGGTGGTTCTATAAAAAACAATGGATTAGCTTACTTAAAAGAGAAATCCACTTTCATGAATACAAACCATGAGTTTTCCAGGCATCCAGGAAGGCAAGGTAGTTCTCTTTCTTGAGCATCTTTTCGATGGCGTTGGATGCTCCGAGGACCAGTCCCCCGTTCTCTTTTGACCCTTCAAGGGCATCCCTTGTAGCTTCAAATACTTCTTCTGTGCTGCCTGTAATGAAGAGTCCGCATTCGATGTTTCCGCACAGGGTCAGTTGTCCTTCCACCCTGTTTTTGGTGGCCCGCAGTTCCATTCCGGCAGTGGGATCGATGGCCTGAAGTGCCTGGATGCTCGTCCCGGCGATCATGGCCAGGATGGGGGTGAGGTTACCGTCAGAATGGAGAATGGACAAGCCACCTTTACTTTGAACATGTGTTGCCCACCTGTCAAGGAAAGGAAGAATCAGCTGCTCCATTTGCCCGGGATCGAAATAGGGGCCATGGTTGTCAGCAATGTCCGATGCAGTGTAAAGGGCACCCACCCCAAGGTCCAGCAGCCGGGTAGCTTCCGCCATGCCGGATTGGCACAGCGCTTTGGCTCGGGCTTCAATTTCGTGGGGTCGCTCCATCAATGTGTATGCAAACTCCATGTATTCATCTGCTCCCGGCATGGCCAGAACAGCCGGATTACTGGCAACCAGCATAATTTTGTCACCGATGGTTTTTTGCAACAGTCTGATCTGTTCAAGCCTCTCCTTTTCAGGCAGCCAGAAAAATGCAGGATGTCCGGGTGCAATCTCCCAGTAAGCCCCGGGCACAGTAACTGCTGAGAAGTTCAGCATTTCGGAAACCGCTGCAACCACCTCAGCATTCTGAACCAGAGCATACGCTTTTTCTGCCCTTGAAAGTGCGGTGAATCCGGTACCTACCAACAGGGCTTGCCGGGAGAAATGATTCCATCCATGGAATTCAAGCTCCCAGATGGGCACCCTGCTGCCTGGTTCCGGTATTTCATGGCGAATGGCGCTTGAGAACAGGTCTTTGTTTTGTTTCATCGTGGATAGTCTTTATGGTTAGGTATACCCAAACGCAACTGAAAATCTTCCGTTGGAATATTTATAGCTTGCTCATCGGGTACACCTAACCATATAAAAATGACGAAAAAAGGGATGTCCTTGTGGTCACCCCTTTCCATTTCAATTCATACAATCATAAAGTGCTTACAGCTCCCTGATCTTGATGTTTTTGAACCAGACCGCATGGCCATGGTCCTGTAATCCGATGTAACCGGTCTTGGCCACATCTGCAAAATCGGGATTGAAATCTGGAAATTTGCTGTTGGCAATCATCTCTTTCCACTCATCAGTCCAGAGGTGGAATTCAATGGTGTTTTCCCCGTTCATCTTATAAGCAATGGTCCCCTCATAGCATATGATCTCTGCAGAGTTCCACTCCATGGGACCTTTGGCATTCTGGGGATCCGGGGGAATCAGGTCGTACAGGCTTCCTGCCCTGCGGTTCCCGTCCTTTCCGAGTGTATTGTCGATGTGGTTCCCGAAATTATCCAGGATCTGGTATTCAGGAGCCGTGTACCAAATCTTCTTTCCGGGGATTTCCCGGGCCAGGTAAAAGATGCCGGAATTACCACCCTCTTCAATCATCCAGTCCACCTTCAGATCAAAATTGGTGAACTGCTTGTCGTAGATGATATCCCCTCCGAAGCCGGCTTCCCCTTTTCCTGAATTCTCACAGGCAAGGGTTCCATTTTCGATGTGCCAGCCTGTATCCGGGAAAGCCACATTGTCATATTCCCTCCACCCGTCGGTGGTCTTGCCGTCAAACAACAATACCCAACCCTCTTTGATCTCCTGTTCGGTAAGGGTGTTGTCTGCAACGGCAAGCTCTTCTGCGGCTTCTGTTTTCTTGTCGCCGGTTTTGGGCCCGGAAGTGCAGGCTGTAAAACCGAGTAAAAGAAGCAATGTAAATAAATAAATAAGCTGTTTCATTTGAGAACGTTTTAATGGTTAAACCTGAACTATGCGGGCATGTCGGGAAGTTCCCAACCACCTTCCCTGGGTGTATGCTTCACAAGCTCTTTGGCAAATTCACGAGCTGAGAAAGGATCGGTCCAGTCTTTTTTGAAAGTGGGATCTCCGTCTTTGATCTCAAATCCGTCCTTGATACACATCTTCAACTCAACGTTATCCCCGATGTTGGTGAACTCCATTTTCTCGCCATTCCATTCCAGTTCCTTGTTCAGTCCCTGCAAACGGACGGCATTCACGCCCATGACCACCATTTCATTGAAAGGACCTGCCTCACTGAAGGGAGAAGCGGTTTCAATGCGGTTTTTGGGGCTCTCCTTACAGGCTCTTACCCAATCCATTTCATGGCTGGTCTCCACCCTGCGCCTAACCTTGGGAGCATCGGGCACCCTGCCTGACAAGAGCCAGGGGTCTTTTCCGTAGCAACCGCAAATCAGTGTGTCTTTGGAGCCATGGAAGAGAACGCCTCCGCCTCCGTCATCCATGTCTCTGCCTTCGGGCCATCCCTCGGGTTTCATGGGCTGCAGTCCGCCGTCGTACCAGGTGACCTCCACTTCGGGAAATTTCACTTTGGCAGCTGCTTTCCGCTCGGGATAGGTCAGCCGTACCATCTGTGCATTGGGAGCACATTTGGTGAGCAGAAGGGTTGAGCTTCCCTGAACCTTGATGGGGTACTGAAGCTGGAGGCCCACGAAAACGGGATGCAAAATGTGGCATGCCATGTCACCAAGTGCGCCTGTTCCGTAATCCCACCAGCCTCTCCAGTTCCATGGGGTATAGATCTCGTTATAATCATTCAGTACGGCCGGGCCTGTAAAGAGGTCCCAGTTGAGCGTGTCAGGTACGGGCATCTTCTCGGAGGGAACATTCAGGCCCTGTGGCCAGATGGGGCGGTCAGTAAATGCTTCCACCCTGCGTACCTCACCGATCTCTCCGTTCAGGATCCATTCGGTGGTCAGGTTCACACCTTCCCCGGATGATCCCTGGTTCCCCATGGAGGTTGCCAGCTGGTGTTTCTTTGCCAGTTTGGTGAGCAGCCTGGATTCATACACCGAATGGGTAAGCGGCTTCTGCACATAAACGTGCTTGCCCATGGTCATGGCATGGGAAGCAACCAGGGCATGGGTATGGTCGGCCGTGGCTACAACCACTGCATCGATCTCCTTGCCTATCTCGTCATACATCTTTCTCCAGTCCCAGAACTTTTTGGCATCGGGGTAATCATCGAATGTCTTTTTTGCATATTTCCAGTCCACGTCGCACAGAGCAACAATGTTCTGGCCCTTGATATTTCTCAGATTGGAACGCCCCATGCCGCCGATACCAACACCGGCTATATTCAGTTTGTCACTGGGGGCCATGTGCCCCAGTCCGCTGACTACGTGACTTGGAAGGATGGTAAATCCGGCTGTGGCAGCTGCTGTTGTACCTAAAAAGGCTCTTCTTGAAACGCCACCTTTTTTTTCATTACTCATATCAGAAAGGTTTTTAGTTGGTTAATCTATGATTTGCAGAATATTCGCCACCCAATTTAGCAATAATATTCCATAGTTGAAATTTGAAAGATAATTGGTGATGGTGGGTTCATGGATTTGTTTAAATTTAAGGACCAAACCAACTGAATTATGAATCCGAAACAGAAAATCACCCGCAGGGAATTTGTGGGTACTACAGCTGCAGCCGCTGCATTTACCATTGTACCCAGTCATGTATTGGGAGGCAGCAGACATGTGGCCCCCAGCGATAAATTGAACATTGCCTACATTGGATGTGGCACCCAGGGGATCAGGGAAATGGCCGACCTGATCCGGCAGGATGATGTGGTTATCACTTCGGTGTGCGACCCCAACAAGTACAGTACCAACTATGTCGACTGGTCTCTGAACGGCATCAGGAATACACTTCGCGAGGTGCTGGAGCAGCCGGATTGGGGATCTGGAATCTCAGGCATTCCCGGCGGAAGGGATCTGGGGCAGGAACTGGTGGAAAAGTACTATGCCAAGAAACGGAACAAGGACAAATACAGGGCTTGTGCTTCCTATAACGATTACAGGGAGTTGCTGGAAAAAGAGACGGGCATTGATGCGGTGAAAATCATGACACCGGATCATCTTCACGCAGCGGTCTCCATCGCTTCCATGAAGAAAGGCAAACATGTGGTAATCCATAAACCCATAGCCAACAGGATGATTGAAGCCCTGAAGACCATCGATACTGCAAGGGAAACAGGGTTGGGTACCCACCTGCTGGCCTGGAGCGACAGGTCGGGCTTGCAACTGGCCCTGGACTGGATCAAAAACGGGGCCATCGGTGAATTGAAGGAGATCCACAACTGGTCGAACCGCCCGGTTTGGCCGCAGTGGACTGCCAATCCCAAAGATACACCGGAGGTTCCGGATGGATTGGACTGGTCGCTTTGGCTCGGTCCAGTCCCCGACCGGGCCTATCACCCCAACTATACAAACGCTGTATTCCGTGGCTGGTACGATTTTGGGGGCGGAAGTATCGCCGATATGGGGCATTACAGTCTCTGGCCCATGTTCCTGAATTTCGGGATCAACACGGCCCCGCTGAGCGCCAGGGCTTACGGGACAACCACCTGCATTGTGGAGGATCATGTAAGCAAGGGTGAATACAACAATGTGGCTTTCCCAAAATCGTGCATCGTGGAATTTGATTTTCCCAGGCAGGAGATCCTCCCGGCCTTTAAGCTCATCTGGTATGACGGGGGGATGAAACCCCGGACGCCCGAAGAGCTGGATCTTGACAACAAAGAACTCCCCAGGGAGGGAATGATGTTCGTGGGCGACCAGGGAAAGATCCTGGCCACCTTCCACGGGGGAAGCCCTGTTTTGCTGCCTGAAAAAAGAATGATCGAATTTACAGGTGCCGCCGAGCCGCCGGAGGAAAAGGTGACACGCAACGACCGGGTCTGGATCGATGCTTTCAAAGAGGGAAAAGAGTCGCCCGGAACATTCCTGAAGGCAAGACCGGTCACTGAGACCATTCTCCTGGGTGCAGTGGCTTTAAGGGCCGGACAAAAAGTGGTCTATGATCCCGGAAAGGTAAAGATCACCAACATGGAGGAGGCCAACCAGTACCTGACCAGGGAGTACCGGGAAGGCTGGGAGATGTAGTGCTCAGTGCTCAGTGCTCAGTGCTCAGTGCTCAGTGCACTATGTGGGATAATATGTACTTAAACTTATATACATGAGAAGAATATTATTGGCTGCAGTGATAGCCGCATTGTGCGCCGATGGCTTTGCACAATCAGCCGAAGTCTCCCGGATGGAGCATGGCATAAATTTTATAGAATCGACCTGGTACCCGGAAGCCGAGGATCTGGCGATTCTGAAACTCTATGAAGGGTTGCGGGTGGCCGATGTGTCCGACGGAATGGACATGGCCGGATATCCGGACCAGGGTCTGGTGGATCCTGCCATTCATCCTTCCTGGGTGAATGTGCAGTCGCTTTCCCACCTGATCCGGGGAATTGCCCTTACGGCCAGGTATGTGCCCACACGGAAAAGTGACCGGCCTGAGCCGGGAGCGGACTTCAGCGGGTGGGAAGGTCATTTTTACAATACCTGGTCGTCCGAAGCATTTGTCCCGTTGATCCACCAGGGAGTGATCATCGTTATTGATGATGTGGAGGAGAAGGACATTGGCTCCATCGGGTCCAACAATGTACTGATCTGGAAAGACCATGGTGCAGTGGGTGTGGTTACCGATGCTTCATCCAGGGATACCGATGAGGTGGCACTGGAAGAGTTTCCCCTCTATCTACGGGAAAAAGGCAGGGGGATCAGGCCGGGCCGGAATGAGCTGGAATCGGTGAACAGGCCCATTACCATTGGTGGAGTCCTGGTATGTCCCGGAGATGTTGTGGTGGCCGACGGTGACGGTGTGGTTGTGGTTCCCCGGGAACTGGCTGTTGAGGTGGCACAGCATGCACAGGCAGTTCTTGCCAAAGACAAAGCCGGCCGCAAAAACCTTTATGAGAAACTGGGGATGCCCCTTGATAAAACTGTAGAGTAATGATGAAAAAAGGATTGCTGCTGTTTTTTGTGCTTGGAATGGCAAGCCAACTGTGGGCGGATGAGCCTGAAGTTCTCCCCATCGGGGAAAAAGCTCCCGGTTTCAGTTTGCCGGGGATTGACGGTGAATTCCATACCCTGGAGAGTTATGCAGGGGCGGAGGTCCTCACCATTCTTTTTACAGCCAATCATTGTCCCACAGCCCAGGCCTATGAAGAGCGGATCAGGGAACTGGCAGAGGCCTACACGCCTGAGCAGATGCAGATTGTGGCCATATCTTCCAACCACCCGGGAGCGGTTTGCCTGGAGGAGTTGGGGTATTCCGACATGGGAGATACCTATGAAGAGATGAAGATCCGGGCTGCTGACAAGTCATTCAGCTACCCCTACCTCTATGACGGGGAGAGCCAGGAGGTGGCCAAAGCTTACGGTGCAAAAGCCACGCCGCATGTATTCATATTTGACCGGGAGAGAAAACTGCGTTACTCAGGCCGTATCGATGACATGGAAGACCCCTATCAGAAACCCACCCAGATGGATGCCAGGAATGCTATTGATGCCTTGCTGTCCGGACAACCGGTGCCGGTTGAGACTACGAAAGCTTTTGGGTGCTCCATGAAATGGAAGTCCAAAATGGCCTGGCGAAAGAAACTGGATGAAGATTGGGCGGCCAGACCGGTGAACCTGGGTGAGATCGATGAGTCAGGAGTGAAAGCACTGGTGGAGAACCAGGGAGAGAATCTCAGGCTGATCAATGTCTGGGCCACCTGGTGTGGCCCCTGCATCATTGAATTCCCTGAATTTGTTGAAATGCAAAGGATGTATGGACAAAGGGGATTTGAGGTGGTATCTGTCTCCATGGACCAGTCATCCAAAAGAGAGAAGGTGCTGGCTTTTCTGGAGGATAAGGAAGCATCCTTTGCCAACTACCTCGGTATTACAGAAGACAGGGACGGCTTTATCGGGGCCATTGATCCCAAATGGCAGGGAAATCTGCCCTATACGCTGATTGTTAAACCCGGGGGGGAGGTGGTGTATTCCAGCGACGGGATCATCGATCCGCTGGAGGTCCGGAAAGCCATTGTGAAAGAATTGGGCCGGTACTTTGCTGATGACTAAATCGAAGAAATGATGAAATCCATTCAAATTCTTATATCCGTTGCGGTAATGATCTGTATGTCCGCTTGCAATTCTCCGGTAAAAACTGGGAATGATGATCTGTTTTCAAAGGAAAACCTGGTGGCCTGGTGTATTGTGCCTTTCGATGCCAGTCACCGGACGCCGGACCAGAGAGCAGAAATGTTGAACGACCTTGGGATTACGAAGTTTGCCTACGACTACAGGGATGAACACATCCCCCATTTTAAAGAGGAGATCGGGGTACTGAAGGAACACGGGATTGAACTGAGTGCGGTCTGGTTCTGGCTGGATCCAAAGGGAGAAGAGATCCTCAATGAAGCCAATCGTCAGATCCTCGACATCCTGGGTGAGACCGGGACGAAGACCGGGATATGGGTCAGTTTCCCCGGCGAAGTTTTTGAGGGGATTTCAGATTCAGCCTGTATGGAAAAGGCAATAAGGAGCCTGACCGTGGTGTTGAACGAGACAGAGAAAATCGGTTGTACCATGGCGCTCTATAACCATGGGGGCTGGTTCGGGGAACCAGAGAACCTGGTAAGGATCATCAAGGCCATGGGATCGGAAAAGATCAGGATCGTCTATAACTTTCACCACGGGCATCACCAGCTGGACCGGTTCCCGGAATTGCTGGACCTGATGCTGCCCTACCTCTCGGCCATCAACATCAACGGGATGAAAGCGGAAGGGCCCATGATCCTTACCGTGGGCCAGGGAGACCGGGAGCTGGAGATGCTGAGAAACATCGCCGCTTCAGGTTATGATGGGCCCATCGGGATCCTGGGTCATACCGACGGAGAGGACATCGCGATTGTTCTGGAGCGCAACCTGAAGGGCCTGGAGGCCCTCAGGTTAAAGCTATAACCGGATTTATTCAGGGAATCCTTTCTGTCATCACTTTTTTGAAAAAGGCACCCTGGCGCGTGGGGGTGTAATTCCAGTCGGTGAACATGTAGGGGGCCCAGTCCGGGTCGAAACACCAGACCACCCAGGAAATTCCCCTTTCGGCAGCGAAGGAAACCAGTGCATTGCCGTAGATCTCATCACCATGTACCGGTACATGTACCCCTTTCTCTTCGGGGAGGGCAAAACCTATTTCCGTGAGGATCACAGGGTACTTCCGGGCCACATACCCCCAGTCCTGTTCCCATTGGGGTTCCCAGGGAGCTTCGCGCTTTTCCGGGTAGGGATGACTCACATAGGCAATACCGGAAGCATCGATGGGTGCGTCCTTGACCGGGGTCAGGTCATAGGCCCAGTTAAAACCGGCCACAAGGATCACTGACCCGGGATGGTTAGCCCTGATCACACCGATCAGCTCCTCATTGATGGCTTTCCAGTCTTCCCAGGAGCAGTCTCCAAAATTCTCGCCCGATACAGTCGGCTCGTTATACAGTTCATACATGGCAACTGCAGGTTCGTCTGCATACCTGGATGATACTGTATTCCAGAATGATCTGGTTTCCTCAGGCGTAGTCACGTACATTTCGTTCTGGAATTTCTCCTCCTTCAGGTTGCCGATGGAGTGCCAGTCAAGGATCAGGTAGAGCCCGAGCTCATCAGCCCAAACCACAGCTGTGTCCAGCAGGGCCAGGTAAGCCTCTTCGCCGCGCTCCCTCCATGACCGGGGATGGACCGGAATCCTGATTACATTTGCGCCCCAGGCTTTCGCTTCCTGGAAATGGGCTTTGGTCCAGTGCCCGTTCTGTTCAAGGTTATGGGGATCCCGGATGTTTACGCCACGGAAGACCAGGGTATCACCCGATTCATTGAAAAAATGGTTCCCGGAAACCGAAACCCATTCCAGGGAAGGTTCTGTCTGTGAGCAGGATTGAATGTGTGCGATCATCACAGGAAACGCGATCAGGAGGATCAGCCGGATTGTTTTTTTCATCATTGGAGTGGACTTTTTTTATGTGAACGTGACAGCTCAAATTTAAAAGGAATTCTTTAATCCGGAAAAACAGGTGGAATAAATGTGGCTATCAGAGAAGGAACAGGCTCATTACCCACACCACCAGAACTGCTGATACGCCCAGGACAAGTGTTCCCAAGGTATGGATCCTGTAACCAGTATTTACCTTCATCCCGGTCATCTGGGTAAATATCCAGAACATGCTGTCGTTGGCATGAGACACCACTATGGAACCTGCACCGGTAGCAAGCACGATCAGTGCCCTGGCCAGATCAGTTTCGAATCCAAGTGAAACCATCATGGGAGCAATCAGCGAGGCGGTTGTGATCAGGGCCACCGTGGAGGAACCCTGGGCACTTTTAATGGCAGCAGCAATGAGGAAGGGAAGGAAAATCCCGATACTCATTCCCGCAAGGGAATCCCCGAGCACTGAGGCAATTCCCGAGTTCCGCAGGACCATTCCAAATGCGCCTCCTGCACCGGTGATCAGGATGATGATGGCTGCATTCTGCAGTGCCTTGCCCACCCATCCTGAAGAAGAGAGCATATCCCGTTCCAATTTACGGGGCAGGGTAAAGGCCATCAATATTCCGATCATCAGTGCGATGACCGGTTCACCTATGAACCCAAATATTTCCTTTACCTGACCCGATCCGAACGGTGTGGTAGGGAAATCTGAAACAGACTTGAGAACAATCAGCACGATGGGAAGCAGGATGGGAACAAAAGATTTCAGTGCGGACGGGGCTGTTTTCAGGGTCTCCCGGATCTCCTCCGGAGTGACATCAGGGTTGGGGTCGATATAGACCCGTGATGCGATCCTGGATGCAAAGAGCCATGCTGCCGCAAGTACCGGGATGCTTGCAATGATGCCGAGCATGATCACAAGGCCCAGGTTTGCATCCAGGATTCCCGCGGCAGCAATGGGCCCGGGAGTGGGCGGTACCAGATTGTGGGTGACAGCAAGTCCCAGGGCCAGTGCTGATGCTGAACCGGCCAGGGATATTTTGGCCTCTTTGGAGAGGGCTTTGGCCAGGGGAAGCAGGATCACGAATCCCGAATCGGCAAATACGGGTATGGAAACAAAGAATCCGATGATCGCCATGGTCAGGGGTACCTGTTTTTTGCCGGTGAGTTTCAGCACCTTGTTGGCCATGGCATAGGCTCCTCCCGACTGCTCCAGGAAGGTGCCGATAATTACCCCGGCTATGATGACGATCCCGATCTGGCCGATGGTTTTACCGAATCCTTCATTGATGGATTCTACAATGGAGTCCAGGGGCATCCGGGATAACAATCCAAAGAGGATTGCCACAAACAAAAGAGCCAGGAAGGGATGAAACCTGTACCTGCTGGCGGAGACCACGATGAGCAGGACACTGACAAGCAAAAGGATGCTGAGCCACATGCGGGGATTACATAAGAATGATCCCCGATTTGCGGCAATGGTCATGCATTTGGCCTGGCCAGAGGCTGGCCTGGACTTCACCAATGTGGGCTTTCCTCAGGAAATACATGCAGAGCCTTGACTGGCCTATTCCTCCACCCACCGATTCGGGGTATTCGCCATTGAGGAGCCTTTTATGGAACAACAGTTCCTTTCTTTCAGATTTTCCCTGGATCTCAAGCTGCCTGATCAATGCTGCCTGATCCACACGGATTCCCATGGAAGAGAGTTCGAATGCATTCTCGAGAATAGGATTCCAAACCAAAATATCTCCGTTGAGACCCTTGAAACCGTTCCCTGTTTCAGTAGTCCAGTCATCATAGTCGGGTGCCCGGCCATCATGCGGTTTTCCATCAGCAAGATCGGCTCCGATCCCGATGATGAAGATAGCCCCGGACTCCCTGGCCGCCTCCATCTCTCTCTCTCTCGGATTCAGTTCCGGGAAACGCTCACAGAGTTCCTCTGCATGGATAAACCGGATTTCGTCCGGCAGGGAAGGTACAATCTCAGGATGGTTTTCATAGACGATGAATTCCGTACGCTTGATCACGGCGTAAATCCGGTTCACAATATTTTTCAGATAGGCCAGGGTCCGCTCTTCCGGGAGGAGAATCTTTTCCCAGTCCCACTGATCCACATAGATGGAGTGGATGTTGTCCAGTTCTTCATCCGGACGAAGTGCATTCATATCCGTGTAGATACCATAACTGTTGGCAATCTCATAGTCGGCCAGCATCATCCGTTTCCATTTGGCAAGGGAATGCACGATCTCAGCTACGGTACCGTCCATGTCTTTCACTTCGAAGGAAACCGGACGTTCAACTCCGTTCAGGTCATCATTGATCCCGGTGCCCCGCTGGACAAAAAGAGGAGCCGTAACCCTTCTCAGCTTCAGTTCCGCTGCCAGATTCGCCTCAAAAAAATCCTTAATCATTTTGATGGCCCTTTCTGTCTCTTTCAGGGGCAGGACAGACTTATAGTTTGGTGGAATAACCAGCTTCATAAAAATAACTTAATGTAGAAATGTGATGTCACCGACCAGTAATTCTTCGACCCCGTCCACATAGGTGACCCAGGCTTTCCATAAATAGACACCTTCGGTGGCAGGAACCCCTGATTTCAGGTAACCGTCCCATCCAATATAAACATCGTTGGTTTCAAAAATCTGTTCCCCCCAGCGGGTATAGATGACCATTCTGAATTCTCTTACATTGATTACTGCAGGATGGAAAACAGTGTTATCAATGGTTCTTTCATCCCAGTGTCCGCCCGAAGGTCCGGACCCGTTCCAGACAAAAGCAGTAGGGAAATCAATGGTACCTTCCCCCGCATTCACCCGTATGAAGTTTTCCATCACCATGGTGTCGGGACAATTCTGTTCGCTCCAGACAATCAATGTCACCGTATAGGTACCCGAATCTTCATAGATATGGGCCGGATTCTTTTCAGCAGAAGTAATTCCGTCTCCGAAGTCCCACAGGTTATAACTGGCCTTCTGTGAATTGTTGGTGAATTTGAACAACTGTTTCAGGTTGGCAGATTGTGTGGGATAGGCGGTGAAATCAGCCTGAGGCCTGTCATATACCGAGACAAGGTGCGTTGCGGTATCGGTTCCGGACAATCCGATGGCCGTCATGGTTACCTTGTGAACCTTGTTGACAAGGAACAGGTGAGCCGGATTGGGTTCTGAGGAAAACTGGTTGTCATCAAAGTCCCATATGTAGGTATCTGCATAGAGACTGGTGTTGGTGAAATGTACCAGCAAGGGCGGGCAGCCGATGGTATCAGGGAAGAAGCCTGCAATGGCCCCCGGAGGCATAATTGTCACAGCCCTGGTGACGCTGTCCCTGCAATGATCGTTGAATACATCCAGTTCAATGTCAAATGTCCCGAAGTTGCTGTAGCTGTGTGTTCCGGGCTCTTTCACATTCTCGCCCGAACGGTCCCCATAATTCCAATTATAGGACCAGTTTCCAAGGGAGGACATGTTGGAAAGGTTCACCGTTGAATCCGGATGGTGGACTGTATCAGGATATACATAGAAGTCTGCATTGGGCATCGGGTATACCGTGATGCTCTCTGTGACTGAATCCACACACCCTTCATAGGTTTCAACCTTCAGAAAGACCTGGTAGGTGGAATCATCTCTGGTAAAGAGCGTATCATTCCCGACAATTTCCAGGTGGTCGGCATAATTGAATGTATAGATCTGGTTGGCCTGGCTGGATGAGCTTTCAATTATCCCGGCGCCAAAATTCCAGGAATACTTCGCAAACCCGGGTGGGGCTTCCAGATGAACTTGCACCGGACTGCACAGGTCATCGTATTCGGCACTCAGTAAGGCCACCGGGAGGGTATCTACCTGGAAGACCAGGGTGTCGGCGAGCGTTGCTTCACATGAGGTGGGCCCGTTATGCTCTGTCACCCTGGTCAGGATGTAGGGGTTGACCCCGGCTTGATTGCTTACCAGTATTTCAATGGTATCTGCAGGCTGGTTGAACAGAACGTGCTCATCACCGGATGCTTTGTAATCCAGCTCAAAAGTACTGCCTGCATCCCCCTGGAACCTGATTTTCAGGGTAGCCGTATTTGATCCGTCATCACACCAGGAGGAATCGGGGGAGAGGATTTCAGCAAAGGGAAGATCCCTTACTTCAATGATGGCCGTATCCGTTCCGAAACAACCGTTTGGGTCCGGATCGGTAACGAAAACTACCTGATGGATGCCCACCCCGGCCAGACCGGGATCAAAGATACCCGCGGAAGGATCTGTAATGGCGGGTGAACCCGACCATGTGCCGTTTGCACTGGAGGCTTCCAGGTCAACGGGAAGGTATGAAAGACACAAGGGATCCACCGGGGTGATAAACCCATCGGGACCATCGATAACCACGATCAGGACCGTATCCTCATCCGAACAATTGTAGCCATCGGTAACCTGGTATTGGATCTCGTGTGTACCGGGTCCTGCCATGTAGGGGGCAAATTCGCCCGTGGAAGCGTTGATGATCCCGGGGCCGCTCCAGGTCCCTCCCCCGCTGGCAGCTGTCAGTGTGACGCTGCTGTTGTATTCACACATGGAACCTACAGGTGTGATGGTGGCGTCAGGCAAGTCCACTATCTCGATAGCCGACCGGCCGATAACCGGATTCTTTCCATCTGTATACTTGTTGCAATAATTCCAATAGCGGAGTTCTACCTGAAATCTTTCACCCAGCAGGTTGTCATCCGCCACGGTAATGGGGAGACTCTTCTCAGCCGAGCCCCACCTGGGTCCCGGAAATTCCTCCACAGGTGTTGTATAGGGCCATGGTCCGGTATATCCATCCACACTCACATCCGAGGACATGAAATTAGCTGCGGCATGGTTGACTCCGTAAACCCACTGGACCCACCGTGTGGTTTCATTGGGATTGTCATTTTCCTGGCTGGGAACACAATTGAACCTAGAATCGTCATCAAACTGCATGGTAGCCCCATTCCCAATACAGACAGGATACAGACCCGGGTTGGCATATACATAGGCCCCGTTTTTGTTGTCCACATCCCATACGGTGACGATCACCTCCACCGAGGACTGGGGGCAGGATACGCCATTGACAACCATGTTGGCCACTGCATGGTAGTTGCACCGGTCATCAATGGATACATAGGTATGTGTGGCTGAAACGGAGAAAGTGCCTGCCGGACCTTCAGAGGCAGGAAGGGTTTCGGTCACTCCGTCATCCCAGTCAAAATGGATGCTGACCGGTGTCCCGTTGTTGTTCACCTGGGTGTATGATACATCCCAGTGTATTACCTCCACGGGAGAACACAGCTGGTCCTTCTGGAAATCGCTGATGTTATCCAGGTATAAGCAGGATTGACCCTTTCCGCTGAAAGGCAAAAGAGAAACAGACAATATAATGAGCAGTTTTGCCCCTGTTTTCATAATTGAAATTTATGAAAAAAAAATTAATAGTCAGTAAAGTCCCACTTTCCCCTGAATGATCTGGTCAACATGCTGTCGGCATCATCATCATCGATAAACTTTTCATCTGCCGGGGACCATCTCAGGGGTCTTTCCAGCGTATACGCCATATTCGCGATGTTACAAACCGAGGCGGTCCTGTGCCCTGTTTCCACATCCGAAACAGGCCGGGTCCTGTTCTTTATGGCATCCACCCAGTCCTGGTAGTGGTTGTCACTGTGATAGAGTGGCTTGTCGCTGTTCTTTAATTTCATTTCAGTTAGCCCTTCAATGTCAGACCGGTAAAATTCCCTGCTTACCTCGATCTTGCCCTCTGATCCCAGGAACTGCACTGCATTGGACTCTCCCCACTCCACATGATTCATTACCGTTCCGTTGGCGTACTTCATTTGCAAACCCAGCATGGCTCTTTTTTCCGGCGGAATGAACTCCACCGGACCGGAATTGTCCATGCCCATTGCCCACTGACCGATATCAAACATATGAGCTCCCCAATCCGTAATCCCTCCTCCTCCGAATTCCCTGTAACTTCTCCACATGGCCCAGCTGTCATCCTCGATGGGGGGGGACAGTACCGGACTGTAGTTCCTGAACAGGGAAGGCCCGACCCACAGATCCCAGTCCAGATAATCAGGTGAGGGATCCCCCGGCAATTCACAAGCCATCGCCGGACTTCCCACATGCACGTTGATCACTTTTATCTCACCGATATACCCGTTTGAAACCATCTCACATGCATGTCTGAAATTTCTCCAGGAACGTTGCATGTTGCCTGTCTGAAATACGCAGTCATATTTCCGGGTGGCCGAAACCATGGCTCTTCCCTCTGCCACTGTGAGCGACATGGGCTTTTCACAATAGATGTCTTTACCGGCTTTCGCAGCATCCACAGCCATCATTCCATGCCAGTGGTCAGGTGAAGCGATAACCACGGCATCAATGTCTTTTCTTCCCAGCAACTCTCGATAGTTCTCATAGGTGTCAACCACCTGGATTCCCCCGCTCAGTTTCTCAGCATTGGCCATTTCAGCTTCAGTTTTAAACCTGGCCAGTTTTTTCCGGTCCACGTCGCAGCAAGCCAGGACAATGGTTTCAGGACATCCGTTGATGGTTCTGAGCAGTCCGAGGCTCTGCTTTCCCACTCCAATGTAGCCAAGGTTGATCCTGTCTGAGGGTGCAGTGCCTGCCGATCCTCCCATCACATGTCCGGGAAGAATGGTAATGGCCCCTGCTCCGGCGGCGGCCCTGCCTAAAAAATTGCGTCTGTTCATTGGGTTTTGCTTATTTTGAAGAAAACATAAAATTAGCAGATGATCTGTGAAAAGCAATAGCAGGTGTGATATTAGTAAAGGATCTTACCCTCCATCCTGTCCCATTCATCAAGCAGTTGATCCATCTCTTCCAACCGGATCTGCATGGAACGGATCTCCCTGGTCTCCGGGGGAAGGGCCAGCTCTTTATAGAGGTGTTTGTCCATGAATCCGGCTTTCTCGGCTTCACTTCTCCCTGCGCTGTAATAGAGGGCCCTGATATCGGACCAGTATATGGCGGAGAGGCACATGGGGCAAGGTTCGAAGTTGGTATAGATCACAGCTCCTGTAAGGTGGTGGTGTTTTAAGGCGGAACAGGCATTCCGTATGGCATTCACCTCGGCATGGGCCGTTGGATCGTGGCTGTGGATAACGGTATTGTGTCCGCGGCCTATGATCTCGCCATCTCTCACGATGATGGCTCCAAAGGGTCCGCCTTCTCCGGATCGCATCCCTTCAGCGGCCTCCCTGACGGCCATGGAGAGATATTTTTGGTGGTTTGTCATTCCTTTGCTTTCATTGCAAGTTAATTCTCAAACCCGAAATATTGTATATTTATGCCTGCTAAATTCAAACCCGCAACAAATCCTTTGTTATGAAATCAGGATTCATCTTTCCATTTATTTGCTATGCCTTGCTGCTCACGGGTTGTGCCAGCCGTCCGGAAGGGAATCAGCCGGTCCGGTCCGAAATCAATTTCAATGAAGGATGGAGGTTTTTATTATCCGGGGATGTGGCTGCAGAGGGTCCTGAATTTGATGATTCTCTGTGGCGGCAGCTGAACCTGCCCCATGACTGGAGCATTGAGGGGACTTTCAGTGCAGACCACCCATCCACTGTGGGGGGCGGAGCATTGCCGGGCGGGACCGGCTGGTACAGAAAGTCATTCCAGCTACCCGAAGGTTGGGAAGGAAAAAGGGTTTTCGTTGACTTTGACGGGGTGTACCAGAATAGTGAGGTCTGGATCAACGGTAAATCTCTTGGAAAGCGGCCCAACGGCTATATCTCCTTCCGGTACGAACTGACACCCTACCTGTACAGGGCAGGAATGGAAAACAAAATCGCAGTGAAGGTTGACAATTCCCTGCAGCCCAACTCCCGCTGGTATTCCGGATCGGGTATATACCGGGATGTGAGGCTGGTGATGACAGGGGATGTGCATGTGGACCACTGGGGCACTTTTGTGACCATCCCGGAAGTGACTGGCGGCAAAGCCGGGGTTCAGGTCTCCTCCCGGATTGTGAACAGTCTGGACGAGCCCGTCCCTGCACGAATTACATACCGGGTGTACAGCCAGGACGGGAAAAATGTAGCCAACGTTTCCCGGGAAGTTGAACTGACTGCCGGGATGACCACGGCAGTTGAGCACCGCATGGAGGTAAGCAATCCCAGCTTATGGTCACCAGACCATCCGGCGCTTTACTCCCTGGTAACGGAGATTCGCAGCAAAGGATCGATCCTGGACCGGGAAACCACTGTATTTGGAATCCGGACATTTGAATTCGATGCCGTATTAGGTTTTGCCCTCAACGGAGTCCCCATGAAGATCAAAGGTGTTTGTATGCACCACGACCTGGGAGCACTTGGTTCAGCGGCTTTCCCCAGGGCCATGGAACGGCAGCTGGAATTGCTCGGGAAGATGGGCTGCAATGCCATCAGGACCTCCCACAATCCCCCTTCACCAGAATTGCTTCGTTTATGCGACAGAATGGGCTTCATGGTCATGGATGAGACCTTCGATATGTGGAAGCTAAAAAAGACCGAATATGACTACCACCTCTATTGGGACGAATGGCATGAAAGGGATCTGACCGATCACATCACACGCGACAGAAACCATCCAAGTGTGATCATGTGGAGCATTGGGAATGAGATTCTTGAACAATGGGATCCCTCTGGAAAGGACATGGCCATCAAGCTGGCCGGAATGGTGCGGGCCCTCGACCCGTCCCGACCCGTCACCTCGGGATGCAACGATCCTTCGCCTGCGAACACCATCATCAGGTCAGGAGCCCTTGATGTGATTGGATTCAATTATCAGAACCAGCATTACGACAGCGTTCCAATCCATTTCCCTGGTGTGCCGTTCATTGCCTCGGAGACCACTTCTGCTCTGGCTACACGGGGCTCTTATGACATGCCCTCTGACGGGATCCGCATCTGGCCCCTGAGGTGGGACAGCGCGTTCCGGGTGGTGAATACCGACCACACCTGCTCATCGTATGACAATTGCCACGTGCCCTGGGGTACAAGCCATGAAAGGGCTTTAATGGATATGAAAAACAAAACTTTCATCTCAGGAATGTTTGTCTGGACCGGTTTTGATTACCTGGGGGAACCCACCCCGTACGGATGGCCATCCCGAAGCAGCTATTTCGGGATAATTGACCTGGCCGGATTCCCGAAGGATGCTTACTATCTCTATCAAAGCGAGTGGACCAGTCAGCCTGTACTTCATCTCTTCCCCCATTGGAACTGGTCCGGGGGTGATACGGTGGATGTGTGGACCTATACCAACTGCAGCGAGGTGGAACTGTTTCTCAACGGGACGTCCCTGGGGTCCAGGAAAAAAACAGGAGAGGCGATGCATATGCTCTGGAGGGTCCCCTTTGAACCCGGAATTCTGGAGGCCAAAGGGTTGAGCGGCGGAGAGACAGTCAGTGAAAAGGTAGAGACTGCCGGAAAACCTGCCGGAATCAGGCTGGTGGCTGACAGGCAGCTTCTTGATGCGAATCCCATGGACCTCTCATTTGTGAGGGTGGAAATTGTGGATGACAAAGGAGTTGTGGTTCCCGACGCCGGGAACGAAGTTCATTTCCGCGTGGAAGGTGAAGGGAGGCTTGAGGCTGTGGATAACGGTCTGCAGACCAGTATGGAGCCATTCAGGTCAACGAAACGAAAGGCATTTAACGGGCTTTGCCTTGCCGTTATCCGGGCTTCCGGTCAGGAGGGCGAAATCCTGCTTACGGCAGAATCGGAAGGATTGCAATCCGCCTCTTTGGAGATCGATGTAAAACACATGAACCCATAAATCAGCAGATCAAATGAAATTCGGACATTTTGACGACCAGAAAAGAGAATATGTAATTACCAATCCCAGAACCCCGTATCCATGGATCAACTACCTGGGTTGCGAGGATTTTTTCTCCATCATCACCAACTCTGCCGGCGGGTACAGTTTTTATAAGGATGCAAGGCTCAGGCGCATCACACGTTACAGGTACAACAATGTACCGGTGGATGACGGCGGAAAGTACTTTTATATCAATGAGGGCGGGAAAGTGTGGTCGCCTGGATGGAAGCCGGTGAAAACAAAACTGGACAACTATGAGTGCCGCCACGGCATGGGCTATACCAGGATCACCGGTGAGGTGGATCAGCTGGAGGCAGAGGTGCTTTACTTGGTTCCGGTAGGTTATCAGGGGGAAGTGCAGCGGGTGAAACTGACCAACAAAAGCAAGCGGAAGCGTTCTTTTTCTCTCTTCTCCTTTGTGGAGTGGTGCCTGTGGGATGCCCTGGAAGACAACACCAACTTCCAGCGGAATTTCTCCACCGGCCAGGTGGAGATCGTCGGTTCGACCATTTACCACAAGACCGAATACCGTGAGCGACGCGATCATTATGCTTTCTATACGGTCAATGAAAAAATCGCCGGGCTGGATACGGACCGTGAGGCTTTTGTTGGGCTTTACAACGGGTTCGATGCTCCCGATGCGGTGATGGAGTGCCGGTCGCGCAACTCCCACGCCCATGGCTGGTCGCCCATTGCTTCGCACCACCTTCAGATCGAACTGGATCCGGGCGAGGAGAAGCAGCTGGTATTTGTGCTTGCTTATGTGGAGGTACCCGTGGCAGATAAGTTTGTGGAGAACCAGGTTATCAACAAGGCCCCTGCAGAGAAAATGATGGCGCAGTTTCAGACGGCCGAAGATGTGGACCGTGCCTTTGATGCACTTGGCAAATTCTGGGACAAGCTCCTGTCGGTCTACCAGCTGGAGCATCCTGAAAAGGAGCTGAACCGGGCCGTAAACATTTGGAACCAGTACCAGTGCATGGTTACCTTTAATTTCAGCCGCAGTGCATCCTTCTTCGAATCGGGGATCGGCCGCGGTATGGGATTCCGCGACTCCAACCAGGACCTGATCGGGTTTGTACACCAGGTGCCGGAGCGGGCCAGGGAACGAATTATAGACATCGCCTCCACCCAGTTCGAGGATGGCGGGGCTTACCACCAGTACCAGCCGCTCACCAAGAAGGGGAATGATGCGGTGGGCAGCAACTTCAACGACGATCCGCTCTGGCTGATCCTCTCCACCGATGAGTACATCAGGGAGACAGGCGACTGGACCATCCTGGATGAGATGGTACCCTTTGACAACGACCTGTCCAACAAAGCCACCCTGTTCGAGCACCTGAAGCGCTCCTTTTACCACGTGGTGAACAACCTGGGTCCGCACAAACTGCCATTGATCGGCAGGGCAGACTGGAACGACTGCCTGAACCTGAACTGTTTTTCCGAGACTCCGGGCGAGTCCTTCCAGACCACCGAGAACCGGGAGGGCGGCGTAGCCGAATCGGTGTTTATTGCAGGGATGTTTGTGCTCTACGGAGATGCCTTTGTGAAGCTTTGCCGGAAGCTTGGCAGGGATGGGGAGGCTGATCAGGCCGCTGCCCATATTGAAAAGATGAAGAAGGTCATTGATGTGCATGGCTGGGACGGTCAGTGGTTTATCAGGGCCTACGATCATTTTGGAGAGAAGATTGGCAGCCATGAATGTGAGGAGGGTAAAATTTTTATTGAATCACAGGGCATGTGCATCATGGCCGGGATCGGTCTGGAGGACGGACGTGCAAGAATGGCCCTTGATTCGGTGAAGGAGCGGCTTGACTGCGAGCACGGGATCGTGCTGAACAATCCGGCTTTTACAAAATATTATGTGCAATACGGGGAGATCAGTACCTACCCTCAGGGGTACAAGGAGAATGCGGGTATCTTCTGTCACAACAATCCATGGATCATGATCTCCGAGGTGCTGGCAGGCAACGGAAATGCTGCCTGGGAGTACTTTCGCAAGATCTGTCCGCCCTACCTTGAAGAGCTCAGTGATTTACACAAGACCGAACCCTATGTCTATGCACAGATGATTGCGGGCAAGGATGCCTTCAGGCCCGGCGAGGCCAAGAACAGCTGGCTCACGGGGACCGCTTCCTGGAATTTCTATGCCATTTCCCAATTCATCCTGGGGATCCGGACCGACTTCGATGGCCTGCGGATCAACCCGGTGATCCCGGAAAGCTGGGATGGGTATGCGGTAACAAGGAAGTTCAGGGGCGCCACCTACCGCATCGAGGTGACCAATCCAGACCATCTTTGCAGGGGAGTCAAAGAACTCCGGCTGAACGGGGAGAAATTAAGTGGCAACCTGGTTCCCCTTTGCAAAGAGGGGAGTGTCAACCAGGTGAAGGTAGTTCTGGGTTAACCTTCGGGTTTGTGGTTGACCATCAGGCTCTCGGGTGGCCCCAGGTAGGAGGGATCATCGGTTCCGGTTTCGCGGATGACAATCTTTTGCAGCACCACACAGGCATCAACCCTCCACCATTTCAGCGTATGGATACCCGGTTCGGTGATATGATGGAGGCTGGTCCGGGTAAGGATGTTGTTACTGACCCAGAGGTCCCATGTGCCCGGGCGCTCGTTTTCATGCATATAAATCACGAGCGGCTTTTCATCATCGACCGACACAGCAAACCTGAGCCCCTGGTTGTTGAGAAAATTCAGGGTGGGAGAGAGGAAGGAGCTGATTTCAAAGGTTCCGGTATCCCGGATGCAGAATTCATACTCCAGTCTCGGTGAGTCTCCACCCACAGTGGAGGGCAATGCTGTAACCGACAGCGTGCTCATCGAGGAAAGGGTCCTGCCCAGGTTGGGCACTTCCACCCAGTGTACCTGGTCCCCGTCAATGGCGTGCTGAAAATGTCCTGCCTCCATGGAAACAATCCCGTTGTTCTCAGCAAAGAATTCCCTGTCAGGGAATGCGTTACAAATTTTCCGGTTGTCCACCCTTACAATCAAAGGGACAGATACCTGGCCCGGTCCGCTGATTTCTGCCACAGCTGTTTGGATTCCCTCGGGAACCTGGCTCCAGTCAACCCGGAAATAGACACGTTCCTGCAAGTCAATTTCCAGGGAGGAGGATGAAGGAATGAGCCAGGAAACCGATGGAGTGATGGTACAATTGAACGCAAGCGTTCCCCGGTTGAAAACCTCAACGAAATACTCCTGACGATTTTGGGCATCGAACAGGGGAAGGGCGGCCGAATCGCCACTTCCGGGCCAGACCTGGCCGGAATGCTCGACAGCCACCCCCATAAGCGCCTTTTCCGGAACGGCAATCTCCTGGATTTCAGGCATGTTGTTTTGTTCGGGCTGCTGCCAGTAAGTGTAACCGATGTGGGTCTGGGACATCATGTGGTTCCACTTGCCACCTGCCATTTCCCTGTGGAATTGTTCCGTAAGCAGACTGTCATTTTGAAACAGCTCCCGGGTCCTTTGGGCCACCAGGCTGGCAGCCGATCTTCCCTGTGCTGCATAGAGCTTATTCATTGCAGCTGTGATATAGAGTTCATTCAGGTTGGCGGATGCTTTGACTGGGAACAGCACCAGTTGGTAGTAGGCATCCCTAAGCTCAGCAGGAATCTCCTGGTAGATGAATTCTGCAAGTTCTTCCAGCTCTTTGTACTCCTGAAGGACCCGGTCAGACTCCCTGAAGTGGGTCAGACTGTAGGTTTGGGGAGAAAGCAGTTCCGGTTTTCGCCTGGCATTGAAACGTGTGTACCCGGCCAGGATCTCAGCCACCGGCTCTGCAAAGGTCTCACCGAATTGCTGAGCAGCCCAACGGATGTAATAATCCTCCAGGTTATCCGCTTGCCACCGGTCGGGATCCCAGGCATAATCCAGGAAGAACTGGATGGGAAGTTCCATGGGTTTGATATCGCCTACATTGACAATCCAGATCTGGTTGGCTCCAAAGGCATGGGCCAGGTGCATTTGCTCCCAAACCCTTTCGATCTGGTTGGTGTTAAGCCATTTATAATTCCTGGGGCCGCCCACATAATCGAAGTGATAATAGATTCCGTATCCTCCGGCTCTTTCAGGACTGCCGGATTCAGGCAATTTCCGGATGTTTCCCCAGTTGTCATCACAGAGCAGCAGGGTTACATCATCGGGTACCCGCATACCTTGGTCATAATACTCCTGAACCTCCTTATACAGGGCCCAGAGCTGGGGCGTCTCCTCCGGGGCCTTCCCGGTTACATGGCTGATGATGGACCGCTGATCGGCCACGATCTCCTCCAGGAGAGATATGGCAGTCCCCTGGGTCATGGGTTCATCCCCGTCCCCCCGCATGCCCAGGGAGACAATGCTTTCATGTTTCCCCATGCGCCTGATCCCCTCCTCCCAGAAGGCCCGGATGGTATCCCGGTTCTTCCTGTAATCCCAGGGACCGTTTCCATACCTTGCCCACTCCACATGGGCCCGCATGAGCGGTTCATGATGCGTGGTACCGATGACCACTCCATATGCGTGTGCCAGGGGAGCGTTCAGGGAATCGTCATCGTAAAGGGCCCTGCCCCACATGGCCGGCCACAGGTAATTGCCTTTCATTCGCAGGATCAGCTCATACACATGGGCATAAAACGCATGATTGAATGATCCGTAATTCTCTTGCACCCAGCCGGCCAGGGCAGGTGCTTCATCGTTGATGAAGATCCCCCGGTATTTCACAGCCGGTTCATGAAGGATATAACGACCCGGTATGACATAAATTTCATCCCTGTGGATGGGCGTTACATCCGCCCAGAAATACCAGGGTGAAACCCCCATCCGGGTGCTGCACTCGTAGATCCCGAAAATGGTACCCCGCCGGTCACTCCCCGCAATGACCAGGGCCCTGGCCACACCGGGAAAGGGATTCCTGATGACAGTTGTTACCGACGCTTCCCACTTTCCCTTCACAGACGATACATCCAGCAGTTCCCTTTCAACCAGGTTGTCAATGAGGGGATTGATCCCGATGGTCCCTGCCAGGATGATATTGCCTTTCTCTCCGGCCTCCTCACCGGGTACTTTCTCAATGAACCGGGTATCAGGCAGGATTCCTGTTACCCTCTGGACGTCTTTCTGAAAGTTATCAAGGGCAATGACAACACCTTCGTCCTCTCCCTTTGCAAGCCAGATGGGGCTTGCCGTTCTTCCTGAAACAAGGGCCATTTTTTTGCCTGATCCTTCGAAGGAGATATAACCCGCATCCGCGTTATGATCCGCCGGTTCTGACCTGCAGCCCCATAATGGCAAAATGATCAATACCAGAGAGAGGTACTTCATGGTGAAGTATTTTTAGTTGGTCGAAGTCAGCCTGACGACTGCGTCGAAAGCCGGTTTCGGGTTTCCCTTGCGGTCAAAAAGCAAAGGATAATTGGTCCTGCCCCGGACCGGCCAGTTGTTTTTCCAGGATACGCCGTCATGGACACCCCAGAAAGTGACCCTTTCGATTTGATCGCTGTGATCCAGGAACAGACCAAAGAGTTCCCTGTAGCGCATGGCCAGCACATTTTGAACCGAATCGGGCAAACCTTCCTTGTAGGGATTCAGCCACTCCTCCATGTCAAATTTTGTGCTGATATCGGCACCTGCATAATCCCCGGGAACCGGAAGAACGGTCACCTCCACCTCTGTAAAACTGACCTGAAGTCCAAGTGCTGCAAAGGCTTCAACACTGGCTTCAATATCTTCAAGTGGCGGATTATCCAGGTGGTAATGTCCCTGCATGCCTATGCCATCGATTTTTATCCCTTTGGATTGCAGGTCTTTCACCATGTTTATCACACCCTCCCTTTTGACCGGATTGGGCAGCGAGTAATCATTGTAGATCAGCTCTGCTTCAGGATCAGCTTCATGGGCAAAGATGAACGCCTTCTCAATGAAATCCTCTCCTATGATCTGGTACCAGAGGGAGTTGCGGATTACCCCGTCATCCCCGATGGCTTCATTGACCACGTCCCATCCGTCCACTTTTCCTTTATACCTCCCCACCACTGTATAGATGTGGTCTTTCATTCTCATCAACAGGGTATCCCTGTTGGTGAGGTTGCCTTCGGCATCCAGAAATACCCAGCGGGGGGTCTGGCTGTGCCAGACAAGCACATGCCCCTGCAGATGCATCTTATTTTCCTCAGCATATTCTACCAGTTTATCAGCAAGTTCAAAATTGTATTCGTCTGGCCGGGGATGGATCCGCTCCCATTTCATGCAGTTTTCAGCCGTAAGTGAGTTAAACTGCGTTTCAATGATTTTCGCGGACAATGTATCTTTGCCCAGGATCTGGGATTCGTTCAGTGCGGTTCCCATGAGGAAATCGTTCTGGAACGCCTTTTTGAGAGAAAGCTGTTCTGCTTCCGGAGGGTTGCAGGAAGCAAACAGGAGCACAAGCATGAAGAGCATGCCGGAGAGACCATGTTTTCCTGAAGTGATTTGAATGGGTTTCATCTCTTTATTGTTGGTTGAAATTTCAAAGCGCCTTATTTCTGGATATCAGTTCGTTGATGGCCTGTACCGAGGCGGCTGACCGCAGCCTGTCCTGAGGTGTGTTCATGCAGTAATCCATCAGCTGGTCGATGGTTGAAGTGGCCACATGCATGCGGGTATCTGAGGAGGCATAATAAATAAATACCCTGCCATCCTCATCGGCGATCCAGCCATTGGCGAACAGCACATTGGATACGTCACCCACCCGTTCTTCCTTCAGGGGGCCCATGAACAGACCTGCAGGTTTATGGATTACCCTTGAAGGATCATCCGGTGCGGTCATGAACATATAGAGGGTATACCGTAATCCGGCGGCACAGTTTCGAACGCCGTGGGCCAGGTTGAGCCATCCTTTGTCCGTTTTGATGGGAGCAGGCCCCTGACCGTTTTTTAGTTCATAGATGGTGTGGTAGGTCTTTGCATCCATGATCTCTTCCTTTTTCACTTCCGCATGGACCATGGAATCTGAAAGGCCGAATGCAATGCCGCCACCTTTCCCCGTATCGATGAATCCGTCCTGGGGCCTGGTGAAAAAGGCATACTTTCCTTTGATGAACTCGGGATGCAGCACCACGTTGCGTTGCTGTCCGCCATAGGTAACCAGGTCGGGCAGGCGCTCCCAGTCAATAAGGTTTTTGGTTCGTGCAATGCCTGCTGCAGCCACAGCGCTGCTGGTATCACCATCGGGAGCAGCGGGATCTTTGCGTTCCGTACAGAATACGCCATAGACATAGCCATCTTCATGTTCGGTAAGCCTCATGTCATATACATTGGTGTCCGGATCTTCGGTCTGGGGCAGCGTGATGGGCCGCTCCCAAAACCTGAAATTGTCCACCCCGTTGGGACTTTCCGCAATGGCAAAAAAGGATTTCCGGTCATTGCCTTCACCCCTGATTGCCAGCAGGTACTTCCCCTTCCGCTTGATGGCTCCCGAATTAAAAGCCGCATTGAACCCGATCCGTTCCATGAAAAACGGATTGGTCTCCGGATTGAAGTCGTACCGCCACTCCATGGGGAAATGGTCACGGGTCAGCACGGGATACCTGTACCTGTTGAAAATCCCGTTGGTACTGAATATCGCTTCATTTTTTCGTGTCAGAAGTGCCTCATGTTCCTTGCGGATGGAGGCCATGCGTTCAGCGAACAATTCATTTCTCATTTTTCTTCTGCTTTTATTGTTTCTTCAGTTCTCCTAATCACCTCCAAACAAGCCCGGCTGTTGTGATAGGGGCACTTCCAGAATCCTGCCTTTTCTATATCGGTTTGGGGATTCCCGTTTTTGTCCACACCCCAGTACCATTCACCTAAATTCTTGTCCAGGAGCTGATTTTCAATAAACTGCCAGCTGCTTAATGCCCTGAAGAAAAATTCTTCCTCGCCGGACAGCTGGTATGCATTGAGGTAACCAACCACGGCTTCTGCCTGGGGCCACCAGTGCCTGGTTGTGTCAAGCTTGTTTTCCAGGGGAAAAAATTCATAGTAAAGACCTCCGTCTGAATCCAGGCCCTTGAAGTTCTCCCGTGCCATATCAACTGCCAGCCTGCCGGTTTGTTCAACCATTCTCCTGTCGTCCAAAACCTCGGCAGCTTCATGCAGGAGCCATGCACATTCAATATCGTGACCGTAGGAAACCAGGCTGGACTTCAGGTTCCAGTCATCATCGAAGAAGAGGTTCAGATGGAGCGTCACGGGATCAATGAATTTTTCCAGGAACAGGACCATCAAATCGCCCAGCGCTTTCTTCAAACCCGGATCTTTCCAGGTCCTGTACAGATTGGTATATGCCTCCATGATATGGAGGTGGGTATTCATGGTCTTGCTTTCGTTCTGGTCCTTAGCACTGAGACGCAGGTCCTCCATCGGTTCCCATTCCCGGGAAAGTGCTTCCCAGTAACCCAGCTTTTCCCGGTCAAGCGCATGGTCTTCGATATCCCTGAAGAGCGAAATTGCCATTGCAAGGGCATCCTTATCCCCGCAGGCTGCATGGTATTCAGCCAAAGCATATATGGCAAAGGCAATGGCATAGATCTGTTTCCTGGAGGAAATGACATCTCCCCTGTAGTCAAGTTCCCAGTAAACACCACCGTATTCCCGGTCCAGAAAATGCTCCAGGATATACCTGTATGCCCTTTGAGCAGTATCCAGGTAATCCTGATTGTGGTACTTTTTGTAGGCGGCAGCAAAGGTCCACAGTATACGTGTATTCAGGATGGCACCCTTCCCGGCTCTTTCAACCGCCTGGTTTTCATGAGTGATATGTCCGTGAAAACCCCCGAATTCATGATCCGGGGTATATTTCATCCACCAGGGAAGTATGTCCTCCTGTAATTCCTGCTCCATCGCTTTGCCCAGCCGGGCCAACCTTTCTTTCATCATTTTGCCAATGGCTTATCATCGGGCAACCTGTCCCACCAGGTCTTCTTCATAATCACAGCACAGACAGCAATAATGGCCAGGGAGATTCCCAGGGGCAATACCCTTTTCAACACGATGTAGATGGGGAAGATCACCAGGGCAGTCTGTGCAATGGTCCCCACCACGACGTTGAACATGTCCATTTTGAAGTCTTTGTTGCGTTTGAAGGAGGGATCTTCGGCCACCACTTTGTCATGAATGGGTTTCCAGAAACCCCAGGGTTTTACATTTTTATAGAAGTTCTTCAGGGTTTCCTCATCGGTAGGCGGAGTCCTGAAAGTGGCAATCAGGGCAGCTGCCAGGGAGATCACCACAATCAGCGGGAAGTAGTAGAGGTCCAGGAAATGAAAGATCCGGCTGAAGACAAGCGCGGCAATAATTCCCACGAACATGCCCCAGAAGAACCCTGATCCGTTGAACCTCCACCAGTACCATTTCAAAATGTTGGAAACCACATAGCTGCCCCACAGGGCCGATACGATCCATTGCAGCACGCTGTTCACGTCCAGTGCAAAGAACCCGAAGAACACACTGATGGCAACAACCACGATCCCGGTCAGGTAGTTGGTGCGGCTCATCTGTTTCCGGGAGGCATCGGGCCGGATGTATTTCAGGTAGATATCATTGACAATATAGGCCTGGGCCGCGTTGAGGGTCCCGGCAAAGGTGGACATAAATGCTGCCAGGAGTCCGGCCAGCAACAGGCCCATGAATCCAATGGGTACAAACTCGCTGATGGCGGATGGCAGGATCTGTTCGAAGTCAATCCGGTTGCCCACGATCAGATCCAGCTTGTCATAGAAAAGGAGTCCCAGAACACCAAAACCCGCAATCATAAAGTACCTGGCAGGCATCAGCACCACCGAAACAAAGCCTGACATCTTCGCGGCCTCTTTGGGCGACTTGGTGGACAGAATCTTCTGCATGTCATAGTTGGGAGCCGGTCCGGCCATACTCACCAGGATTCCTTTGAACAGCATCATGCTGAAGAAGATCCCGAACAGGGAGTAGCCGTCGCTGGCAATCTTGTCATTCACCTCATCAATGATCCCGGTCCAGTCCATGTCAAGCCTGGCCCTGAAGAAAGGATTCATCCATCCGTCCGGAACCACCAGCGGATTGTCAGTAAGTGCATTCATGGCAATCACACCGATTACAATGGCCGAGATGGTCATGATGGAATACTGGATCACGTCGGCCCAGACGATGCTGGACATTCCACCCAGGATGGCATAAAACATGGCAAACAGGGTAAATACAATCCCGTACACATGGGCCACATATTCGGGGGGTACATGGAATGGAACATAGGGAGATACCACCTCCCATGGAATAAAGATTTCAACAAATTTACCCAGCCCGATAAATCCGTAGGTAAGGAAACCCAGGCAGGAGATCAGTGCGAAGGTCACCACAATCCAGTGGGACTGCACACCGCCCCGGCCCGATCCAAACCTGGTTCCGATCCATTCGGCCCCTGTGGTGGCATTGGACCTGCGCAACCAGATGGAGAGGAACACCATCAGGAAGATCTGGTTGAAGACCGGCCACAGCCATGGGATCCAGATAGATTTCAAGCCGTATACAAAGGCCAGGGTTACCAGCCACATGGTTCCGGATATGTCAAACATCCCTGAAGCATTGCTCAGTCCCAGCATATACCAGGGCAGTTTGTTCCCGCCCAGTATGTAGGCAGATTTATCCTTCTGGGCACGCTTCTTCATAACCAGGCCAATCACGATGGTCGAGGCCAGGTAGGCAAGGATGATCAGGATGTCGAATAGAGTTAGTTTCATGGGTAAGGGTTAAGGGATTAGGGGATTAAGGGATTAGGGGATTAGGGGATTAAGGGTTTAAGGGTTTGGGTTATGAAGGGTTTGGTTTATGAAGGGTTTGGTTTGGTTTCAGAGGGTAAAAATATTAAAATAAAAAACCCCGGCAAATAATTACAGGGGGCTTGAATGCTTAGATTCAATATGAATTGAAGGGGTTCTAATCTATCTGTTTCACTTTTGAAAATGTGAAACTTGTTAATAACTTATCAATAAAGTCCTCTTAATAGAGGGTAACAAATCCATCATTATCCTGATAAAACAATAGAAGCAGTCCTTAATTTCTTTTAGTAATTGTATTCTCCTTGCCAGGAAGAAAGCAAAAATTTCAATCTAACCAGGAGGGAACTGGAAATTCTTATCCTTATTATTCAAGGATTCAGCTCGAAACAGATAGCCTCTGAATTGAGCATTTCTTTGTATACAGTAAAGGATTATCGTAAATCACTTTTATTAAAACTCTCGGCTAAGAATTGTGCTGAATTGTGCTACAAAGCTGCGAGATATAATCTTATATAGTTATCCCCCCAAAAGAGGGATTGAATATATCAAGTATTGTCCAGAACTTGCAATCAAATGCCTAATTCAAAGCAAGATTAACCTGTACTCTTCTGTCGTCAGAGTTTTATTATCAAATGTTTATAAACCTTCAATTTTTATTACATTATAAAAGCATAGTTACAGTATCATTAATTGCGTTATTGTTTTATTGTAATGCCGAGGCTCAATTACAGATGGACTGCGACGGAGATGTTGTCGTGGGTAATTATTCTGGGAATCCTTCTTACGATTTTGAAGTGAGAGGGCAGGCATATATATCCTGCTTACCCGCAACTAGTGGTATCTATTTTACAAATTATTCGACAATTGCTGCTATAAAACCGCAATGGAATAATTCTGCTCGTTGTGGGCTTTATGATAACAAATTCTATTATATGTATACCAATTGGTTATACTATGACAATTTATATGATTGGTCGGACCTCGGCATAAAGGAAAACATAAGAAATATTGACAGCCCGTTATCTGCTTTATGCCAATTGAGAGGAGTAAAATACGATATAAAAAGAGAGCATTATGCAAATTCTCCCGAAGAGAATATGGAAGAAATTGTCGAGTCCGGTAAAAATAAGTATGGTGTCATTGCCCAAGAACTGAAAGAGGTTTTACCAGATCTTGTTACCTTCAATGATGAAGCCGAGTTATATGCCGTTAATTATGTGGGACTAATCCCAATTCTAATTGAGGCTATCAAAGAGCAGCAGGAGATGATTCAAACCCTTCAAGGTGAAGTTCAAACACTTAAAAATGAAAGCAATTTAAAGAGTTTACATATTGCCACTAACAACGATGAATATGATTATATAGCTGGGAGTGCTCTAAAGCAAAACTCACCAAATCCATTTGATGAAAGTACTGAAATCTTCTTTTATATATCAGAGAATACACAAAGTGCTGCTATAAATATTTACAATATGAGTGGTACGCAACTAAAGAGCATTGAATTGAATCAAAGAGGAGAAGGCAACATTCTGATCAATGGAAGTGAACTTGATCCGGGAATGTACATGTATGCTATGATCGCAAATGGGAAAGTGGTTGATATAAAGCAGATGATTTTGACGGATTAACTCTGTATTATTAAATTTAGAACATATTTGGATTATGAAAAAATCTAGTATCACTTATTCTATTAAGAAGGGGTATTCTAAAAAACCAAGGATCATCTTATATCTGTTGGTCATCCTTAACTTTTCGGTCCAAAACATCTTTGGCTCAACTGACATTTGGGTCAGACCATATGAGATAAAATTCGATTATGAATCTGGACAAAGTAATGATGCACTTACGATCCGAGATGATGATGGAGATTCTATCACAAAACCAGAATGGAAGTATAATCCTTTTAGAAGTAGTAACTTTGCTTATATTAAAAGCCAGACAGATCGGAAAATCAAAGTTAAGTTTGATAGCAACTGTTCAGATATGCATTTAATCATAAACCTTACTGTTACTTCAGGTACTGGTATTGGAGAGTTATGCAACTATGTCGTAATGAACTATGAAGACCTGGAGGAGATTACCTTAACCTTAGATGGTTCAATACCAAATAATATAGATGTAAGACAATTCACCTGGAAATGGGAAATATATGCCATTACTAATGAATCAGGGTATTGTTCGGAATAAGTACGAATTATACATCTCATACATTTTATTCATTAATATCAACCCCACAGTCTCCAATGTCAGAACCATGGTCTAGTGTGCTAGATCTGGCATGTGATTGGGGAATTGGTCAGTCATCTGCCGAGTCTGCTGCGAATAAAATTACTGAATCATTACTTAACAGCGGTTTTGATTATGATGATCTGAACGGTGCACCAAACTACGGTAATACGTGGACTCTTTTTAATCTTACGCAGTTTTTATCTGATATTGGATCTGCATATGACGTAAATTGTCTTGATATGGGAAAAGCCGTTACTACTTTTGGAAATGCAGTTGGGTGCAGCTTAGGACTTGTAACTTTTAGCGGAGGATTTGCCCTTAATTGTATTGATCCAATTGGTTCTCCTTCACCTACAAATAATACCTTCTCATCCCCACTTATTGATGATGATTGTAGGACTGGTGGATTTAGTTATCATGCATTCTCTCAAGATGGAAGTAAAAATACCTGGGATGCTTGTTTAAAATATGACATAGATTCAAATTCAGACAATGTCAGTGGATCAAATCCTGGATGCGGGAATGCAACTACAGGCTATACTTGGGAATATCCAACCGATGAACCTGAATCAACTTACATTCAGCGGCTTGTTGATGATTGGACAAG
>JAZDPG010000092.1:0-18216 GCA_043797815.1 Bacteroidota bacterium
AAACCAAAGCGATGATCGCACAGGGAAATTTTGATATTGTGGTATTGCAGGATTTCAGCATGTCGGGCATCGAAACACCCGACAGTACCTTAAAATATGTGAGACTATTTTCCGGGTACAACCGTCTTTACGGTGCGCAGACGGTCCTTTTCAATACCTGGGCGCGGGAGCGGGTGCCTCAGTTTCAGGCCCAGATTGACGAAATGTATATCAAAGCTGCTGAAGAAACAGGTGCCACCAGGGTACCTGTTGGTCCGGCCTGGGAGCTGGCCATGGACCTGCGTCCCACGGTGGATCTCTTTACTTCCGATGGCAGCCATCCCAACGAATTGGGCACATTGCTCACTGCTTCGGTATTTGTGCTGGTTCTTACAGGAGAGCTTCCTGAAAAACTCCCTACGCTATACATGATCGAGGATGCAGATGGTGAGACTGTCAGGCTGATGAACCACAACCCCGAAGATGCGGAGTTCTGCCGCAGGATTGCCCTGCAGGTGGTTGGTCAGAAGAGATAATCATCCACAAGGAAATATTTGATGGTATGAAACGACTACTTATGCTTTCACTGGCTATAGGCACTTTGCTTCTCTTGGCGACCAACAGTTTTGGACAGAGCAGCGGCATCGGGGTATACGACGCAGATGGATGGACTGTCATTGAACCCTGTCCTGATTCCAGAATTGTATATGTAAGCGATTCTGAAGGCCATGATGCCAATAACGGGTTATCTCCATCAGCGCCGAAGAAAACCATTGAGGCCGGGGCGCTTCTCTTGCGGGATGGATACCCCGATCAACTGCTCCTTAAAAGAGGTGATACCTGGATCATGGGCGAGGGTCTTGGTGCCTTCTGTTCGGGACGCAGTGCCGCTGAACCCATGGTGGTTTCCTGGTATGGAGAACAGGGGGACAGGCCACTGATCAAAACCGAAAGGCCTTTTGTATGGATTCAGGACCAGCAGCGTTCGAACCTGGCTTTTGTGGGCCTGGAGTTGTATGCCTATAAGCACGATCCCAATTCACCTGATTATGAGAGTGAAAGCGGCGTATCCGGGATTTCAATGATCGCCGCAAGCGGAGAGAATATGCTGATTGAAGACTGTAAATTCAACTATATGCAAATGGGTGCCTATACCACCGGCCATGGAAAATCAGGGACGCTCAAGAATCTGAATTTCAGAAGGAATATTTGCATCCATTCCTGGGCCGGTGAATCCTATGTAATCCATGAGTTGAGGACCCGTGTTCAGGGAATGTATGTTTCTGGCGTTGATGGAATCTTGATTGAAGAGAACCTGTTCGACCACAATGGCTGGGATGAGCAGATCAGGAATGCCGGAGCCACCATGTTCAACCACAACATCTATTTGTCCACCGATAATCCAGGCTGCGATAAAATTATTGTCAGGGGGAATATTCTTGCCAGGGCATCGGCACATGGCCTGCAGTTGCGTCCCGGTGGATTGGTGGAGGACAATCTCTTTGTTCAAAATGCCATTAACCTGAACGTGGGATATCATAAAAGCGCATCTTTACCAGGTGCATATGGGATTGTAAAGAACAATGTTTTCCAGGAAGTCAGGTTGATGGATTCAACCAATGTTGAATATCCAAGAACATCATCGGTTAGAGGCATTGGGGAGATTACCATCCCTTCGGTGATTGAAAACAATGTTTTTTCAAACTGCATCAATGAAGCCCAGTTTGCTATTGATAAATATGATGATAAATGGGGAAGTGGAGGAGAATTGATCCGGCAAAACAACGTGGTCTATAAATGGACGAAAAAAAGTGAAAAACCAGATCCTGCCTGGCCCGATCCGGAGCGAAGGATTGGAGATTATCACAAGTCGCTGGGAAAGGAAGCGACAACACTAAGCTTCCTGCTTGAAGCCGGGAAACGCCCGCTGAAAACATGGTGGCCGGAGTATTCGGCTTCGAAGGTCAATGATTTTATTCGAAACGGTTTCATCCAAAATTCAAACCAGGAGAAAAAGAACCCATGAGAAAATGTCTTTTAATCTGTGTCATGACAGCCCTCTTGGGTTGTTCTCAAAAGGAATCCCATCGAAAAATATCCGTGGATCACTACCGGGATAAAATGAAAGGTGCCTGGATTGGTCAGATGGCCGGGGTGGGATGGGGGCTTCCCACTGAATTCGATTACATCGATGTGATTATTCCGGAAGAAAAGGTTCCTGCCTGGGAAGAGAACATGATCAATCAGCATGGGAATGATGATCTGTTTGTGGAGATGACCTTTTTATCATCCATGGAGAAATATGGAGTCGATGTGGATTACAAACAGGCAGGGATTGATTTCGCCAATACGGGTTACGGCCTCTGGGCAGCGAACAGAACGGGCCGGGAAAATCTCAGAAGCGGGATGGCACCTCCCGAATCAGGACACCCGCTTTATAATCCCAACTGTGAGGATATCGATTACCAGATTGAGGCCGATTACAGCGGTATTATTGCCCCTGGAATGGCTAATGTGGCTATCAGGCTGGGAGAGAAGTTCGGGCGGATCATGAACTACGGTGATGGTGTATATGGCGGACAATTTGTGGGGGGAATGTATGCCGCTGCCTATTTTACCAGCGACATAGATGAAATTATCCGGAAAGGTTTGAAGTGTATCCCGTCTGAAAGCAACTATGCAAAATGCATCAGCGATGTTGTAAACTGGCACAGCGAATACCCTGATGATTGGGAAAAATGCTGGGAACAGATCATGAACAAATACTACCGGACACTGGATCACCAACCCTTCCATGCCCAGAATAAAGATGCATGGGTAGGCATCGATGCCAAGGTGAACGGGGCTCTCATTGTACTGGGATTGCTGTATGGTGAAGGCGATTTGGATCAGACCATCGTCTATTCCATGCGGTGCGGACTGGATTCCGATTGCAATCCGTCCAACGCTGCAGGAATTCTTGCCACCACCATTGGTTTTAACGACCTTCCTGAAAAGTTCAAGGCCGGTTTGGATGCCGCCATAAAGTTTTCTTATTCCGACTATAACTTTGATGATTTGTTGAGGGTCTCGGAATTCTTTACCCGTGAATTTGTCATCAGGGAAGGCGGGAAAATTGTGAAAGACGCTGAGGGGACTGAGATTTTTCAAATCAAAAACCACAAGGTTGTGCCATCCAGATTTGAACCGGCATATGAACCCGGCCCATTTGACGAGACAAACCGGTATGACAGTGCTGAGTATTCCAAAATAGCGGCCTATTCCTATAAAGAATTTGCCCCAATGTTGAAGGAGGTATCGCCCGGATGGCAACTATTCTATGCAGGGAAAGGGAGCAAAACCGAGTTGGTGGAATTCGAGGGAAGGGAAAATGTTCTGGTTATCTCTCCCATGTCAGCCAGCCGGAGTGCATCACTGGAATACACCCTTCAGAAAATCAATATCAATGAAAACGGTGTCGAACAAACAGCAAGGGAATTTGATACCGGGAAAGTGCTTGTCCTTATAAATGCCGAAGAGGGCCACCCATGGTCATTTTCATTGATGGTTAGCGGTCGTGACAGAAGAGAATTGATTACGGAGACAATCGACAAATCTGAAACCAGGGGATGGAAAACAGTGGAGCTTCCCTTTCAGATAACAAACGGCGAGCTTCCTAAAATAAGGATTGATGTCAAGGCTCACGATGGCAACCTGAACAGGGCCTATATTTCGGGGCTGACTGTCTCAATGAATTAGATGCAATTCCATGAAACCCTTTTTCACTGCATTGTTGTTCCTTTTTTAAATATTTCCTGATATGACAAAAAAATGCATGCTTCTTTTTGTGGTTGGAACTTTGATCGCAACCCTTGTTCAAGGGCAGGATTTTCAGACCTGTACTTATTTTGAGAATGACACCATCAGCCTGGACCTGGACCTGTTTTTACCTGATTTGGGACCCGTTCAGAATACCCCGCTTGTGATCTATGTGCACGGAGGAGGATTTTCGCAGGGTGACAAAGGAGGAGGGCACGAACTGGCAAAGTACCTGGCAGGGCAGGGCATTGCCTGTGCCTCGATTACATACACGCTTTACATGAAGGGAAAGAGTTTTGGTTGTGACGGGATTCTGTCTGAGAAAATCAGGGCCATCCAGATTGCTGCCAGTCAGCTTTGGCATGCCACCTCCTTCCTGACCGGGCAAAGTGACAGGTTGCATATAGACACTACCCGCATATTTATAGCAGGGAGCAGTGCAGGGGCTGAAACAGTGCTCCACGCTGCATACTGGGACCGGGATCGGATGCAGTTGTTTGGCAGGGCCCTTTCCCCAGGCTTCAGATATGCAGGTGTCATATCGGGTGCGGGGGCCATCATGGATCTCAACCTGATCAACCCCGGAAACATGGTTCCCACCATGCTTTTCCATGGCGATGCCGATCCCCTGGTTCCCTATGATGTTGCCTCTCATCATTACTGTCCTCCCGACGCACCCGGGTGGCTGATGCTGTTTGGCTCCCATGCCATTGCCCGGCACCTGCAGGATCTCGGCGGGAGCTGTCAGCTGATCACCTTCCCCGGGGGCAATCATTCTTATGCGGGAGCCTTTTTCTACCAGGATCAGCAACCGGTTGGGGATTTTATCAAAAGGGTATTGTCAGGGGAGAAGTTCAATTTCTATCAATGAATGGTTTTTGTATTTTGGTGTGATAATAAATTCTTACTACCCATGAAAAGAAGAACAATAAAGTACGCATTTTGCCTCCTTTTGGCAATCCTTTCAATGGTCTCGTGTAATTCGCCCACGCCGGAGGCCCGGAAGCCCAACATCATCTTTATCATGGCCGATGATATGGGGTACGGCGATGTGGGCTGCTATGGCCAGGAGATCATTCAGACACCCGGCATCGACAGGCTGGCAGCCCGGGGGATACGTTTCACCCAGCACTATGCCGGCAATACGGTCTGTGCTCCTTCCCGTTGTGCGCTCATGACAGGCTACCACATGGGCCATGCCGGGATCCGGGGCAACAAGCAGGCGGAGCCCTCAGGTCAATGGCCTGTATCTGACGAAACGGTTACCATCGCTGAAATTCTGAAAGAGGCGGGGTATAAAACAGGGATGATCGGGAAATGGGGCTTGGGAACAGATGTCAATTCTGGCGATCCGCTCAAACAGGGATTTGATTTCTATTACGGTTACCTGGACCAGGTGCTGGCCCATAATTACTTTCCTGAATACCTGTTGAGGAACGGGGTGAGGGAATACCTGGACAACGAGGTTCAATACCTGGACACGGCGCTCTGGCACAAGGGACTGGGAAGTTACTCCACAAAAAAGAATACCTATTCACATGACCTGATGGCTGCAGAGGCCCTTACATTTATCAGGGAAAACAGGGGGCAACCCTTCTTCCTTTACCTGCCCTTTACCATTCCCCATGACAATGGAGAAGAGCCTGTTGGGGAGCGTCAGGAGGTTCCCGACTACGGTATTTACCAAGGGGAGGATTGGACCAGGGAGAGCAAGGGATACGCTGCAATGATCACCCGGATGGACAAGGATATCGGGGCGATTCTGGATCTGCTTTCCGAACTGGACCTGGCAGAAAATACCATTGTTTTTTTTACCAGTGACAATGGTCCGGTCCCGGAAAGAGAGTATACGGACCGTTTCAATTCCAACGGTCCGTGGCGGGGAGGGAAGCGCTACCTTTATGAAGGCGGCATCCGGGTACCCCTGATCGTTGCCTGGGAGGGCCGCATCGCACCGGGAACAGAATCGGATCATATCAGCGCTTTCTGGGATTTTCTCCCAACCGCCTGTGACCTGGCGGGGACGGATATTCCTGAAGGGATAGACGGGATCTCCATGTTGCCGGAATTAACCGGTAATGAACAGGAATCCCATGAATCATTATACTGGGAATTCACTGAGGCAGGAGGGGCACAGGCCATCCGGAAAGGGTGTTGGAAACTGGTACGAAACCAGGTGATCAGCGAGCCCCCCGGAACCATTGAACTATATAACCTTGGGGTCGACCCGGGTGAGGAATCCAATGTGGCCACAGACCATCAGGAAGTAGTGGCAGACTTGCTCAATCTGATGGAAAGGTGCCGGACAGAATCTCCGGTTTTTCCACTTTTAAACCAATAATAGATTATATAGAAAAGACCTATCTTTAAATCGAACATTCACTAAACCAAACATTCATGAATCTCCGCAGCCTCACACTTTTCAGCTTTAGCATCCTGTTAACAACTGCACTGGTGGCCCAACCGGCAGTCGTTTCACTTAAAACCGATTACCTTACCAACCCCATGGGGATTGACAATCCGGATCCCAGGCTCAGCTGGATCATCCGGTCCGGTCAGATGAATACCATGCAGGACTCCTATGAGATCAGGGCTGCACTGAGTGACAAAGATGTGGCCAGGGGCAGGAACCTGTTGTGGGAATCGGGAAAGGTTGAATCCTCCCAGAGTGTTCATGTAAGATACGGAGGCCCGCCGCTGAACTCCTTTCAAAGGGTGTACTGGCAGGTGAGGATCAGGGACAACCACGGCAAATCAAGCAAATGGAGCGAAGCTGCATACTGGGAAACGGGGGTGATGCCCGGAACAGACTGGCAGGCGGAGTGGATCTCACCTTCCTGGAAGGAGGATCCAAAAAAATCGGAACCCTCACCCTATTTGCGAAAGGAATTCTCGTTGAACAAGCAGCCAGCCAGTGCCAGGTTGTACATCAGCAGTCATGGATTGTACAAAGCAGAGATCAATGGAAGCCAGGTGGGCGATCAGGAGTTTACACCGGGGTGGACCAGTTACAATACCCGCCTGCAATACCAGACCTATGATGTGACCGGTGCATTGAAGCAGGGAGAAAACGCCATTGGAATTACCCTGGGAGATGGCTGGTTCAGGGGTCATATAGGTTGGGGTGACAACCGGAACGCCTGGGGTTCCGGGCTGGCTGCCATTGCGCTGCTGAGGATAAGCTATACGGATGGCAGCAGCGAGTTCATCAGTACAGACAACAGCTGGAAAGGCAATACAGGCCCCATCCTGGAATCGGACATCTATAATGGAGAAATATATGATGCCACAAAAGAGCTGGGGAACTGGAGCAGTGCCGGCTATGATGATTCAAAATGGCTCGCGGTCGACGTAGCCGATATTTCAAAAGAGAAGCTTATTGCTCCCGAAGGCCCGCCGGTGAGGATTGTCAACCAGCTTGAACCTATCTCCATTCAAAAAGCCGGAGATGATTGGATGGTGGACATGGGACAGAACATGGTGGGCTGGATCCGGATCAAAGCCAGCGGGAAAAAAGGCGACAAAATCACCCTGAGGCATGCAGAGGTGCTGGACAAGGAAGGAAACATGTATTATGATAACCTCCGGGCAGCAAGGGCCACCGACACTTACATTTTAAAAGGCGGGGGTGAAGAGGTATTTCAGCCCCATTTCACCTTCCAGGGATTCAGGTATGTGATGGTTTCGGGGTATCCGGGAGAGCTGGAGCAAGAAAACATCAGGGGCATGGTGATCCATTCGGATATGGAACCGACCGGAACATTCACCTGTTCCGAACCATTGATCAACCAGCTTCAGCACAACATCTTGTGGGGACTGAAAGGGAATTTCCTGGATGTACCCACCGATTGTCCCCAGCGGGATGAGCGGCTCGGGTGGACCGGGGATGCCCAGGTGTTTGCCCCCACGGCGTGCTTCAATATGAATGCAGCCACATTCTATATGAAATGGCTGAAAGACATGGCTGCCGACCAGGCGGAAAACGGGGCCATCGGAGATGTGATCCCCAATGTTCTCGGCGAAGGCGGAAAAACCGGCTGGGCCGATGCCGGTGTGGTGATCCCCTGGGTGGTTTACCTGAATTACGGTGATGTGTCGGTGCTGCAAAACCAGTATGAGAGCATGAAGAAATGGATTGGCTACATGGAGGAGTCGGCGGGAGATGATTATATCTGGACAGAGCGCTGGCATTATGGCGACTGGCTCGCTTTTGATGACCATTCGGCTGCCTATATGGGAGCTTACACCACCACCGACCTGATCGCGACAGCCTACTATGCCTACTCTTCGGGTCTGGTGGCCAGGATAGCCGCCATCCTGGGAATGGAAGAGGAAGCAGCCTATTTCCGGGAACTTTCGGAAAAGGTAAAAGAGGCCTTCAATAAGGAATTTGTTACACCCAACGGCCGCCTGGTGGCCCATACCCAGACTGCCTATACACTGGCACTGGCATTCGGCCTGCTTGACGGGGAAACCGAAGTAAAAGCCGCATCCTACCTGGCAAAAGATGTGGAGTCTTTCGGTCACATTACAACGGGATTCCTGGGTACCCCCCTGATCTCACTGACCCTCACCGGCCAGGGAAGAAATGACCTGGCCTATCAATTGCTGAACAGGACGGAATACCCCTCATGGCTCTACCCGGTTACCATGGGTGCCACCACCATCTGGGAGCGGTGGGACGGGCAGAAACCGGATTCCACGTTCCAGGATGCCGGGATGAACTCCTTCAACCATTATGCCTACGGGGCTATCGGAAAATGGCTTTACCAGGTTGTAGCCGGGATCGGGATTGATGAGAACCAGCCGGGGTACAAACATGTGATCATTCAACCAAGGCCCGGAGGAGGGTTGACCTCAGCAAAGGCGACCCATCAAAGCCTTTACGGAACCATATCCTCCGGCTGGAAACTGGAGGGCGATGTGCTGGAGATGGATGTGGAAATACCTGCGAACAGCAGTGCCACCATCTATATTCCAGGGGGTCCGGCCGACATGTTGATTAATGGTGTACCCCTGGAAAGTTCATCATTCCAGCAGGAATGCCTGAATGGCAGTGTGTCGGTGACCACTGGATCGGGTCGCTATACAATCATCACCAAAATAATTCCGGAGGGAAATTAACCAGGAGGGGAATTTACCACATGTTTTCCAGGTCCGCTGGTTCATAGAGGTGGTCCCTTTGATGATATGCACTTGCGGAAGGGGCTTTCAGGTGCATGATGTCTTTTCTGAACACACGGGCAATCAGGCTCATGGGGATCAGCACGATGAAGAATAGGGCACCCAGAAGCACCTTGCTTACCACAAATCCGATTTTTTCTCCCATGAAAAACCAGGCCTGGTGGATCCACCGGTTCAGTTGCGCAGAGAGCATTCCAACCATCCCCACTCCCAAGGCGGTGTAGAGCATCCAGTTCCTGTCCAGAATCAGGTAAAGCACCGAAAATCCCAGTACGATCACCAGGAGGGTCTCCCTGTATTTGACTTTCTCCTTGTTTTCCATCAGAACAGGGTATAGATGAAGGGTGCCAGGGCACTGCCTCCGCCCAGGACCAGCAGGATGCCGATGATCAGGATAAAGAAGATCAGCGGGGCCAGCCACCAGGCTTTCCTTTGTCGTAAAAATTTCCAGAGGTCTTTGAGCATTTCAGTCTATGTTGTTTTATAAATTCCGGTTTCCGGTACCCGGTGGATCAGTCCGTACCAATTTTCTTTCTCCACCCTTTTTCCTCCCAGGCGGGCTGATCCTCCTTTTTCAGAAGAAAATCCCCCACCACCAGGAAATCCATTTCGGTACGCATGAAACAGCGGTATGCATCTTCCGGGGTGCTGACAATGGGTTCGCCACGCACATTGAAGCTGGTGTTGATGATTACAGCTGTCCCGGTACGTTTCTTAAAATCGCTGATGAGCTGCCAGTAACGCAGATTTGTTTCCTGATGAACGGTTTGCAACCGTGCTGAGTAATCGATGTGGGTAATGGCCGGCAGGCTGCTTCGCTGCACATACAACCTTTCCATATAGGGAAGGTCAAAATAGTTTTTCGGAACAGGTTTTTGGTTCTCTTTTTTCACCGGTGCCACCATCAGCATGTAGGGTGATGTACCCTCATACCGGAAATAATCCGCCACGTCGCCGGCCAGTACCGAAGGTGCAAAGGGGCGGAATCCCTCCCTGTATTTCACCTTCAGATTCAGTTTCTTCTGCATTTCAGTGTTCCGTGCGTCGGCCAGGATGCTGCGGTTGCCCAGGGCACGCGGACCGAACTCCATACGTCCCTGGAACCATCCCACCACGTTGCCGCTGTCAATAAGCTCCGCCGTCCTCTTGCTCAATACACTGAATTCATCAACTTCTTCGGCCACGGCATCAAATTTCCGGATCATTTTTAAGATTTCCTTCCTGCCGAACGCGGGTCCCAGGCAAGCCCCTTGCATGGCATCCCCGGATTCCACCTTCCGTTCTTCTTTGTTGTAGATATGATGCGCTGCCCAGGCTGCTCCCGGGGCTCCGCCAGCATCGCCTGCAGCCGGTTGTATAAAAATCTCTTTGTATATACCGGTGTCTTTTATTTTTCCGTTGGCCACACAATTCAATGCCACGCCGCCTGCCAGGCAGAGGTTTTGGGCCTGTGTTTCCGTTTCAGCAAAGGTTCTGGCATGGGTGACCATTTTCAGGACCACCTCTTCCGTAACCCTTTGAATGGCCAGGGCAAGGTTACAATGGACTTGCTCAATAGGCTGGTCTTCCTTTCGGCGGGGTATCCCGAAGAGCTTTTCCCACATCCGGTTGTTGGTCATTTTCAGGCCGGTGGCATAACGGAAATAACGCTGGTCGAGCCAGATGGAACCATCTTCATGAACCCTGATTAGTTGTGACCTGATAATTTGTTCAAACCGTGCCACCTGTTCCGATCCGGGATCACCGTAGGGAGCCAGACCCATGAGCTTGTACTCACCCGAGTTGACACGGAATCCCAGGTAATAGGTAAAAGCGGAGTAAAGCAGCCCGATGGAGTGGGGGAACCGGAGTTCTTTTATTATTTTGATATCCTTTCCTTTCCCCAGGCAGATGGAAGCTGTGGCCCATTCACCAACTCCATCGAGGGTGACAATAACCGCCTCCCCGAAGGGAGAGGGGAAAAAGGCGCTGGCTGCATGGGAGAGGTGGTGTTCGGGGAAGAGCAGCCGCTGCCTGTTTTCGTCATAGGCACCAATGGCCTGGAGCCCCTTTCTGATGTTTCGTTTCAAAAACAGTTTTTCATTGACCCAGACCGGGATGGCTGTTACAAAGGAGGTCAGGCCGCGTGGTGCATAGTTGTAATAGCTTTCCAGCAGTCTCTCAAATTTCAGAAAAGGCTTGTCATAAAATACCACCTGGTCCACCATGGACAACTCAAGACCCGCTTCGTCCAGGCAATACCTGATGGCATGAGCCGGAAAACGGGCATCATGCTTTTCGCGGGTAAATCTTTCTTCCTGGGCGGCTGCAACCAGCACTCCGTCCACCAGGATGGCTGCTGCAGAATCATGGTAATATGCCGAGATCCCGAGGATGTTCATGTGACTGAAAAGGTTCTGCAATCCGTAACAAAAGAAGCGATTTTTTCGGTGTTTCATGCAAGGCTTCTTTAGATAATGCTTTTTTTTTGAGAAGCCTCGGGCATGGGTGGGAAAATGCTAATTTTAGAGCTATGATGAGACGCTCCCAGCCAAAGGGATCACCGGGTTTGACCCTCCCGGTGAGGAGGAGAGGGGAAATGACTGGGTGCTGGTTATAGAAAACCTTAAACAAACCGCAATATCCGATGAAAAAACTGATTCAAGTCACCCTGGTACTGGCATCCCTGATCCTTGCATCCTGTAACGGAGGAAAGGAGAAAAGTGTCATCCCCGAAAAACCCAACATCCTGTTTATTGCCGTGGATGATCTGCGTCCCCAGCTGGGATGTTATGGCAAGCCGTACATTCATTCCCCCCATATTGACCGGCTGGCTGCCCAGGGCACAAGGTTTGACCGCTCCTATTGCAATGTTCCTGTTTGCGGGGCATCCAGGGCCAGTCTGATGACCGGGCTTCGTCCGGCCCGTAACAGGTTCCTCACCTATCTGTCCAGTGCCGATGAAGAGGCGCCCAGCATCACCACATTGCCTGAACATTTCAGAAACAACGGGTACCACACCATCAGCAATGGAAAGATCTTTCACCTTGACAATGATGCAGCCGGGGCCTGGGACGAGATCTGGCATCCACGGTCCGGTGGCGGCTCCTGGCGGGATTATGCCATCCCGGAGAATATCCTCAAGGATACAACCGGGGAGAAAAGGGGGCCTGCCTTTGAAAGGGCAGAGGTTGGCGACACGGTGTATAAAGATGGTAAGACAGCTGAAAAAGTAATCCGGGATCTCAGAAAGCTGAAAGAGGGTGGCAAACCTTTCTTCCTGGCTGCCGGGTTCCTGAAGCCACACCTGCCCTTCAATGCACCGGAAAAGTACTGGAAACTGTATGATGGGAAGGTAACGCTGCCCTACAACAATTATCCCCCGGAGAATGCTCCGGCCGAATCGCTTCATACTTTCGGGGAGTTAAGGGCCTATGCGGATATCCCGGCAGAGGGACCGGTCTCGGATGAGATGGCTTTGGCACTGATCCATGGTTACTATGCCTGTGTGAGCTATACGGATGCACAGATCGGAAAAATCCTGGATGAACTGGAAAGGCTGGAACTCGAACAGTCCACCATTGTGATCCTCTGGGGTGACCATGGATGGAACTTAAGGGAGCACGCTTTGTGGTGCAAACACTGCAATTACGAAACATCGCTGCATACCCCCATGATTCTCAAGGTGCCGGGAACCAAACAGGTGGCATCCACCGGGCAGATTGTGGAGTATGTGGATATCTATCCGACCCTGTGTGAGCTGGCCGGACTGGATCTTCCGGCACACCTTCAGGGCAGCAGTTTCCGGGAGTTGCTCTTTGATCCTGATGCAGCCAGTGACGGGGTGGCCGTCTGCCAGTGGTTCAAAGGGATTACCACCATCAGGGGTCACTATTTTTATACCGAGTGGATCGATGACCAGGACCAGCCATTTACCCGCATGCTTTACGACCACGGGGTGGATCCGGATGAGAATGTGAACATCTCCGAAAAACCTGAGAATGCTGAAGTGATTGAAGGGTTAAGCGCGGAGATGCGTCGCAGCAGGGCGGAAAACTATTTTCAGGCTGCTGCCGGGAATTAAGAAGGTTTGGAAGGGAGCTTCATCATTGGTATCAATGAGAGCGGTTATGCCCTCCAGGGACGCCTTCTCTCTCCCACATTGTCCAGTGCGGCCAGGGTGATGTTTACATCCTCGATGATCTGGAAGTCGTACATCCCCACGCAAAGGAAATCTGCTCCCTTGTCAAATGCATACCGGAAAGCCTCCTGGGGTTTGATGGCCCCGGCCGCCAGTGTCTTGAATGCAATCCAGGGCTTTTCAAGTGTTTCCATGAAGTTGATCGTTTCTTCAGGATCGTAGCAGTACATGTTGTCATGCCAGATGGGGTGTGAGGCCGACCAGTAATCGTGGGTGTGGAGGGTCTTCATCCAGAAATCATGTTCAAGCCCAAGTTCCACACATTTTTTGACGGTCTGGATCTTGTGTGCCCCGATACCAACGGAGAGCCCGTTTTGCCGGATCATGTCCATCACCTTCACCAGTTTTTCGGGCTGGTTTTTTTCAATGTAAAAGTCGGCTGTTTCACCCTGGATGTAGCAGGAGCTCGCTCCCTGGTCAATAGAATTTTTAACAAGGTCCATGTATTTGTCAAAATCCATAACACTTGCACCATTGTCGTCGTATTCCAGGCCCGCACAATCTGTTATAAACTGTATTTTTCCATATCCCTGGTCCCAGTATTCCCGCATAAGCGGCATCACGATCGGATTGGAGAGCATGGTGTTGACCCCCGACTGCTCTGCCAGCATAAGGGTCCGGAAGATCCGGTCCTTCTGGTGGTAATTCTGTACCAGGGTGGACACATAGATCAGGTCCCGCGAATGCACGTAACCACTGAGCAGGTTGCCTCCAAGGATCAGTTTGGAGGACTCCATGTTTCCGAGCATTCCCATGGGGAGTTTGCCGGTCAGCTGGCTGGTCTCCTCTGTAAAGAGTTTCCCTTTCAGATTTTCCAGCGAAGCACTGTTGGATCCGGCCATGATCTTCTGCACAAATTGCTGGGTGGCTCCCGATGTTGAATCCACCAGGTTCTGCTCTTCCATGCTGCTCAGCCGGGTTCGCCGAAGCGCTCCGTAAACCACTGCCCCCAGGAAAGGAACCGTTGCCAGGTGTTTCAGCACTTCCAGGCGCTTGATCTGGTTGACATTGGCTTTGGTCTCCTCCACATCGGGTTGTCCGTGATCCATTTTGTGCATGGGTTTCCGTGCCATTTTAGCAAACAATCCGTCCAGTCCCAGGAATTTTCCGGTGGGAAAGAACATGAGAACCAGAAGGGCAAGCATTTCCAGGAAATCCTTGCTGATAAAAAAATAGGAGCCCTCGCGGAAAAATCCCGGTTCGGTCAGTACAGGAGGATGGGAAAGGTAATACATCAGCAGCAGTGCAATCCCTGCCACTTGTGCGATCTTTGTAAAAAGGCCCAGGAACAATCCCAGTCCGATCAAAACCAATCCCCAGGTATTGAGGATGTTGACGATCATCAGAATACCATCGCCGGCTGCCAGTGCATGGTACAAACCGGCCAGGGGACCGGTGGCACTCTGCAGGTATCCGGCAGCTGTCCATTGGGGATTAAACAGTTTGGTAAGTCCTTCATAGAGGAAGTGCCATCCAATGGCCACCCTCAGGATGGTCATGACAATAAAGGTTGCTTTCTGCTGCCTGCCACTAGCCTGTAGTCTTTCCATGATGATCGTTTTTTACTTTTTTTGTGCCATGATTCAGGGCTGCAAATTACATCACTTCTCAATAAATTCAAATCCCCTGGTCACATTCATGAAAATATCTAACCCTTTTAATAAATCTGTGGCTATTTTTAACAATTGATTGACCAAATTTACTGAACGATGAAATTCAATCCCTGTTTTTTGCTGCCCCTGGTTATGATGATCTCATGCCAGGATTCTTCCACCGGGAATAAGCGATCCGCAGAGGTAAAGACCTCCGGTACGGTTCAACTTGATCCCGGAAATCCCCGCTACCTCCGCTACAGGGGAGAACCTGTGGTGCTGATCACCTCAGGCGAACACTACGGGGGGGTATTGAACCTGGATTTCGATTACAAGGTATACCTGGAAACCCTTGGAAGCGAAGGCTTCAACTATACCCGGATTTTTGCAGGATGCTATATTGAACCTGTCAACAATCTGTTCGGGATAGAGAGAAATACCCTGGCACCGCTGCCCGGAAGGTACATTGCTCCCTGGGTTATGGAGGATGGAAAATATAACCTGGACAAGTTCAACCCTGCATTCTTTATGCGCCTAAAAGACTTTGTCCTCGAGGCGGAAAACCAGGGAGTGGTGGTGGAAGTGACCCTGTTTACCTCCATTTATGCCGAAGGAATGTGGAGCCTGTGCCCCTTTCATGCAGATAACAATGTAAACGGGGTGGGAGAGATGGATTTTCATCATGTCAACACCCTCTACAATGGGGATTTAAGAAAATACCAGGAATCATATATCCGAAAGATTGTCAGTGAAGTGAATGGCTTTGACAACATTTTCTTTGAGGTTCAGAACGAACCCTGGGCCGATAATCCATGCCTGGAAGGGTATGTGAACCAGGAGGATGACCGGGTTTATCGTAATCCATGGCAAAAGAAGGTTGAGGTGGCAAACGGTATGTCTGCTGAATGGCAGGACTGGGTAGCCTCTGTCATCAGCGATGAGGAGTCGGGGATGGCCAAATCCCACCTCATCGCCCGGAACATCAGTAATTTTCAATACAATGTGAAACTGCTTCCTGAAAATGTATCCATGGTCAATTTCCATTATGCCCTTCCACCCGCTGCACAAATGAACCTGGGGCTCGGGGGAGTGGTGGGACTGGATGAAACCGGCTTCATGCCCCATGAAGATTCCCTCTATATCAACCAGGCCTGGCGCTTTATCCTGTCCGGAGGAGGCCTTTATAACAACCTGGACTACTCTTTCACTGCAGGAAATGAGCGGGGGAATTGGCCCATCCCGGAGTCCAACCCGGGATGGGGAGGCTCCGGGTACAGGAAGAAGCTATCCATACTCGTGGAGACCATGAAACAGGTACCCTTTCATGAAATGACATTTTCAGGGGATATATTAGATCCTTCGCAAGCGGGAATGAAACAATACGGTCTTCAGAAGGAGGATGCTACCTATCTTGTTTTCCTGGAACACTTTTCTGGAGCCAGGCTTGTACCCCGGGTACCCCAGGCAGGTTATGAAGTTACCTATATCAATGTGGAAACGGGAGAAAAGAAATCTGAAAACCTTACCTTGGGCAGGGGAACTTCACTGGATGTTCCTTTTTCGGGCAACCAGGTGGCCCTGATGATCAAAAAAACAGAATAACCCCAATCACAGAAAACATGAAAAAGATTAAGAAACTTCTTGTGGTCACGCTTTCCATTGCAACCCTTACACCCGGTTTTGCCCAGAACCAGATTCTTCCCCTCTGGGAGGATGACCCCCCCAACTACAGGGAGACCGGAGAGGTTACCATCTGGGACACCTCCGATATTGTCAGGGTGAGCAATGTGCAGAAACCGGATATGGCGGTCTTTCTCCCATCAAAGAAGAATGCCACCGGCGAGGCGGTGGTGATCTGCCCCGGGGGCGGTTACCACATTCTTGCCTATGACTGGGAAGGAAGTGATATTGCCCGATGGCTGAATTCAAAGGGAATTGCTGCTTTTGTATTGAAATACCGCCTGCCCGGGGCAAAATGCAACATTGTCCCCCACCAGTCGCCATTGATGGATGCCCAGCGGGCCATGCGGCTGGTAAGGTACCACGCGGAAAAGTGGAACATTGATCCCGGCAAGATCGGGATCATGGGATTCTCAGCGGGGGGACACCTGGCATCCACCCTTTCCACCCACTTTGACGGAGGTGATCCTTCAAAACCGGATCCGGTGGATCAGCTGAGTTGCCGGCCCGATTTCTCAGTTCTGGTATACCCGGTGGTATCCTTCAATGATGAATATACACATCAGGGCTCAAAGGAGGCATTGCTGGGCAAGGAACCGGAAAAAGAACTGGTGGAATATTACTCCAATGCGTTGCAGGTCACAGACCAGACACCCCCGGCAATCCTTATTCATTCGGGAGATGACGGAGCAGTCCCGGTGAAAAACAGCATAGCGTACTACGAAGCGCTGCAGGCCCGACAGATCACCGCTGAATTGCATATCTATCCTTATGGCGGACATGGGTATTCGCTGGCTGTGGAGAAAGGACATCTTTCAACCTGGCCTGACCGGGTCATTGAGTGGATCAGGTATTTATATCCCTTGGGTAATTGAATCAGACAGGAAATGAATGAATAACCAAATAATAGAGAATTTATGAGACGAAAAGGAGAGATTAAAGGAAAATTCAGAGTGCTTTATGGCCGGTTAAGGAGCTTAAAAATTCCTTATAGGATCGTCTTTTTCATTGTGGGGATCGCTTCTACCGTCTGGTTCCTGGTGAGGGTCATCCCCAAGCCGTCCCGTGCCGGCTATCCTTGCATGCGGGCAGCTGCTCCTTTCATGTCAAGTTTTATCATCTACCTGCTGGGTATCTCAGGTTCAGCCTTCCTGTTCAAAAAGTCACGCTCATTGATCAGGAGAACCAGGACCATCATGGCCGCGGCCAGCATGGTGGGTGCAATGGTGCTGTTGGCTTTCTCATCCAACCTCCATCCCGGAAGACTGTTTGCTGCGGAAAGCAAAGGCGCTGTTCCTTCTGATTTCCCTGCCAATCAGCCCATGGGCGAGGAGCCGGGCATTTTCCCCGGACGTGTGGTCTGGGAATGGGATCCCGATGCCACCAATGAAAATTGTACCAACCAGCTGAATTATCCGGACGGAGAACCGGATGGATACTTCCTGGCCAAGAACAACAACCAGCAGGTGATCAACCGCATGATGGATGATGTGGTCAAGAAACTCACCGGTACCTATGATGTGGGTTTGGCCTGGGAGATGCTCTTTGCGGATTTAAACAAAAGAAAAGGTCTGGGGGAGGTGACTTATCAGCCGGGTCAGAAAATCTATATCAAGATCAACCAGGGGGGAGCCGGATGGCTCACCAGGTCTTCTGATCTGGGGTATAATGTAAGTCAAAAATATGTTCGGGATGCTTATCCGAATATAGAGACCTCGGCCCCGATGGCGATCGCTGTGCTTGAACAACTTGTGAACGCTTATGGTGTTCTGCAGGAGGACATTTATATCGGTGATCCAAATG
>JAZDPG010000050.1:0-72223 GCA_043797815.1 Bacteroidota bacterium
TTCACCAAATCAGAAGGGATCAGAACGAAATCTTTCACTTAATTTATTGAATACCTTTTATTTAAGACCCGATGAAAACATATTCAACCAACCAGATTAAAAACATTGCCCTGCTCGGTAACGCCGGATCGGGGAAAACCACCGTTGCCGAAACCATGCTCTTCGAGGGTGGAGTGATTGACAGACGAGGTGATGTGGGATCCAAAAACACTGTTTCGGACTACCACCAGATTGAACTGGAGAACCAGACCTCCATGTTCTCCTCCGTGATGTTCACCGAGTACAATGGAAAGAAGATCAATATCCTGGATGTTCCCGGAGCCGACGATTTTGTTGGCGGGACCGTATCCAGTCTTCACGTTGCGGATACCGGTGTGATCGTTATCAATGCCCAGCACGGCGTTGAGGTGGGTACGGAGATCCACAGCAGATGGCTTAAGAAATTCAAAAAGCCTGCCATATTTCTGGTCAACAAATGTGACCATGACCATGCCAATTTCGAAAAAGCATTTGACTCCATCAAGGAGAGTGTGGGAGGAGATGCAGTGCTTGCACAGTACCCGTTGAATGCAGGTCCCGGATTTAATGCCATTGTGGACCTCATCCTTTTTAAACTTTTTACCTACACCAAAGAAGGAGGCAAGCCCGAAATTTCGGAACTCCCTGAATCAGAACTGGAACGTGCCGGTGAATTGCGCAACGAACTCATCGAAAAGGCTGCGGAAAACGACGAGGCCCTGATGGAGCTTTTCTTTGAGAATGACGGGCTGACCGAAGATGAAATGCGTTCAGGAATCACTGCCGGCGTTATTGCCCGGGGGATGTACCCGGTTTTCTGCGCATCGGCTAAAAACAACATGGGTGTGGGCCGCTTTTTGGAATTCCTGACCAATGTGGCCCCTTCCGCCAGCGAGCTTAAACCTAATATAACCACCGATGGCATTGAAGTGAAGGCAGACCAGAACGGGCCCACCTCGATCTTTGTATTCAAGACATCTGTTGAATCCCATATCGGAGAAATCAACTACTTCAAGGTGATTTCGGGTGTGGTGAAGGAAGGGTCCGACCTGATCAACAACAACACCAGGAACAAGGAGCGTCTTTCCCAGGTTTTTGCTTCCCAGGGTAAAAACAGGGAGAAGGTAGCCTCACTGGCAGCCGGTGATATTGGTTGTACCGTAAAGATGAAGAATACAAAAACCAATCAGACCCTTACATCATCCAATGTATCCTATATATTCGGTCCCATTCCGTTCCCGGAGCCCAAATTCAGGACTGCCATCAGGACATTGACCGAAGGCGACGAAGAAAAACTGGGTGAGGCCCTCCACAAAATCCACCAGGAAGATCCCACCGTAAGGATCGAATACAGCAAGGAACTAAGACAGATCATTCTGTCCGGACAGGGCGAATACCACCTGAACATTGTGAAGTGGCACCTGGACACCATCTACAAAGTGGCAACCGAATTCGTAGCACCCAGGATCCCCTATCGTGAAACCATTACCAAAGCGGCCCAGAGTGATTACAGGCACAAGAAGCAATCCGGCGGCTCAGGCCAGTTCGGTGAGGTGCACATGATCATTGAGCCTTACCTGGAAGGTTCCGAACCAAAGCCCATGTTCAAACTGGACGGAAAAGAGTACAAGATGGCAAACCGCGGTGTGGATACCCACAAGCTCTCCTGGGGCGGAACCCTTGAATTCGTGAACTGCATCGTGGGTGGATCCATTGATGGCCGCTTTCTTCCTGCCATCCTGAAGGGGATTATGGAGAAGCTGGAGCGGGGACCGCTGACCGGTTCTTACGCCCGCGACATCCGCGTCTATGTATATGACGGTAAAATGCACCAGGTGGACTCCAACGAAATCTCCTTTCTGCTGGCAGGCCGGAATGCGTTCAGCAAGGCCTTCAAGATAGCCGGACCCAAAATCATGGAACCGGTCTATGAGGTGGAGGTACTGGTACCCTCCGATTACATGGGTGATGTGATGAGTGACCTGCAGGGAAGGCGTGCCATCGTACAGGGCATGTCCAGCGAAAAAGGGTTTGAGAAGATCACCGCCAAGGTCCCTCTGGCAGAGATGAACAAGTACTCCACCTCGCTGAGCTCGCTGACCAGCGGACGGGCCATGTACTCCATGAAGTTTGATGAGTACGTGCAGGTGCCGGGAGAGATCCAGGATGAACTGCTGAAGGCGTACGCGGCTGAACAGGAAGAGGAATAGCTCCATGATACCGTCTCCTCGCTTAAAATCTTTGCAAACAAAGATTTATAGGCTTCGGAGCCCGGCATCATTCCGCAGGCAAGCCTTGATTAATAGCGGCGGGATCCACATTGATTTTTAAGCCAAATTTACTTCTCTTTCTTCCTTGATCCGGTACCGACGGATCCAATAAAGAGATGCCGGAGCCCAACTCTTCCATCATTCTGTCATGTTCAGTAGTCCATTCCAAACCCAATAAATCGGTGAGGAAAAGGAATCTCTTTTTTGCAGACTTATACCTGTTCCTCGCGAAATAATAAAACAGCTTCTCATGATCTGTCCGGGTTTTCGCCATGAATATGGCATTTCCAACCTCAATGATGCCTCCACCAAACCCGGGTTTGGTAGCAATATCCACAATGGTCTTTTCCAAGTCACTTACCATCGCTTTCTCAAGCTGGTTTATCCAAGTGCTGCTGAAACCGAAAAACCGGCTTGCATCATGCTGAATAAATTGATATGTAATTCCCCTGAAACTCCTGATGACCGGCTTGATCTGCTTTTGAGTGACCACATATTCCCTGGCCTCAGATTGGCGTGTTAGCCCGTGGATCTTCATCGCTGAAGCATACCCAATATAATACGCTTTATTCTGCATGATGTATTTGGCCACCTGAAGCCCATCAGGAACATAGGTTTCCGGATCTGCATGAAGAGGAATAACATGGTAGATGTCCCGGGTTATTTTACATAGCATACCCTCATCGACCATGCCTGCAAGTATCCTGGCCAGATGAACAGGGTTCTTCTCCGGAAATTCCATCGCCACATCCTGAAATGTGAAACCAAACGTATTTCTGCTTGAAAACTGCTTCATTATCTTCCAACTCAGTTGACTACTCATGGGAAAGGGATATAAAATATCTGATTACTATACTTTTTTGGTTCATTTAGTTAATAAATGGATAAATTATATCTTTTCCTGATTTTTTTCGTCCATAGTGTCGACATAAGCCCTGTCTGCACCATATACCGGTAAAAGGCCAATCATCATTGATGCTCCCTATCTTTTTCGGTGCGCTGCAGGCTGGACATTGAATGGCTAACCTATTGAATACCTAACCCTGAATAGTAAATTATCAGTTATGTCAACAGAAACATGAATCGCATGTGAAATTGATCAAACCTTCTGAAATTTCCGCCAGGATACTCACATTACTTGATGAGAGTGATGAAAGGGTCATCATCGTATCTCCCTATATGAAGATTTCGAAATGGTATAAGCTCTTGAATAAGGTCAATGGATTGAAAAACAGGAATATTATCACTGAGATATATGTCAGGGACGACCCGGACAACACAGCCACCTATCGAGATCTGGATGAATTGGCACTGGAATACAAAAAGATTCCTCACCTGCATTGTAAACTTTACATGAATGAAAGATCCGGCATCGTAACTTCCATGAATTTGCTGCTAAGCTCCGAGTTCTATTCCCTGGAAGTTGGATATGCCACGGAAACATGGACCGAGTATAATGAATTGTTGGGTTTCTATCTCAGGTATATTTACATTGGTGAACCGGTTCACTGTGATACAACAGCCGGACGACCGGCGGCAGACCTGAAAGGGGTTATACGCAGCATCAGAGAGGAACTCAAAGGAACCGCGAAGAACTCTTGGTGCTGGCTTGCGGAGAATGCGCTGCATATCTGCACTGGTTGTAATAACTACAGCATTTCGATCAACGAGGGCTACCTGAGAATCACTGCTTTTTTGAGAATTGATTCCGCAACAAACCAGACAGGCGTTCAGTATTCCTCATTGATCGTGAAAAAAATCGGGGATCTCACCACCATGAAGGTCAGTATGCATCCCGGCTCTAAGCCTGACCTCCTGCAGCTAAGCGGACAGGCACAACACACATTGAAAAGTGCGTGTATCAACGGACTCCTGAAAGGAGAAGCGGATTACATGATCGAATCTGTAAAAAGGTTTATCGAGGCCACAGACAATCTGCTATGTCAAGAAATGTAAAATAGCTCTTTAATCCCCATAACCCGGGAAAGTATTGGTCTAACTGAGAAACAGGAGCCGGTGGTTTAGATTCACAACAGGAAAATCCTCAAACCTGCCAAGTCATATTGAAAAGAAAGCATGGCTGATCTGCCAGGGTCAGCCTTACCTCAGCAACTCCTTGAGCCTGTTATCCAGGTACTCTCCCCGCAGGCCCTTGCCCACGATGATGCCGTCCCCGTCGATAAGGAAATTCATGGGGATGCCCATGACCCCGTACTGGGCGGCGGCAACCGATTGCCATCCTTTGAGATCACTCACATGGGATTCCCATTCAAGCCCGTCCTTGGCAATGGCAGCCACCCACGATTCCCTGGTCTTGTCCAGGGAGACCCCATACACCGTAAATCCGGATCCGTTCACAAACTCTTTGTCTTTGTATTTCTTGTAAGCGTTTACCAGGTTCGGGTTCTCCACCCTGCAGGGCGAACACCAGGAGGCCCAGAAATCGATGAGCACCATCTTGCCCCTCAGCGAGGTAAGGGCGATCTTTTCACCCCCGGGTGATTTAAATACCAGCTCGGGAGCCCGCTCCCCGATATTGATTCCTGTCCTGATCTCGTCAGGGCTGGCATTTGCGGACTGGGATATATCCTTCTCGCCTTTGCCTGAGGTACATGCAAACAGGAACAACAGGGCGGTGAGCAGTGTAAATAATCTTTTCATGGTAGTGGATTTGTTCTTGGTTCAGGGATTATTCCTGGCGGGAGATGGACGCACCCAGCCGGTTCAGCCGCTGGTCAATACTTTCATAGCCCCTGTCAATCTGCTCTATGTTGTTGATGGTACTGGTGCCCTCTGCTGACATGGCTGCAATAAGCAGGGCCACCCCTGCCCGGATATCGGGTGAGGACATGCTGGTTGCCCGGAGCCTGAGGGCGTGGTCGAGCCCGATGACTGTGGCACGGTGGGGATCACACAGGATAATTTGTGCGCCCATGTCGATCAGGGTGTCCACGAAAAAGAGCCGGCTCTCGAACATCTTCTGATGGATCAGTACCGTGCCTTTGGCCTGGATAGCCGTCACAAGGATCACGCTGAGCAGATCGGGGGTAAATCCCGGCCATGGCGCATCATCGATGGTCATGATGGCACCGTCGATAAAGGTCTCGATGGTATAGTGGTCCCGGGCCGTAATCAGCAGGTCATCACCCCGCAGTTCCATGGGAATCCCCAATCGCCGGAAGGTGGAGGGGATATTGCCCAGCTGGTCATAGGCCACATTCTTGATGGTCAGTTCCGATCTGGTCATGGCAGCCATACCGATGAAACTGCCAATCTCGATCATGTCAGGAAGGATGGTATGATCGGTTCCCCCCAGATGGTCAACACCTTTGATGGAAAGCAGATTGGAACCAATTCCTGAGATCTTTGCCCCCATCCGCACCAGCATCCTGCATAACTGCTGGATGTAAGGTTCGCATGCTGCATTATAGATGGTCGTGGTACCTTCTGCCATGACACTGGCCATGATGATGTTGGCCGTTCCTGTCACCGAGGCTTCATCCAGGTGCATATAGGTACCCTTCAGGTTTGAAGCATTGACCCTGTAGAAGTTCTGGTTGTGGTCGAAATCAAAGGTGGCCCCCAGTGCCTGGAAGCCAATGAAATGCGTATCGAGCCTTCGCCGGCCGATTTTATCCCCGCCAGGTTTGGGCAACACAGCTTTCCCGAACCGGGCCAGCAAAGGCCCGAGGATCATGACCGATCCCCGGAGGGCGGCTGATTGTTTACGGAAAGCTTCCGTCTGGAAATAGTCAAGGTCCACACTGCGTGCCCGGAAACTGTAACTGGTTTCTCCCAGTTTGCTGACTTCCACCCCCAGGTCTTCCAGGAGCTGAATAAGCATCAGGACATCTTTGATGCGGGGCAGGTTATGAAGGGTGATTTGATGGGGAGTCAGCAGGGTGGCACAAAGAATCTGCAAGGCTTCATTTTTTGCCCCCTGGGGTGTAATCTCCCCGCTGAGGCTGTGCCCGCCTTCGATAATGAACCTTCCCATGGGTCAGGATTGCTGCTTGTGCTTTTTGCCGCCGCCTCCCTTTTTCTTAATAATTGTACGGTTCTTGGCAAGGATATCCTTGGTTTCGGGAAGTGTCAGTTCGGTGCTGACTTCCAGCCTTCCTCCTGCCAGGGTCTTCAGGTCTGCGAAAATTTCCTCATCGCTTACGGCTTCCCTGTTCCAGGTAAGGTAAGATTTCTTCATGTGGTAGGCAATCATGCGCACCAGGTCATCTTTCTCTTCTCCGGGCTCCAGTTCAATGGCTTTCTCAATCATCAGCACAATGGACCTGCCATAATGCTTCCGTTTGATCTTGAACTGGTGGTAGGGCACCCTGTTGGGTTTGCTTTTCAACGATTCTGGTTCGGGCCAGGGATAGGGAGAATCTATATCCAGGTCGAAATCGGCGATCAGGGCCAGGTGGTCCCAGAGCTTATGTTTGAAATCGGCCACATCCCTCAGGTGCGGATTCAGGTTGCCCATCACAGCAATCACGGTCCTGGCCGCCTTGTTCCTTTCATCACGGTCCTCGATGGTCTTGATGTGGTTCACCATCTTCTGTATGTTCCGGCCATATTCCGGCAGTATCAGCTTTTGACGGCTTGAATTATAATCGTAATCCATGTAAATGATTTTTTTACAAAAGTACTCCTTTTTATGACTCTACCACCCTTAGCCTGGCGAATTTGAGCAGGAGCTGCTTGCGCCCGTGTGGGGGAGGGAACTCCACGGTGGCTTTGATGTTGGAGCCGGCCCCTTCCAGAAGGGTCACCTCCCCGATACCGAAGCGGGGATGTTCCACCCTGACTCCCTCCCTGATCATGCCGGGATCCGATGGGGAAAAATCCCTGGCTGGCTTGCCTCCCCCGGAAGTGTGAAAAGTGCTTGCAGACTTGACTGATCCCGGGGTATGCGGAGTCCGGGTTGCCTGGTCCAACTGGGTAAACTTGCGCCCGCCGATTACCGCACTCCTGGGCTGGGGACGTCGCTCCATCAGATTCCGGTAAGTTTCGGGAACGAATTTCTCCTTCCCCGTCTCTTCCGCCTGGTGAATGACCGGGTAGAAATCAGGGGGAAGGTCCAGGTATTTGGGTTCGATCTCCCTGATGAACCGGCTGGGGGAACAGGAGTGCTGGATGCCCCATTTGTACCGTGTTGCCGCATAAGAAATCACGGCCGTTTTTTCGGCCCGGGTCAGGGCCACATAAAAAAGGCGGCGCTCTTCCTCCAGGTCCTTGGGATTATCAGTGCTCATGGGGGACGGAAACAGTTCCTCCTCCACTCCGGCAATAACCAGGTGCTTGAATTCCAGCCCCTTGGCCGCATGGATGGTCATGACACTCACCTTATTACGGTCACCCTCCTTTTCCTGGTCCGCATCGGTCATCAGGGTCACCTCCTGCAGATAATCTCCCAGGGTCATCTCCCCCTTCATCTCTGCATTGTCGGTGAAATCCTTGATCCCGTTCAGCAGTTCCTCCACATTCTCGTACCTGCTCACATTTTCAGGTGTCTGGTCCGATTTCAGGTCCGTCAGAATCCCGGCCTCGCTGACAATGGAATAGGCCAGATCGAAAGCCTCCATCTCACCGAGGCGTTGCTGGAAATTTCTGATCAGGCCGGTAAACCCCTTGAGCCTGGACAGCGTTCCCTGGTTGAATCCCAGGTTCACCTGGTCCAGGTGCACCAGGATATCCCAAATGTGCGTATCCAGTTTTTCGGCATATCCGTTCAGCTTGTCCATGGTGGTCTTCCCGATCCCGCGTGCGGGATAATTGATGATCCGTTTGACCGATTCATCATCCCTGGGATTCACCGTAATACGGAAATAGGCCAGCAGGTCTTTGATCTCCTTGCGCTGGTAAAAGGATAGTGAGCCGAACACCTTATAGGGAATGTTCATTCTGCGCAGACTCTCCTCGAAGATCCTGGACTGGGCGTTGGTCCGGTAGAGGATGGCAAAATCATTGTACTCCAGCTGATCCCTGAACCGCAGGTCGGAAATGTGTTTGGCCACGTTAAATCCCTCTTCCCTGTCATCCTTGGCCTTCACCACCCTGACGGGCTCTCCGGGCTCCTTTTTAGAAAAGACCTCCTTGAATATCTGTCCGTGGTTTTTCCTGATCACACTGTTGGCAGCCTTCACAATGTTTTGGGTGGAGCGGTAGTTCTGTTCAAGTTTGAAGAGCCTGTAGTCGGGGTAATCGTTCTTGAAATTGAGTATGTTCTCGATGCGTGCCCCCCTGAATGAATAGATGCTCTGGGCGTCATCACCCACCACGCAGATGTTGCGGTGGATCTCCGAAAGTTTCTTGATGATCAGGTATTGTGAATAGTTGGTATCCTGGTACTCGTCCACCAGCACAAAATCGAAGGATTCCCTGTATTTATCCAGGATGGCCGGATGGTCCCTGAACAACAGGTTGGTTTGCAGCAGGAGGTCATCAAAATCCATGGCTCCGAAGTGCTTGCACCGCTTCACATAGCGGTTATAGATATCGCCCAGCCTGGGACGCCTGGAAACCTGGTCACGCACCCGGAATTCGCCGCTGGTCAGATAGACATCGGGGGTCACCAGGTTGTTTTTTGCTGCCGAGATCCTTCCGAACACCTCGGAGGGTTTATAGATCTTCTCGTCCAGGCTGAACTCCCTGATAATGGTCCTGACCAGGCTTCGGGAATCGATGGTGTCGTAAATGGTGAAGTCTTTCGGGAATCCGATCGCTTCCGCCTCACGCCTGAGAATCCTGGCAAAAAGCGAATGAAAGGTGCCCATCCAAAGCTCCCTGGTCAGGTGGGGAGAAACCATGCTGCCTATGCGCTCTTTCATATTGGCAGCAGCCTTGTTGGTGAAAGTCAGTGCAAGGATCCTGGAAGGGGGAACGCCCAGGGAAAGCAGGTGCGCAATGCGGTAGGTCAGAACGCGGGTCTTGCCCGATCCTGCTCCGACAATAACCAGGGCAGGCCCTTTGTGGTTCAATACAGCCTCCTGCTGCGCTTCATTCAAATCCTGCCTGATCTCTTCCACTCGCTACTCCTCATTTGGGTTGGCTAAGATAACATATGTTCATGGATTATCTGAAAGATAAATCGCCCCGGCATTCACAAATTATTGCACAGTTTTCGGATTTGTTGCAATTTTGTGGGCCGCCGCTGCGTATAATAAATTGGCAATAATTCGTTTATAGTCTATACATTGCAAACATTGAATTCCGTACCTGTTTATAAAAAATACATTCCGGGGCTGATCGTACTTATGGCTCTTGTCCTGCAGGCAAACGGCCAGATCACCTCTCCCACTGCCGATTACAGGGATAGTCTCAGCTATGGCACAAGTCCCGGCAAGGATCCGCTTTTTGTCTTTTACCAGACCAACCGGGGGTATAAACCGGGGAGTCTTGCCGCCACCCTGCCGGGAACGGGGAGCTACAATTTCCAGTGGAGCCTCTATAATCCTGCCATGGACGGATTTGACCCGCCCTTCCATTCAGAGGACAATGTGCAGTCCTCTGGCATTTCCGAACTGGAAGATGGTGCTTACCGGGTAAGGATCTTTGATGGTTCGGGCACGGATACCACCATGCTGGCCTGGGTCATGCTGGATGGGTTTTATGCCCGGGTGCAAAAAACCGAAGATGGCAACCTGGATCCAGGCTGGCGGGACTGTGTGAGACTGGCACTGAACGGATTTGTGGAGCCGGACTCGCTGATCTATTATGATCCGGTGTCTCATCTGAAACTTTCGAAGATTCTGGAATTCAAGTTCAAATGGACCTCCGACAATACAGGTTTGAAGATCCCCCACGATACCACGATCCTGGCACCCAACATAAGCTATGCCCCCCCCTATGACGATACATGGTACATCCTCACGGCCACCGATGAGCTGGGCATGGTGGAGGTGGATTCGGTCTTCTATGAGAGCATACAGACCAAGGCAAAGTTCAGGGTAAGCTATTATAACAAGTTTTCGGGGGAATTCGACTCAACCCTGACAGGCAGTTGGTCTTTGCCCAGTTTTGACGACTGGGGCAGCAGCAAGGGAAGTACCGATGCTTCACTGACGGTCCGCTTCATCAATGAGTCCCTGAACGGCTCCTCTTTCCTGTGGGTCCTGCTGGATACGCTGGGCGGGATCAGGGAGGAACAAAGCACTTACAGCCTGGATGAAATGCCCGAATTCACCTATTACAATGCCGATAAGTACTACTATCCCTATCTCTATTCCTACAGTGAGGAGGGATGTGTCGATTCAGTTAAACTGGAAGCGGGTTTTCAGGTGGTCAAATCCCAGCTGGTCATTCCCAATGTATTCTCCCCCAACGGGGACGATCAAAATCCGGTATGGTACTTCAAACACCAGTCCCTGAAGCGCTGCCAGATTACCGTGGTGGACCGGACCGGGAAAGTGGTCTATAAAAAGAAAATCGACGACATCTATGAATGGGAAGGCTGGGACGGAAACTTGCATGACAGCGGACGCCGCGCACCGGAGGGGCAGTATTATTATGTTGTTGAAGCACTGGGATATGACGGGGTCGAATACAAGGATCCCACCCTCTGGTCGCAGATGAAGATCTTCGGAGGGGCAGGCACAAAAAATACGGGAGGCAACACAAGCGGGACCACTCCCGGCACAGGTACCGGGACCGAGCCCCAGTCCGGTAATCTCTATACCGGCTGGCTGTATCTTTTCAGACACTAATCAGTGCCTACACAGTGCCTAGTACTCATTACTTAGTGCCTGGTAGTGCAAAGTACTGAGCACTGAGCACTGTGTACTGAGCACTGAGTACTGAGCACTGAGCACTGAGTACTGAGCACTGAGTACTGAGCACTGAGCACTGAGCACTGAGCACTGAGCACTGCGTACTGACTATGAGATTATTACGGATCATCATCGTTGCTTTTATCCTGATCGCCGCGGGGGCGTTTGTCTGGCTCACCGCGGGAACCGGTCCTGAAACCCTGCTGATGGACCGTTTGCCGGAACCTGGCCAGAGCCAGGCCTTTGTTGTTCTGCTCCTGCTTGCCTTCACCCTGCTCAGTACCCTGACGGGCCTCCCCGTTTTCTACCTATCCCTGGCCATGGGTTTCTTGCTCAGTTTTATCCCGGCCCTGCTCATCTGCTGGGGGATCAATTTGGTGGCAGTAACAGGCACATACTATCTGGTAAAATATGCTTTTTCAGACTATTTCCAGGAAAAATACGGGGGTAAGAAACTGATCAAACGCATCAACAAACGCATCCGGAAATACGGATTGTGGACCGTGGTGTTCAGCCGGGCGATCTACATCCTCCCCACCAACCTGATCAATTTTAGTTTTCCATTAAGCACCATCTCAACCCGTGCCTACTTTCTTGGAACCGTGATCGGTCTTCTTCCCGAATGCCTGATCAATGTGCTTACCGGAACCCTGATCAGACACGAGGTGATTCTCCTTTCCTCTCCCGGATCCCGCATCTGGCAGGCCCTGCTAACCGGAGGTTTTATCCTGCTCTTCGCCCTTGCATTCATTCTCCTGAGGATCAGGCAGAATCACCGAAAGAAATTCAAATCCGTCCGGGCCATACCCTACAAATAGCCAACATCTTCCCTGCGCACTGGGCACTGGGCACTGCGCACTGGGCACTGTGTTCATGACAATTTGTCAAAACAGGAGCAATGGCGCAATATTTGACCTGAAAGGGACATATTATTGAATTCATATAAGGTATTTAAAAATGGTTAAGAAGTCGGATAAATCTGAAAAACAGAAAGATAATGAGCTTGAAGTAGATCCGGTTCTGAACGGAGAACAGGTTCAGAAAGAGATGCTGCAGGATGAAGCTGATCAGGAAAATGAGGAAACTGAAGAGAAGGAAGAGATAAAAGAGCCCACTGCAGAGGAAAAACTGGCAGATTTGCAGGACAGATACCTGAGGTTGTCAGCCGAGTATGACAATTTCCGCAAGCGAACCCTGAAAGAGAAAATAGACCTCCAGAAGAGTGCCAATGAGAACCTTTTGAATGCGCTTCTGCCGGTTGCGGATGATTTCGACAGGGCAATCAAATCGGTTGATGATGCAAAGGAAATTGGCGCTCTCAAAGAGGGATTTCACCTCATTTCGGGGAAATTCAATGCTTTCCTGGCTCAACAGGGGGTGAAAGAGATTGAAGCCGTGAACAAGGCGTTCGACACCGATCTCCATGAAGCCATTACCAAAATCCCTGCTCCATCCAAGAAGATGAAGGGGAAAGTGGTTGATGTGGTACAAAAAGGATATTTCCTTCACGAAAAGGTTCTCCGCTTTGCCAAGGTGGTCATCGGAGAGTAGAAACAGCTATGGGGAAAAAAGATTACTACGAGGTGCTGGAAGTAGCCAAAAATGCTTCCCAGGAAGAGATCAAGAAAGCCTACCGCCAGCAGGCCATCAAAAACCATCCTGATAAAAATCCGGGGGATGCTGCGGCCGAGGAGCGGTTTAAGAAGGCTGCCGAGGCCTATGAGGTGCTTTCAGACCCCGAGAAACGGAGCAAATACGACCAGTATGGTCACGCTGCATTTGAGAACGGCGGTGCCGGCGGATTCGGCGGTGGCATGACCATGGATGATATTTTCTCCCATTTCGGAGATATTTTCGGCGGATTCGGCGGATTCGGCGGATTCGGCAGTTCGTCACGCGGAAGAGGCGTGACCAAAGGTTCCAACCTGCGTGTGAAGGTAAAGCTGAACCTCCAGGAGGTGGCCAACGGTGTGGAGAAGAAAATCAAGGTGAAGAAATACAATGCATGCGAAGCGTGCAACGGAACAGGCGCCAAACACGGAACTGCCAAGAGCACCTGTCCTACCTGCCACGGAAGAGGCCAGGTGACCCGGGTGACCAATACCTTCCTGGGACAAATGCAGACCGCATCCACCTGTCCCACCTGCCACGGGGAGGGTACGACCATCAGTGAAAAGTGTGAATCCTGTTACGGGGAAGGCATCGTAAAAGCCGATGAGATTATCAAGATCAATATTCCGGCAGGTGTGGCCGAGGGCATGCAGGTCAAGATGAGCGGCAAGGGCAACGCAGCCCGCAGGGGGGGGGTGAACGGGGACCTGCTGGTGATTATCCAGGAGGAGGCCCATCCCGATCTGACCAGGGACGGAAGCGATCTGATCTACAACCTCTACCTGAGCATTCCGCAGGCTGCCCTGGGTGCCACGGTTGAGATTCCAACCGTGGAAGGAAGAGCGAAGATCAAGATCGAAGCCGGGACACAGCCCGGAAGGATCCTTCGCCTGAGAGGAAAAGGGGTGCCCGAAGTAAACGGATACGGAAGGGGGGATCTGCTTGTGCAGATCAACGTCTGGATCCCCAAATCCCTGGATAAGGAGGAACGGAAAATCTTCGAGAAGCTGGAGCAATCGGATAGCTTCACGCCCAGACCCGATAAATCAGAAAACGGTTTTTTCAACCGGATGAAAAACTTATTTGAATGAACCTTATTACAGCTGATGCGGTTGTCAAGGATTTCAGGGGCCACAGGGCACTGAACAAGGTTTCCATCGAAGTTCCGGAAGGGAGTATTTACGGACTTCTGGGGCCCAACGGTGCAGGGAAGACCACACTGCTCAGGATCATCAACCAGATCACCGCTCCCGACCAGGGCGCCATTCTGTTCAGGGGAAAACCCATTGGAACCGAGCACCGTGCCATGATCGGTTACCTGCCCGAAGAGCGGGGCCTTTATAAAAAAATGAAAGTTGGTGAACAGGCCCTGTACCTTGCACAGCTCAAAGGGCTGAGCCGGCAGGAGGCCATGAAGCGACTGAAGATCTGGTTTGAAAAATTTGAGATCGGTACCTGGTGGGACAAAAAGGTGGAGGAACTCTCCAAGGGAATGGCCCAGAAAGTCCAGTTCATCACCACCGTTCTCCACGAACCCGGGTTGCTGATTTTTGACGAACCTTTCAGTGGATTTGACCCCATCAATGTAGACCTGCTGAAACAGGAGATCCTCGATATGAAAAAGCAGGGAGCCACCATTATCTTTTCCACCCACAACATGTCCTCGGTAGAGGAATTATGTGATCACATCACGCTGATCAATGAATCGGAGACCCTGCTCCAGGGAGAGATTTCAAACATCAGGGAGAAATACCGGGCCAACAAGTACCATGTGACCTTTAAAGGGGAGCCGGAGAAACTTACCGCCGGACTTGAAACCGGGTTTGAAGTGCTGCAGTTGGATGAGAATGGAATGGGGCAGCAGGCTACCATAAAGATCACAAAGGACGGAGGTCCCAACGACCTGCTGAAGAACCTGGTGGAGATCACCGAGGTCAAAGCGTTCCGTGAGATTCTCCCCGGCATGAATGATATTTTTATCCAGGTGGTGAAAACCGCCACCAGAAAAACAAACCAGGCGACATGAACAAAACATCGCTGATCATCCGACGGGAGTATCTGACCCGGATCCGGAAGAAATCGTTCATCCTCATGTCCGTGCTCGGGCCTTTCATCTTTGCAGCCTATGTGCTGATACCCATGTACTTTGCCACCCTGGAGGACAAGGAAGAAAAAACCGTGGTGGTCATTGATGAGTCCAAACTCTTCACCGGGTACACGCCGGACGGTGCCACCTGTGTCATTCCCGGCTCCGACTACCTGAAATTTAAAGTGATCGAAGGGGTCCCCCTGGAGACCTTCAAGGAGGGATTTGATGAATCGGGGTATTACGCCATCCTCTATATCCCCTCCAACATCCTCTCCTCAGCATCCTCACTGATCTATTCCACCAAACAGACGTCCCTCGATGTTACCAATTACATCAAGCGCTCCATGGAGTCGGAGATTGAGCACCTGAAACTTGCCACCCATGACATCCATGACATTGAACGGATCCTGGCTGAGGTGGAGACCAAACTGAATGTCCGTACCATCACCTGGACCAGGGACGGGGAGACCCAGGAATCCAATACAGGTGTTGTCATGGGCGTAGGATACATGGGCGGGCTCCTGATCTTCTTCTTTATATTTTTCTTCGGATCACAGGTCATGCGCGGTGTGATCGAAGAGAAGGTGAGCCGCATCATCGAGGTAATCGTCAGTTCGGTCAAACCCTTCCAGCTGATGATGGGCAAGATCATCGGGGTTGGCCTCACAGGCCTCACCCAGTTTTTGATATGGATCGTCTTCTCCTTTGTACTGATCGCGGGCCTGAAAACCGCTTTCTTCCCTGAGCTGAACCAGACTCCCACGCAGCAGGTAACAGGTACCGACCTGTTTGAGCAGGGCGGTGATGCGCAGGATAACCCGGCCGCAGGCACAACAGCCGTTCTTTCAGGGGAGGATATGGACAAGGCACAGGAGATTTTCACCGCCCTGAAAACCATCAAAGCAGGGGTGATGATCGGATCGTTCCTCTTCTATTTCATTTTTGGATACCTGCTCTATGCTGCCATGTTTGCGGTAATCGGATCCATGGTGGATAACGAAACCGATACCCAGCAGTTGATCCTGCCTGTTATTCTGCCGCTGATTCTTGGAATCTACGTGATGATCAGTGCCATCAACAATCCCGATTCAGCCCTGCCCTTCTGGTTCAGCATGATCCCTTTCACCTCACCGGTGGTTATGATGGTCAGAATTCCATTCGGGGTACCCTGGTGGCAGGTGCTTGTGTCAGGTTCACTGCTCATGGGAACTTTCCTCGGGATGACCTGGGTGGCAGGAAAAGTCTACCGCACAGGAATCCTGATGTACGGTAAAAAAATCACCTACCGGGAGATCTGGAAATGGCTCCGCTATAGCTCGTAGCATGATTGCTATTCTTGATTTCGGCACCAACACATTCAACCTTCTGATCGCGGAACGCTTAGGCCGCAGCTTTCAAATCATCTATTCCGGTAAACAACCGGCAAAACTGGGACGGGGCGGGATTCAGATCAACCGTATTACACCTGATGCCTTTGAACGTGGCTTTGTGGCCATCAACAACCATATGGAGACCATCAAAAAGTACCAGGTGGAAGAGATCCGGGCTTTTGCCACCTCAGCCATCCGGAATGCCAGCAACGGACAGCAATTTGTGGATGAGGTGGAGAAACGGTTCGGCTTCCGGGTCAGGGTGATCTCCGGTGACCGGGAAGCAGAGCTGATCTATAAGGGAGTCAGGCAGGCCGTGGAACTCACGGAAAAAAAGGTTCTGATCCTGGATATCGGAGGCGGGAGCAATGAATTCATCCTCTGTAACAAAGAGGGGATCATCTGGAAACAAAGTTTCGAACTGGGGATGGCCCGGATCATTGCGTTGTTTGACATCTCGGATCCCATTACCCATGAGGAGATTCAGGCCCTCGAATCCTATTTCAGGCATGAGCTCCAGCCCCTGTTCGAGGTGGTAAGAAAGGAGAAACCAAAGATTTTGGTAGGTGCTTCGGGTTCCTTTGACACCTTCTACGCCATGATCAGGTACCGGAGCCAAATGGTGGCTGATATGGGTCACGGCCGGGAAATACCCATGCCGGATTTTAAAAAGATCCACCAGCTGCTGGTCCGTTCCACCCTTGCCGAGAGAAAGTTGATGCCGGGTATTGAACCAGTTCGCCTGGAGATGGTCGTTTCGGCTGTGATTTTTGTTAGTTTTGTGATACGCGAATGCCACATCAAACAGCTGATGCATTCCGAATTTGCCCTCAAAGAGGGTGTCTTTTCGGAACTGGTGGGCATCTAATCCAAACCAAGTATGGCACATATCCTTGTAATAGACGACGAAAGAAGCATCCGGAATACGCTCAAAGAGATCCTTGAATACGAAAAATTTACCGTTGAACTGGCAGAACATGGAGCGGAAGGCCTGGAAAAATACAGGAACGGACATTTCGACATTGTGCTGTGTGATATCAAGATGCCCGAAATGGATGGTCTGGAGGTCCTTGAAAAGATCTTCCAGGAAGAGGGCGATGCCCAGGTGATCATGATCTCCGGTCACGGAAACATCGACAATGCCGTAGAGGCCATCAAAAAAGGCGCCTACGATTTCATTGAAAAGCCCCTGGACCTGAACCGCCTGTTGATCACCATCCGGAATGCGTTGGACAAAACCACCCTGATTACAGAGACCCGGGTACTCAAGAAGAAAGTGAACAAGGCCTATGAGATGGTGGGCCAATCTCCGGCCATCCGGCAGGTGAAAGCCATGATCGATAAGGTGGCCCCCACCGATGCCAGGGTACTGATTACCGGATCCAGCGGTACCGGAAAAGAGCTGGTAGCCAGATCGCTTCACGAAAAAAGCACCCGGGCCGCAGGACCTTTCATTGAAGTAAACTGCGCAGCCATCCCTTCGGAGCTTATCGAAAGTGAACTGTTCGGGCACGAAAAGGGAGCATTTACCTCGGCCATCAAACAGCGCAAGGGAAAATTTGAACAGGCCAACGGAGGCACCATTTTCCTGGATGAGATCGGTGACATGAGCCTTTCGGCTCAGGCCAAGGTGCTTCGTGCCCTCCAGGAGAACAAGATCTCCAGGGTGGGAAGCGACACGGACATCAGCGTAAATGTGCGCATACTGGCTGCGACCAACAAAAACCTGAAGGAGGAGATTGATAAAAGCCGGTTCCGGGAGGACCTCTACCACCGGCTGAGCGTGATCCTGATCCATGTCCCTTCCCTGAACGACCGCCTGGAGGACATTCCGCTACTGGCTGACCATTTCAACTCCCTGATCTGCCAGGAATACGGAACCCAGCCCAAAGTGATCACAGCGGATGCCATCAGGGAGCTGCAGAAGATCACCTGGACCGGGAACATCCGGGAATTCCGCAATGTGCTGGAACGCCTGATCATCCTTTGCGAAAAGGAGATCACCGGACCGGATGTGATCAGTTTTGCCATGCCCATCTCCAAATAGGGAAAAGGTGAAAGGGAAAAGGATCTTCAACATTCTGCTGTTTGTCTCGTTTGTATTTCTTTTTATCTACCTGGTCCGGCAGGATTATATCATCCCGGAAATCCACAACCTGACCGCCCTGGTGGGGTCGGTACTCTGCCTTTTTGCAGGTTTCTATGCAAGCGCTTTCAGCTGGTTCGTGGCGCTTCGTTCACACCGGGTAAGGCACACCCTCCGGGAAACCCTTGTTTCCCACGGGCAGTCTATCTTCGCCAAATACATCCCCGGCAAAATATGGGTCATCCTGGGAAGGGCCGGATACCTTTCGGAAGACAAAACCGGGTTGAAGAACCGGTCGTTCGTCTCCTTCATGGAACAGGCAGTTTACCTCTGGGCCGGTTTTCTGATCAGTGCCGTCCCGACGCTTATCTTTTACGGGCTCCACTGGTTCAGCATCCTGTTGCTGGGCATCTTTCTTGGGCTGACACTTTTCCTGTTTGTGGAGAAGATCCACCATGCAGTGGTCGGCCTGTTGCAGCGGGTCTTTAAACGGGAAATTGATGTGCCGCTGGTGCGCTTGAGGCAGGCCGTTCCCATGGTCGGCGCTGTTCTGCTCATCTGGAGCTTCTGGACCATCGGGTTTTATCTGTTCATGCTGGCTTTCAGCGCAGAGATCACCCCGGTAATGATGTTTGCCTTTCCCCTGAGTGTCTGTTTCGGCCTGATTGCCATTATACTTCCGGCAGGGCTCGGAGTAAGGGAAGGGATCATTATCGGATACCTGACCCTGGCGGGCCTGGATGTGGAAACGGCCACCACCATCTCTTTTGTGAACCGCTTGTGGTTTATTGCAGGTGAAGTCTTTATTTTCCTGCTGGCCACTGCCTTCAGGCTCAAGAAAAAAAAGAAGGCACAATTCTGAGCACTGGGCACTGAGCACTATTTCTGCAGCCTGTCGTTGTCCTGGATATCCATCCACATGGCAAAGAACCACGATTGCAAACCCGAAATCACCAGGAAGATATAGATGACCAGGATGCTGTTGGGGGTCACATTTCCGGCCACAAATAAATTCTTTAAAATCTCCACCAGGAAAGGGATGGAGGCCAGTCCCAGAAAGAACCCCAGCATATAGAGCAGGAACAGGGGATGAAAATCGCGCTTGAAGTACCTCATCCAGATGCGGCGGAAGAATGCTTTGAACAGGAGCCAGGAGACCCTGGGAATCACCCGCATGATCTTCATCTTGGAGTTCTCGCCCACCCGGTAAACCGGTTTGATCTCCACCTCCTTCAGCGAGCAGCGGGCGATGTTCAGTTTCACCAGCATGTCGTTGGGCATCCCGTACCGTTTGTAGATACCGGGTAGATCAATCTTTCTCAGGGCCTCCAGGGAGATGGCTGTATAGCCGGTCTGGGTGTCAGACACACGCCAGTATCCGGAGGCTATCTTGGTGAGAATGGAGAGGATGGAATTTCCGAAATAGCGCGTGCGGGGGATCACCAGCTTGGCACTCCGGTGGATGAGCCTGTTGCCCTTCACATAGTCGATACCCTGATCTATCACCGGCAGGCAGATGGATTCCAGTTCGGAAGGGTCCATCTGTCCGTCCCCGGCCATGACGGCCGTACAGTCAATGTGGTTGTCCTTGCACCATTTGTACCCCCTGGCAATGGCTGCTCCCACACCACCGTTCTTCAGATGGTTGATCAGAATGACCCTGCTCTGGCCCGGATCGCTGTTGACTATCTCCGAAGGGACAAAGCGGTCAATCTCTTTCAGGTCATACTCCTGGAGAACCATTTCCGCCTCGTTGTAGAAATTGGCTGCAATCTGCCTGGGCCCGATGCGGTCGGATCCATGTCCTGTCCCGTCTTTTTCGATGAAAGCGGTTACAATACGGGCTGTCTGATCCGAGGAAAGATCATTGACCACTACCAGCCTGTCCACGTACCCGGGCATGCTTTCAAGTACCTTTTCGATCTGTCCCTCTTCATTGTAGGCCGGGATGACCACCGCCACGGTTTTGTTCTGGAGCATCGTTATTGTTTGGTCATTTGAAGATACATTCTTTCTGTCACTTCATCCAGGGCCTCCCCGGGGTCCATCTCCATGCGCCTGGCATACCATCCGATCTCTTTTTGCAGGTGCCCGTCCTCCGTGATCATCTTTCGCACCTCCTCCAGGGCATCTTCCCGGTTCATTTCAGAAAGGTAGTCGTACTGGTTTCCCGTCAGGTAAAACACATAAATGCCCTGGCGGGCCAGCTGATAGTCAGGCATGGTCAGGGTGGTCCAGTGGTCTGGATGGTAATGCAGGCGCACGAACGACCTGATGTAGGTATAGCGGTTCATGCCCACATAGTGAATGATGTTCCTGGAATACTGGTAAGTATTCAGGAGCTGAAACACAAGCAAAAAGCCCACCAGCGAAATGGCTGGGATGCGCACCCTCTTCCCGGAAAGGGACCAGATCCGTTCCATGACAGCTGCCAGCGGGAAGGCCAGGATGCCATATATATCAATATAGGCCCTGAGGCCAAACCCTCCCCCGAACCACCAGGACCACCAGGAACTCTGTACGTAAATCATGGACAGCAGAAGAGCCAGCACCGGGATAAAAAACGCCGGAAGCCGCTTTCGAAGCAGCGCAATCCCCCCCACTGCCAGCATCATCATGGGCGTATAAATGAACCACCCCTTTTTAAATCCCAGAAGGTTTTGCCAGATGTGCGGGTGACTCCAGTAAAAAGAGGCCCCCTCGGCTGCATATGAAAAATAGAGGGTTTGGCCGGTGATGGCTTTCCAATATATAAACTGGGGAACCCAGATGGCGACAAAAGCAGCCAGCATCAAGAGGACCAGGTGAAATTTGCGGAGAAAAAAGAGACATCTTTCCAGCAGCTCTTTCCAGCTTTTCACATCCCAGAGGATCAGCAGGAAAACCACCAGGATGTTGGTGGGCCTGACCAGTGCGATGAATCCGAACAGGGAACCTGTCAGCAAGGTTCTGACCACCGTGGGTTTTTCATACCAGCGGACCACCGTCAAAAGAAACAGGATGATCAGGAAGAACCCATAGGAATGGGCCATGGCGGCTTCGTAGGTAGAGTAATACAGCAGGTTGGTCCCCAGCGCAACAGCGATCAGGGTGATGGCTGTGATCTTTGGTTTGAAGTACCGGAGCAGGATGTTTTTCAGGATCACAAAGCCCAGGATCACGTAAAAAAAGGCACTGATTACCAGCAATGCCTGGTAAACGGAACTGAACCCGTCGGCCGTCTTTCCCAGCAAGGGTGCCAGTCCGTGCGCAATGAAAAAGAAGGGTGCATAGAGCACCGACAGGCCCATGGAGGTGATGATGAGCCTGTTCCCGTTCTCCAGGGTAGTGGGCCAGAATTTATCATCGTTCTTAAAGCCTTCCGGAGGATGATCAAGGAATTTCATGGTCACATCCCCGTAGATAAATGTTGCCGGGAGGTAACTGTAATAAGAGATCACATCCCAGTGGATCACTCCCCGTTCACCGGGCCCGTCCCGTGTCCACCGGTGGTGCATGAAATTGACAGCCATGAAGATGACCCCAATGGCCAGGATTGCAAAAGATGGGTAAGGGTTCGACCTGAAAGGACAATTGCGGGGTTTACGTTTCATCATGGAATGCAAATTCGACTGGGGCAAAGATAATTAAAACTGGAAGTAGATGAAAGGCTGCAGGCCGGCCGACCATGACTGGTAGATGATAAAGATCACGACCACCGTGATGACGGCCTTGGCCCAGAGCGGGGTCCGGATGAATCCGTTGACCAGGGCCTGCTTCCAGCGCTCCGGTACCCAGTGGGTAAAGTACCCGAGGGCCATGATCCCGAAAACCAGCCTGTAACTCCACAGCACATGGGGAATGACCGATCCTTTGAATTCGTGCAGGACCTGGTGGATCAGCTGGTTCGCTTTTCCCATGGATTCGGACCTGAACCAGATCCGCGTGAAGGTGATGAAAAGGAAGGTAGAGAAGATCTTCCAGAAGCGCACCCCCCAGTGTTTGCTCCGCTCGTAGGGGCTGATCTTTTTCCACTGCCTGTAGACCACCAGTCCCACTCCGTTCAATCCGCCCCAGACCACAAACTGCCAGCTGGCCCCGTGCCACAACCCGCCCAGCAGCATGGTGATCATCAGGTTCACGTCGGTCATGACCTTCCCCTTCCGGTTCCCCCCCAGTGGAATGTAGAGGTAATCCTTCAGCCAGGTGGAGAGGGAGATGTGCCACCGCTTCCAGAAAGACCCCACACTGGTGGCCTTGTAGGGTGAGTTGAAGTTCCTGGGAAGCCTGAATCCGAGCAACAATGCCACACCGATGGCAATGTCGGTGTAGCCCGAAAAATCCACATACACCTGCAGGGAGTAACCGAACAGGGCCATCAGGTTTTCGAAGCCCGAGAATCCGACCGGATTAGCAAACACCCGGTCCACAAAATTCAGGGCAATGTAGTCGCCGATGAACATCTTTTTAAAAAGCCCTTTCAGGATCAGGAACAGGGCAAATCCAAATTCCTCCATGGAGAGGCTGTAGCGTTTATAGAGCTGGGGGATAAATTCCGATGCCCTGACGATGGGCCCGGCAACCAGCTGGGGAAAGAAGGAGACGTAAAAACCGAAATCCAGGAAGTGCCGCACCGGGTCCACCTTGCCCCGGTAGATATCCACCGTGTAGGAGATGGTCTGGAAGGTATAGAAGGAGATGCCCACGGGCAGCAGGATCATGCTCACATCGAAATGGGTACCCGAAAGCCGGTTCGACCAGAGGGCCAGGTGGTTCACCACCTCCAGGTCTGTATGGAAAAGGGCGTTGACCGTATCCACGAAAAGATAGGTGTACTTGAAATAGGAAAGCAGGAAGAGGTTGACCACCACGCTCATGACCACTCCCAGCTTCTTCCACTCCTTTCTTTTGGCCCGGTGGATCAGGTTTCCCAGGTAATAATCCGAAAAGGTCGAAAAGACCAGGATCAGGAAAAAGAGCCCGGAGGTTTTCCAGTAAAAGAAGAGGCTGGCACCAAACAGGAATGCATTCCTCACGGCCCGCTGCCTGTAGATAAGCGAGTAAACCAGCAGCACCACCAGGTAGAAGGCCCAGAAGAAAAGGCGGGTGAAGATCAGGGGCTTCTCCGGGTCAAAAAGAAATATATCCGCCAGGTGCTGCAACAAGTTTATCTGTTTTGGGATGAATATTTTTTGTATTCAAGCATCAGGGCATTGTAAAACATCTCCGCCACCAGGTTCACCCCCAGGGCTGTGAAATGCACATAATCGGTGGAAGCCAGGGGTGGGTCGGCATGCACAAAGGAGGGCATGGAGTTGGTTCCGCCCATGGCTTCATAAAGATCCCAGAAAGCGAATCCGCTCTCCAGGGCTGCTCTCTTCAGGGCATCCCTCACAGGTTCTACTCCCGGGTACGTCACAAAAACACCTTTTTCTTTGAGGGACATGTCGGAGGGACCGATCACAATAACGGGGACTCCCGGACAAAAATCCTTCAGGAGCTCCAGCTCCCGCCTGAAGTTGCGCTGGTACCGCTCTGCATTGATATAGGGAACCACATTCCCCCCATACTGCAGGATCAGGAGTCCGGGAGAAAGGTACTCCAGCATCCGGATCTGTTGCTCCCGGTCCATTTTGCTAAATATAAGCCCTGATCCCCCGCGCATGGCAATGTTATCCACCTGAAGTCCCCTGTTTGATTCAAAAGAGATCCCGTAAATCCTTCCCCCCCGGGGAAGATTCATCTGTAAGGCGAGTTCCCTGATCCGGGAGTGGTGGCGGTAATCGGCCACGCTGAATCCGCCGGGAATATTCCTGATGGTATCTGACAGGGTATCATTCACAACAAACGCCATGGATGCCTCATCGACATAGGAGTGGAGGAACACCCTGACCCGGTCGAAGGTACCGGTGCGCCGCGATGTATTGAACCTGTAGTACAACCCGGGCCATATCCCTTCTTCAGGCGGGGGGACCGATGAGAAGGCCCCCATGATCCCGTAATTGTTGTGGGCAATGACCGAATCCCTGTTTCCGAAAAAAGTATAGCGCAGCCACGCTCCCGATACTTCCTGTTCAAAGGCCATGTGACCCGAATAAAGCGGGATGGCCTGGACGAGCCCGGTGCCTGAACCCCCGAACTGTTTTTGAAGCCTGAAGCGGATCAGTGCCGTCATCCGGTCATTCTCTATCTGGGAATCACCAAAATGAAGAATCCTGGTGCGGGGCACCGATCCGTCAAGAAGTCCATCCAGCTTTGCAAAAAAGGGATCAAGCAGATGTGATTCCCCCTGGGCAAACCGGATCCGGTAAACCGACTGCTTCAGGCTGTCGGCATTGGCCTGGTTGAATACCTGTAAGACCTGTTCTGACTCAGATACAGGCAGGCTGTCCGGTTGAAAACCCTCCTCCGGATCCTCGGTGACAGTGGAAGCGGCCACCATCTGCTCCACCACCTGGTCCCTGTCCGCCGTATCCCTGGCAGATATATCGGCAAGGTTCATGAATTTAAAATGAACACCGGGTGTAATGGTGATTCCCTGCCGGGGGAAAACAAGGGCCAGGAGGAACAGCAGGAGGGTTACCGCCGTAAAAAAAATGAAGATCCGCAGTGGCTTCATAAACCAAATATAGCGTTCAATGCGGAAATTCCAAGTGCCTGTCAGCTCTTTCGCCTGATCCTGATCACCTGTCCGGGCTGTATTTTGGAGGCATCGGTAATGTGATTGAGCCTGGCAATATCATCCTCGGAGACACCCGGGTATTGTTTGGCAATCTCCCAGAGCGTGTCACCCGGACGGACCTTGTACATCACATATTCGGCATTAGTGTCATCTGCAGATGCACCCTGCGGGGTTGTTTTCGTTGCGGCACCGGCTGTGCCCGACTGGCTGCCTGACTGGCTGTTTGCCGTGGCCGGCATCTCATTGCCAGCGAAACGCTGTTTGGCTGCAAAACTCATGCTGTTCACCTCACTGTACCTGGCAGAATTGCCTTTGGGCTTGAAAATCACCAGTTTCTGTCCGGTCCGTATCATGTTCCGGCTGATGTTGTTCCAGTACCGGAGATCGGAAGCGCGCACGTCGTACCAGTCGGCGATGTAGCCCACATTATCACCCGATTTCACAGTGTAGTAAAACTTATCATACTTGTCGGACGGCAGATCCATACTTGTTCCGGCGGCAAAGTGCTGGGGTGTAGCAACCATTTTGCCGCTGTCAAAGTACACCGAATCCTTATAGGAGAAAATGCTGTCCTGCAGGTCAATGAAAGCCGCTGAATACTCCTGGGATATCTTGACCGCATAGGGGTTGTTCCGGTTGGCGGGGATCACTTCCGTGCGGTATTGCGGATTCAGGTCCCTGATCTGCTGCGCCGGGATTCCCAGCACTCCGGCAATCTGCATCAGGTGTACAGGCTCATGAACCATGATGGTATCGGTATACACCGGCAGCTGAAGGGGTGCTGTGGTAATCAGGTGATCCGCATACTGGTTCATGGTATAGGTGGCAGCAATAAAGGCCGGGACGTAACCCCGGGTCTCCCGGGGCAGGTAGTAATAGATCTCCCAGAAATTATGCCGACCGCCCGACCGGCGGATGGCCTTGTTCACATTGCCCGGTCCGCAATTGTAAGCTGCCAGGGCCAGGGTCCAATCCTTGTAGATCCCGTAAAGGTCTGCCAGATACCTGGCTGCCGCATGGGTGGACGCCACCGGGTCGCGCCGTTCATCCACAAGGGAATTGATGGTAAGCCCGTAGTGCCTGCCAGTGCTGTACATGAACTGCCAGGTTCCCACAGCCCCTGCCCGGGAAACTGCCCTGGGATTAAGTGCCGACTCAATGACAGAGAGGTACTTCAGCTCGTAGGGCACCCCGTACAGGTCAAAAATCTCTTCGTAAATGGGAAAATAATACCCGGAAAGCCCCAGCATGACGCGGACCTGTTCACGGCGTTGCCGTGTATAGACGTTGATGTAGTTCTTTACAATGCGGTTGTAGGTGAGATCCACCACCGAAGGGATTCCGGCCAGCCGGGCCATGTAGACCGAATCGGGAAAATCGGGAAAGAGCGTATCTGCCTCGGCAATGTACTCGTCCACTGCTGCCTCGAGTGACTGGTTCACATACCAGAGGTTCAGCAGGCTGTCAAGGTTAGCCCCCATCCTTAGCTCCAGTTCTCCCTCCGGAAAAAACTGCTCCTGGAGGGAGTCCATCTCCTGACCCGGCAACGCGGTGGTCATGCAGATCATCACCCCGGCCAACAGGTGTTCAACAGGCGCTCTTCTTTTTCTGTGCATTGTCATTTGAGTTTGAAAGTGCATGTGAGTCCGTATGCCTGGCCGGTGAGACCGCAGGGGCTCATCAGGGGCTGGAGCGAGGGAGACACATCCATGGAGAGATTGTCGTTCACATCCCAGCTGTAAAGCTGCGCATCCACATAGGCATCCAGGACCTGCAGCGCATATACACCCAGCGCTGCAATATAACTGAGTTCCATGTTCCTTCGCCAGAACTGGAGGTACCTTTCGTTGGTGTCATCCGGGTTGTTGGCGTATTCCTGGCTGGACAGCCTGTACTGTCTGGTATTGTAGGAGATGGCATAACCTGCCCCACCCAGGGCCAGCCATACGATGGGCATCTTCCAGTATTTCTGGTTGTAGGCCTGGCCCAGGCCCGGCAGCACCAGGGCTACCATGAGGGCCCTGGAGGGTGAGTGGCTGAAATCCGGTTCCACATAAACCGTGTCGGACTGTACCGGCGGTGTCTGTGTGAACAGGGGAACCGAATCATTTTCCTGGATAATCCCGGCAGTGTCGGGCCCGGATGGTTGTAAAGGACGGTGCAATTCAGGTTTTGTCCGCTCCTGGCCAAGGGCCATAGATAGAAAGGCAAAGGTAAAAAGTGTCAGCAGGATCCTGTTCATTTACCCGGTTTATCGAGTATACTAACGATGCGTTGTAAGTCCTCATCCGATTTGAAAGGAATAACGATGTGGCCCGTACCTTTATTGCTTCGTTTGAACCCGACCGTGGCTCCGAAATAGTGTGAAAGGTGCTCCCTCAGGTCCTCATAATCGGATCTGGGCTCCTCCTCCCTGGTCGTCCGGGTGGAACCGGCAGACTTGGACTTCTGGGCCAGTTGCTCCACCTGCCTGACGGAAAGGTCATGAGAAAGGATCCTGGCAAATGCATCCAGCTGCTCCTGCTTATCCTCAAAACCAAGCAGAGCCCTGGCATGGCCCATGGAAAGCTTCTTCTCCCTGATGGCAGTCTGCACCTCTACTGGGAGGTTCAGCAGCCGAAGGTAGTTGGCAATGGTGGCCCGTTTTTTTCCCACCCGGTCTCCCAGACCCTCCTGGGTCAGGCTGAACTCTTCAATAAGCCTCTGGTATGAAATGGCTATTTCAATGGCATCCAGGTCTTCCCTCTGGATATTCTCGACCAGTGCCAGTTCCAGCATGGACTCATCCCCTGCTTCGCGCACATAGGCCGGGATCCTTTTCAATCCTGCCTTCAGTGCAGCCCTGAGCCGGCGTTCCCCGGTGATCAGCTGGTAGCTGTTGTCAGCAGCCCTGCGGACCGTAATGGGCTGAATGATCCCGTGCTTCTCCACCGACATGACCAGTTCCATCAGTGACTCTTCGTCAAATGAGGACCTGGGCTGAAACGGATTCACAGCGATGCTCTTCAACGGGATCTCATTCACCGCCGAAGGCGAATGGATCAGTTCCTTGTTGCTGTTATCAGAAACATCGATCAATGCTCCCAGTCCCCTTCCCAATACATTCTTTTGTGCTGCCATAAGGATTTTTCGCTTAGTCCAATACTTTTTCTTCCTGCTTCAGAAGGGTCTCTTCATTTTTCTGCAGGATCTCCCTGGCCAGATTGAGGTAACTTATTGCACCCCTCGATTCGGCATCATAAAGCACCGCGGGTTTCCCGAAACTGGGTGCCTCACTCAGCTTGATGTTCCTCTGGATAATGGTTTCGAATACCATTTGCTGAAAATGCTTTCTCACTTCATCCACCACCTGGTTTGCCAGCCTTAGCCTTGCATCGTACATGGTGAGCAGGAAGCCCTCGATCTCCAGGTCCGGATTGAGTCCCCGCTGGATGATGTTGATGGTATTCAGCAACTTACCCAGGCCTTCCAGGGCAAAATACTCGCACTGGACAGGGATAATCAGTGAATCGGCCGCCGTCAGGGCATTAACGGTGATCAGTCCCAGCGAAGGGGAGCAGTCAATCAGGATGTAATCATAATCCTCCTTTACCTTGCTGATCACATTCTTGAGCATGTATTCCCGCGCATTCATATTGAGCATCTCAATTTCAGCGCCTACCAGATCAATGTGCGACGGGATCAGATCCAGGTGTTCGATTTCACTGTGAAGGACTATTTTCCTGGGATCTGCATCCTCGATGAGGCATTCATAGATGCTTGTGTTCACTTTTTTGATGTCAAACCCGGATCCCGAAGTGGCATTGGCCTGCGGATCTGCATCAATGATCAGCACTCTTCGTTCGAGCACAGCCAGGCTGGCTCCGAGATTGATTGCTGAAGTGGTTTTCCCAACACCTCCCCTTTGATTCGCTATGGCAATTACTTTACCCATCGGACAATTTTTTTTCTGATTGGATGATTTGAAACGGGGTTGCTTACGCAGGGTTCAAAATTACTATTTTAGCGCCCCCTGCCGGTTTTACCCATTTCGTTATTGTAAACATTGATTTTTCATTTTTTAACACTTTATCAACATTTCCGGATGATAACTTTCCAAGATATGAATCACCAGCCGGTCAAAGATACCATAAAACAGATTTTACCTATCTTTGAGAACTGGAAATTTAAAGAAATGGATAAAACCACCTGGATAACCATCGTAAACAAAACAGCCGGAGGAGGAAAGACCGGGAAGGACTGGCCCCAAATTGAGCAACTGCTGATCAGGCACGGGATCAATTTCACACCCTTCTTCACCACCAAGCGCCTGCACGCATCAATCATCGCCAGAACCAAAATCACCGAAGGCTATACGAAAATTATCGTGGTAGGTGGAGACGGTACCATAAACGAGGTGATCAACGGCTTGTTTTCCCAGGGAGTCATCAAGACCACCGAAGTGATGCTGGGAATGATTTCCGTGGGTACCGGGAATGACTGGGCCCGCATGTTCAACATCCCTGCAGGGTATGAGGAGGCTGTACAGACCATAAAAAAGCAGAAAACCTTTATCCAGGATGCAGGCCTTGTGCAATACACCAGAAACGGGAAAGTGTGGAAACGCTACTTCATCAATATTGCCGGGATGGGTTTTGATGCCCGGGTGGTGGAGCGGTCCAACCGCATGAAGGACAGGGGCAAAAGCGGGGCTTTCCTTTATTTTTATAACATTTTCGCCAGTCTGCTTCGCTACAAGGCGCAGAGGGCAACCATTGAAATTGACGGAAAGAGCTATGACCGGAAGATCTTCTCCCTGAATGTGGGGATCTGCAAATACAGCGGAGGTGGAATGATCCAGGTGCCCCATGCCGTGGCAGATGACGGGCTGTACAGCATCACGCTCATTAAAAAAATGGGGAAACTGAACGTGCTGGCCAATGTGAAGCGGCTCTACAACGGAAGCATCGTGGAACACTCGAGGGTGGAGACCTACACGGGCCAGTCGGTTCAGATTGCCGGATCTCCCAGGCTGCAGATAGAAACGGACGGTGAAACCCTGGGCCACGGACCGCTGGATTTTCAGATTATCCCGCGCAGCGTGCAGGTCATTTCAGGAGAGTTATCAGCCTGATCCCGGCTCGCGCAGGCGGATCTCAAACAGTAGGGGCCAGAATTTGCCGGTCACAAATACCCGGTCCTCCTTCTCATCCCAGGCAATTCCATTGAGAACATCGGTGCTTGGTGTCCGGTCTGCCGCCCTGAGTATCCCTTTCAGGTTGATGCGCCCTTCTACCTTCCCCGATTGGGGATCAATGATAACAATCTCATCGGTATAATACCTGTTGGCCCAAATCTTTCCTTTGATATATTCAAGCTCATTCAGGCTGTCGGCCGGACCCTCATCGGTATAGACTTCAATCTGCCTGACCACAGTAAAAAGTTCAGGATCAAGAAAATAGATTACATTGGTGCCGTCACTCATGATCAGCTCCTCTCCATTGTGGGTGAGCCCCCAGCCTTCACGGTTCTGATAGTATACTTTCCGGATTTCCTCGAAACTGGACCTGTCATAGACAAATCCCACCTGGGATTTGTAGGTGATCTGGTAGATCCTTTCACCCATGACCGTAATTCCCTCACCGAACAGGGACCGGTCCAGGTCCCTGATTTGCACCACCTTACCCGTGGCAGGCTGAACCCGTCTCAGGGAAGAGGTTCCGTAATTGCCCGTCCCCTCGTAAAACCAGCCGTCCACATACTGCAGTCCCTGGGTATAGGCTTTCACATCATGGGCATACTGGTTGATCACCGAATAACCGTATTCGGAAGGTTTCAGGTCGGACAAAAGGGTGATCTGGCTGCTCTGGTTTTCAGTGGTTCCGTTCCGGAAATAAATCCTCAGCCGCAATCCGGATTTCCCCGTTTTTTCATTTCCGGTGGGAATCCTTGCCTCCACGGGGCCTTCCCCGGGAAAGCCTGCGCCGGATAGCAGGGTATGGATCAGCCTCCCGCCCAGGTAAAACTGCACCGAATCCACTTCGGACGTGTCGGGATACTCAAGCCTCACCGGAATGTCCTCTCCCACGGTGCTTGTGAAGGATTGGGGTGGTGAGACCAGGGTTGATCGTCTTGCTGCCTGAGTCTCCATCTTCTTACCGGAAACGCCGTTTTCCGGTCCACATGCCCGGATCAGAATAAACAGAAGGAGTAAGGGCATGGTTTTTCTGATCATGATGCATAAGGATTAACGGCCCAAAATCCGCTTCAGGAAAGACCTTTTTCCCTGAAGCCGTTTCATTTCATCCTGCAGGCTGGGAGCCTCCTGTGGATTGATCATCTGGTAAATCTCACCCCATCCGGGAAATCCGCCCACATTCCGGTCATCGATAAACAGGTCAGCTTCAATCTTCCGGCTCATCTCATAGCCGTCAAACTCCTCTTCGGGGTAGCTCTTATTGACTGCGTAAAACTCGATTCCGTTCTGCCTGCAGAATTCCACGGCATCCTCAAGCTCCTTGCCTGACCGGTAGGTCCAGAGGATCAGCTGATGCCTCTGTTTCTGCAGCGCTTTCAGCGTGTCAAAGGCGAAGAGAAGCTCCTTTCCGATTTCAGGATATTTGTGCTCAACAATGGTGCCGTCAAAATCAATGGCAATTTTCAGTGGGGTTTGCATAACAGAACGGATCTTTCAATTCGCTCAAAAATACAAAAACCTCTCAAAAGAGATCATCCACCGAGAGATATCTTTCCCCGGTGTCATAATTGAAGGTAAGAATGGTGGAATCCCAGTCTGCCGTTTGCAGCAACTGAGACACGGCAGCCAGGGATGCCCCGGAGGATATGCCCGCAAACAACCCTTCTTCCCGGGCAGCCCTGCGGGCGAAATCATAGGCTTCCTGTTTGGTGACGGCAAAGGTGCCATCCAGAAGGGACCTGTCCAGGTTTTCCGGGATGAATCCGGCACCAATCCCCATGATGGCATGGGATGAAGGATTCCCGCCGGCAATGACCTGTGAGTCGGCCGGCTCCACCGCATAAACCCTGATCCCGGGCATCTTCTGCTTCAGGACCCGGGCCACCCCGGAAATGTGCCCGCCGGTGCCCACGCCTGTTACCAGATAATCGATCCCGCCGGGAAAATCATCCAGGATCTCCAGTGCTGTGGTGCTTTCGTGGATGGAGGGATTTGAAGGATTGTCAAACTGGGAAGGGATCCAGGCTCCATCCACCCCGGATGCCAGTTCGCGAGCCTTTTCCATGGATCCTTTCATCCCTTTTTCGCGTGGTGTAAGCTCAATCTCCGCTCCATAGGCCCTCAGAATGTTCCTCCGCTCCACCGACATGGATTCGGGCATCACCAGGACAATCCTGTATCCCCTCACCGCAGCCACCATGGCCAATCCGATCCCGGTATTTCCCGAGGTGGGCTCGATGATCGTGGAGCCCTCTTTCAGGATTCCCCTTTCCTCAGCATCCCTGACCATGGCCAGGGCGATACGGTCCTTGATGCTTCCTCCCGGATTGCTTCGCTCCAGCTTCACCCAAACGTTCCCGGCACCGGGAAACAACCTGTTCAGCCGCACATGCGGTGTGTTGCCAATGGTCTCCAGTATGTTTTCGTATTTCATAATAAGGGTTTATGGGGTTATGGGGTTATGGGGTTATGGGGTTAAGGGGTTATGGGGTTATTAATAAGGGTTAAAGGTAACACACTAACACAATCCCACAATCCCGCAATCCCGCAATCCCACAATCCCACAACCCCACAATAACAATTTTAAATAACGAAGTCAATGGGGGCATCATAGCCTTTGCTGTCCCTGATCACCACCCGGTGGTTCCGGTAGACAACCGAATGGGAAGGAACGCTTTCGGTGATCCAGGTGTTACCGCCCACCACGGTGTGGTGACCGATGACCGTGCCGCCTCCCAGGATGGTACTCCCTGCATAGATAACCACATGATCTTCAATGGTGGGATGTCTTTTGGTGTTTGTCATTTTTTTGTCCACCGTCAGGGCTCCCAGCGTTACCCCCTGGTAGATTTTTACATGCTTTCCAATGTGTGCGGTCTCCCCGATCACGATCCCTGTCCCGTGATCAATGAAAAAAGGTGTACCGATGGTCGCGCCGGGGTGAATATCAATTCCTGTATTCCCGTGTGCATATTCGGCCATGACCCGGGGCAGCACCGGAATACCAAGTTTGTAAAGGATGTGTGCCATCCGGTAAACCGAGATACAATAGAAACCGGGGTAGCACAGGATGATCTCTTCCACGCAGCTGGCAGCCGGATCACCACGGGTGATGGCCTCTGCATCGCGTGCCAGCTTCTCGAAGGCTTCAGGGACTTCACTGAAGAAGGTCTCCACCAGCTCTTCAGGGGATCTGGAAAGGGATTTCCTGATGGTATTGAGTAACTCTCTCAGCATATTGGCGCAGCGGTCCAGCGCTATGGCAATCTCCGCAGGTTCTGTGGCACAATTGTTTTTAATCGGGAAAAGGGTCTGGATCAGGTGATCCACGAAAGCATGGGTTTGCACCATGGAGGGAACCTCCATACAGTACTGCGTATTATATGCACTCAGCCTTTCTGCAAAGGCATTGTTTTCATTTTTCATCATTATTGTCTTCCAATGGGCCTTGGTACCTCCTATTTTGAAACCCTTACCCGGAGCAAAAGGTTCAGCAGGGACAGCAATATATACGTTAAAATCACAAGAGACAGTCCGGGAAGCCCTGTAAAAACCAGGATAAGCACCGAAATGGCCAGGAGCAGGTAGCGGACCAGGTTGCCCCGGATCCGGAAGTGTTCAAATTTGAGGGTGTACATGGGGACAGGCAGGATCATGTGCAGTGCCATGATCAGCATGATGGCCCAGAGGAAGAAGAGGTTCAGGAGGGTGCCGAATACCAGGCCGCTGTCCATGATTTGCCAGTAGAGACCCGTCCAGAAAAAGGCATGTGCCGGCGTGGGCAATCCGCTGAAAAAAGCGCCTGACTGCTCCTGTACATTGAAGCGGGCCAGCCGTATGGCTGCAAAGACAGGGACAATTACCAACGAAACAAGCAGAATCGTCTGCACAGGCGGGGGGATTGTGCCTGTCCCCGCCAACGGGAACTGCTGCTTAAAAATGGCATAGATAAAAAGGGCCGGAAGCAGGCCGAAAGAGACCATATCTGCCAGAGAATCCAGCTGCTTCCCTATCTCACTGCTGGCTTTCAGCAACCTGGCCGCCAGTCCGTCCAGGAAATCAAACCCGGCAGCTGCCAGCAGGAGATAAACGGCCCACTGCCATTGTCCCTCCAGGGTGAAGACCATGGCAACAGTGCCACAGGCCAGGTTCAGCAGGGTGAGCAGGTTGGGGATGTGCTTTTTCATGACATCAATCTACCCGGCGGAAGAATCAGCGGCCCGCCTCTTTTCAAAAAACCTGAGGGCCCAGCGTACTGCCAGGTAACTGACAACGATCATGAAAGGCCAGGACAAATAACCTAAAATTGCTCCGATATACATAGGTGAAAGGTGAAAGATTAATAATGGTTAGTAAACATGGTGCTCTTCCTGCATCTCCTTCTCATCGATCTTTTTCTTGTTGATCGCCCTCCAGGCAATGACAATGTAGGCAAGCACAAAGGGCACAAAAAGCGACACCCAGCTCATGGCCACCAGCGTATAGTGACTCGATGAGGCGTTGGTGATGGTCAGAGAGCTCTGCAGGTCATGGGCCGAAGGATAGAAGGCCGTGTTGTTGAATCCGGCCAGCATAAAGAGGCTGAACACCACCAGGACTGTTCCGGGGCCGGTGAACCAGATCCCCTCGCCGCGCTCCTTCAGCAGTCCCCTGGCAATACCACCCAGCACGGCAAGCACCCCCACAAGGAACAGGGCAAGGACCGTGGGCATGGCCAGCAGGTTGTGCAGGTACTTGTAGTGCTCCATGGACACCTTGCCGGAGTGGGGATCTACAGCAAATCCATCCCTGAGCAGGAGCCAAACGGCAAACAGCAGGAAAAAGGCCACAAAGGGAATGGCATTGTACAGCAGGGCTTTTTTAGCCCGTGCAATGATGTTCCCGTTATCGATGGTAAGCATGAAATAGAGCAGCCCAAGAACCCGTGCCAGGAAAAATACCGTGAGGCCCAGGGAAAGGTTGAACAGACTGAGTGCCGCTTCCAGACCACGTGCCCCGGTGGCCCATGTTACGCTGTTCATCTCATCAAGCGAGAACTGTGCCCCGGAAAAGAAGGTGGCCACAGCCACACCCACCAGAAGGGTTCCCAGCATACCGTTGATGAAAAGGAATACCTCATAGGTACGCTGTCCCAGGAAGTTGCTCGCCTTGGTTCTGAATTCATAGGATACCGCCTGGATGACAAATGCAAAAAGGATGACCATCCATACCCAGTATGCACCGCCGAAACTGGTGGCATAAAAGAGGGGAAACGACGCGAAAAAAGCCCCCCCGAAAGTTACAAGGGTGGTGAAGGTAAACTCCCATTTCCTCCCCAGGGTATTCACGATAATGGTTCTTTCCGATTCGGTCTTCCCGATGCGGAAAATAAAGGTTTGTCCACCCTGCACGAAAAAAAGAAAAACCAGGATGGCGCCAAGCAGAGAGACAATAACAAACCAGTATTGTTGTAAAGCCAGATGTGACAGATTTCCAAACATAACTATTTTCCTCCCGGTCCTTTTTTAATTTGCGACAACATGATTCTTATCTCGGCAATAAAGAGGGCTGTAAAAGTGACCAGGAAGATCCAGAATGTGAGCTGGACGGCCCCTGGCTTCAGTTTTGTAACAGCCGACAGGGTGGGCATCAGTTCATAAACCACCCAGGGCTGACGACCCAACTCAGCCACTATCCAACCGCACTGGCTGGCTATCCAGGGAAGGGGAAGGGTGAGCAGCGCCACCCAGAGAAGCCATTTCCGGTCTCCCCACCTGTTTTTCAGACTCAGCCAGAGTACAATGAGCGAAAGGATCAGGAAGTGGAGCCCCAGGATAACCATGATGTGAAAAGAGTAAAAGTTCATCTTCACATTGGGTATCAGCTCCTTTAGCTCGCGCCCTTTGTAGTAGCCATATCCAAAATGTTTATAATAGTCCTCCAGCCACCGGGGGTCTTTAAACTTCTCCAGCAATGCTGCGTAGGTCACATCATCTCCCCGGTCCCTGGCCCTTTTTAGCTCTTTCAGTGTCTGAATGGCCACAGCCCCGCGTTCAATCTTCTCATCATATGAGATAAGACCCTGCTCCTGGTTCCCAAAAACCAGGTCCGAAATCCCCGGCACAAATCCGCTGGGTGTCAGGAAAACCATGTAGGAAAGCGCATTGGGAATTTCAATCTTGAAGATGAAGTTTTCCCGGGGATTGGGCTGACCCGTGGTATCGGTCCGCATGGCACCAATGGCCACCAGCGGGGCGTGGGTCTGTCCCTCGTACAAGGCCTCCATGGCAGCAAACTTCATGGGCTGCTGACGTGCTACGATCCGGGCCGAGGTATCCCCTGTAAATATGGTTGCGAAGCCGGCGATCACCCCGAATACAGAGGCCACAATGGTGCTCCTTTTTGCAAACAGCACTTCCCTTTTCCGAATCAGGAACCAGGCGCTGACTGCGATTACGAAAACGGAGGCCAGCAGGAAGCTGGAGGTCACCGTATGCAGGAACTTATTGACTGCCACATCCGAGAAGATCACATCCCAGAAATTGGTCATTTCGTTGCGTGCCGTTTCAGGATTGAATGCAGTTCCCACAGGTTTCTGCATCCAGGCATTGGCCACCAGGATCCAGACGGCTGAAAGGTTTGCGCCGAAGGCAGTGAGCCAGGATGCAGCAAGGTGGAACCGCTTGCTTACCTTGTTCCAGCCGAAAAACATGACGGCGATAAAGGTGGACTCAAGAAAAAAGGCAAGGATTCCTTCTATGGCCAGTGGGGCTCCGAAGATATCTCCCACAAACCATGAGTAATTTGACCAGTTGGTACCAAACTCAAATTCCAGGATGATCCCGGTGGATACGCCGATGGCAAAATTGATTCCAAACAGTTTCATCCAGAATTTGGTAATCCTTTTCCAGGCTTCATCACCACTTCTTACATAGATGGTGTGCATGAAGGCTACAATAAAAGAGAGCCCGAGTGTGAGCGGCACAAAGATCCAGTGAAACATGGCAGTGAGGGCAAATTGCCCCCGGGACCAGTCCACAAGAGACATATCAAAAACGTCTGTCATTTGCTTAGGGATTTGTAATTTGTTCAAGAACGTGGTTGCTTCGCTCCTGGTCTGAGTCAAAATCTCGCTTCAGAATATCAGGGAAGAAAAAGATGCGCAGGATGGCGAACATGATGAACAGCTTGATCAGGATAATGCCCCACAAGCGCTTTCCCCAGGTCATTTTCCTGAAACCCTCCAGGTAAAACCTGAATATCTTTCTGACCATTGTTACAGTCTTCGTTTCACGAAATAAAGTAACTAAATTTTATTTTATTTACGGTCAGTTATATATACAAATTCTAAATAGCAAATAATTTTACGATCTTTGAATGAGAATTCCATCAATTTCAACGGATATTTGTTTCTTAATAGTATGAACCGCAACAGCCTGACTCTTGTGTTCCTGGCGGCCTTCCTGGGTCTCCATGGCCAACCGGACTCCGATTTGGAAGTCGGTGTCGTCGAGAAACTGGACCAGTATATCCCAATGGATGCCATGCTTGTGGATGAGCATGGGGATACGCTCATGATCGGGGACCTGATTGACAAGCCCACCATCCTGAATTTCGTCTACTACCGCTGCCCGGGAATCTGCTCCCCGCTCATGGACGGGCTTTCAGATGTAATGGATGCCTCCGACCTGGTTCTGGGAAAGGATTACCAGGCACTGACCATCAGCTTTGATCCCAGGGAAACCACCGTTCTGGCCACCCGGAAAAAGAACAATTACCTGAACCTGATGGAGAAAAAGGAAGAAGCCGCGAAAGGCTGGCTCTTTTTTACCAGCGACAGCGCCAATATCAAAAAGCTCACCGACGCCACCGGGTTCAGATACAAACCCACGGGCAATGATTTTATCCATGCGGCCACACTGATCCTTGTGGACCCGGAAGGCAAGATCTCCAGGTACATGAACGGGATCTACTTTCTGCCTTTCGAACTGAAGATGTCCATCATTGAAGCAGCTGCGGGCAAATCCGGGCCCACCTTCAACCGGGTCCTGCAATATTGCTACTCCTTCGATCCCGAGGGACAGCGATATGTGCTGAATATTACCAAGGTTTCTGCCACCCTGATCATTTTCCTGGCGCTGGTCATGTTCCTGGTTCTTGTTTTTTTCAGAAAAAGAAAAACTGCCTGACCTATGTATAAAAGTTATTTAGAAGAAGACATGGGGAGGAAGGGGATCTTTAAGTGGATCCTTTCCACCGATCACAAACGGATCGCCCTTTTGTACCTCTACTCCATGATGTTCTGGTTTACCATCGGAGTGGTGCTGGGTCTTCTGATGAAGCTGGAACTGATCGCCCCGGGCAAAACGCTCATGGGCCCGCAGGCCTACAATGCCACATTTACTGTTCATGGTGTGATTATGATTTTTTTAATCGTAATTCCCGGACTCCCTGCCGTATTTGGTAATTTCCTGCTGCCCATTCAAATAGGCGCCAGGGATGTGGCCTTCCCCAGGCTCAATCTGTTTTCGTGGTACATCTATCTGCTGGGGTCAATACTGGTCATCATTTCACTGTTTGGAAACGGACCTCCCGATACAGGCTGGACCTTCTATGCACCCTATAGCTTTAAAACGGGCACCAACATGCTGCCTGCTGCACTGGGCGCATTTGTACTTGGTTTTTCATCCATCCTTACCGGGCTGAATTTCATTGTGACCATCCACCGGATGCGTGCACCGGGGATGACCTGGATGAAGATGCCCCTGTTTACCTGGACCCTGTACGGAACCGGCTGGATCCAGCTGCTTGCCACACCCATCGTTGGAATCACCCTGCTGATGGTTGCAGGGGAGCGGATTTTAGGCATAGGTTTCTTTGACCCGGCCAAGGGGGGCGATCCCCTTCTCTATCAGCACCTTTTCTGGATCTATTCCCACCCGGCCGTATATATCATGATTCTTCCGGCCATGGGGGTTATTTCGGAAATCATCCCCACTTTCGTAAGAAAGACAATTTTTGGATACAAGGCCATTGTGCTCTCTACCCTGGCCATCGCCTTTGTGGGCTATTTTGTCTGGGCGCACCACATGTTCACTTCCGGTATGAGCGGTACGGCGCTCTTTACTTTTTCGATCCTCACCTTCATAGTGGCCATCCCAAGTGCCATCAAGGTATTCAACTGGATCTCGACCATGCACCAGGGCTCCATCAGTACCGAGATACCCTTTTTGTGGGCATCCTCATTTATCTTCATCTTCATGATCGGCGGCCTCACCGGACTTGTTCTCGGCTCTTTGGCCACCGATGTGCATGTACATGATACAGCCTTTGTGGTGGCACATTTTCACTTCATTGTTTTCGGTGGTGTGGGATTTGCTTTTTTCGGGGCCCTCCACTACTGGTTCCCGCTTGTCTATGGCCGCATGTATGACAACAGCTGGGCCCGTACCGGCTGGATTGTTTTTTTCATCGGATTTGTTTCCCTTTACGGCCCCATGTTTTACCTTGGAATCAAAGGAATGCCGCGCAGGTATTTCGATTACCTGGAGGAATTCCATGGCCCGAACATCATCTCCTCCTTCGGTGCCCTGGTCATGATCACCGGCCTGGTCATTATGGTCACCAACCTGATCAAGTCGGCCCGGAGCGGACCAATCGCACCACACAATCCCTGGGGAGGCACCAACCTGGAATGGAGAATTCAGGCCCCCCCCATCCTGGAGAACTTTGATGAAATTCCGGTCATCGATAGAGCAACCTATAAGTTTGACTAAACCCCGAACGATGTCTGAACCCACTGTACATCATCAGAAGCACAGGGATGATCTTGGTTCCAAGCTTGGAATGTGGCTGTTTATTTTTACCGAACTGCTGCTGTTTGGGGGTCTTTTTATTGTCTACGCCGTCTACCGCTACAAAAACTCCCAGGCCTTTCATTTGGCAGCCCAGGAACTGGATGTAACCATCGGGACCATCAATACGGTGATTTTGCTAATCAGCAGCATGACCATTGCCATGTCCACGACGGCCATTCAGAAGAAGGACAAGCGGACCACCCTGCTCCTGATCGGCACCACCATGGTTCTGGCACTGGTTTTCCTGGTGAACAAATACTTCGAATGGAGCGGCAAGATCGGTCACGGGCTCTTCCCGGGTTCCCCGGTACTGGAGGACCTTGGACAGGGTGATGTGTTGTTCTTCGGACTCTATTTTTTCATGACAGGCCTGCATGCCCTGCACATTATCGTGGGCATGGTACTGCTTGGATTTGGATTTGTGCGTGTATGGAAAGACAGGCTCACGTTCGATAATTTCCAGTTACTCGAAAACGGCGGACTTTACTGGCACCTGGTGGATATCATCTGGATTTTCCTGTTCCCGCTTTTTTACCTGATCACTTAAGCTTACTGACATGTCAGACACCGAACACCATATTGTATCTTACCGGACCTACGGGCTGGTCCTTTTGTTGTTGCTCGTATTGACATCCGTTTCAGTGGCAGTGACACAGATTCAGCTGACCAGGTGGTCCATGGCTGTGGCGCTGTTGCTGGCTGCTACCAAATCGACCTTTGTCCTTGCCATATTCATGCATTTAAGATACGACCAGCGCATGTTTCGGGTAATGGCCCTGCTGATCTTCCTGCTGCTGGCTGTTGTGATGTTTGTCACTTTCCTGGACTACGCATTCAGATAAACCGCTTGAACCATGTATACTGCTGTTCCACAAGAAGCTTCCAATTTTGTCGCCGGCGTCGACCGGGCATTCATGGTGATCCTTGGTATCTCTGCCTTTTTTCTGATCGGTCTTACGGCAGTGATGATTGTATTCATCTATAAATACAGGAAGGACAAGCATCCCAGGGCCGTACAGAATGAAGGAAGCACCAGGCTGGAGATCATATGGACAGTTGTTCCGCTGGTTCTGGTGCTGGTCATGTTTTATTTCGGATGGATGGGGTGGCGCCCCATGAAGAATCCGCCCGCTGAGGCCATGCATGTAAAGGCCATTGCAAGGATGTGGAAATTCCAGTTTCAATATGAAAACGGGAAAATGACCGACTCCCTTTATGTACCCCTGAACGAACCGGTCATCCTCGACCTGGTAGCCATGGATGTTCTTCACGCCCTCTATATCCCGGCTTTCCGGGTCAAGGAAGATATGGTTCCGGGACAGGACAAAGTGATGTGGTTCATCCCTGGTACCCTTGGAGAGTATGATCTTTTCTGTGCCGAATATTGCGGACTGGAACACTCCTACATGAATACTGCTGTACATGTCATGCCCAAAGAGGAGTTTGATGCATGGCTGGGGGAACCTGCTGTGGTGGCCGGACCGGCCGGGGATACTGAGGCCTCACCGGCCGAGCAGGGCCGGGAGGTCCTTCGCCGGAACGGATGCAACGCCTGTCATTCGGTGGACGGATCCAAACTGGTCGGACCCTCTTACCTGGGAGGCTGGGGCACCAGCCGGACCGTCATTACCGGCCGTGAAGAACGCCAGGTCCTTGTGGATGCCGACTATGTGAAACGCTCCATCTACGATCCCAATGCCGATGTGGTGAAGGGTTTTGGAAAAGGATTGATGCTCTCTTACCAGGGGATGGTGAGTGAAGAAGAGGTGGCATTGATTATCGCGTACCTGAAAGCACTCAATGAGTAAGGGTTCTGCCAGCTCATATCTCAAAGCTGTCCTGAAACTGGGGAAGGTTACCATTTCCATTCCGGTGGCCCTTACCGGATTCCTTGGATATTTTCTGTATCAGCCTGTACTTGACAAAGGGGCCCTGCTGTCAGTTTCAGGGATATTCCTTCTTTCCATGGGTTCAGGCGCCCTCAACCAGATCCAGGAAAGGAAGACCGATGCAAGGATGAAAAGGACCGCCGGCCGCCCTATTCCAAGCGGGATCATCAGGTTGTCCCATGCCACCGGGTTTGCGGCAGGGTTTGCACTTTCCGGCACACTCCTTCTGTGGCTGACAGGTTACCCGCTTGCTGCCGGACTGGGGATTTTCACTTTGATGTGGTACAACCTGGTTTACACACCGTTAAAGAGGGTCACTGCATTCGCCGTATTCCCGGGCGCCCTCATCGGGGCGCTGCCTCCCCTGATCGGCTGGACTGCATCGGGCGGATATCTGCTGGACATGGAAATCCTGTCGGTGGCTTTCCTGCTTTTCGTCGGACAGATGCCCCACTACTGGCTGCTGCTGCTCAGGATTGGCAACCAGTTCAAAGATGCAGGAATGCCGGTCATCACCAGGCTGCTGGAGCCCAGGCAGATCAGAAACCTGAGTTTTATCTGGATCGCAGCCACTGCCGTGGTCGTCCTGATGCTGCCAGCCACACCCGTCATCGACAACATGTGGATTTCGGCCGGGCTCATCGTTCTTACCATTCTCTTCCTGGTACGCATGTACAGGCTCTCCTTCCGGGGAGATCTGATACTCCATTGGAAAAAAGCATTTATTACTGTAAATTTGTTTTACCTTGTGATTATCCTGGTGCTGATTGCTGATAAAATTATTTCCACACTATGAAAAAAGTATTTGCACTCCTTCTGGTCCCCTTGATGGCAGCCTCATGTATCCGCGTGGATACAACAGCCGAGCAATTAAAAGATGCCGAAAAAGTGACCGACGGTGTCTTCATCCACATCAGCAAAGGAGCTGATGACACCCACGATGTACTGATGGCCCTGATGCTGGCTGATAAATTCTCTACGTCCAATGATGTCCTTGTCTTTTTCGATAAAGATGGCATTGATATGGTCACAGACGATGCTCCCAACCTGGAAATGGATCCTTTCGATCCGTCGGATGAAATTTTTGCAAGGCTGTTGGAAAATGGCGCCGAAATTCTGGCCTGTCCGGCCTGCATGAAAGTTGCCGGGGTGGAGAAAGAGGATCTGAGAGATGGCGTGAAAATTGCTGAAAAAGAGAGGTTCCTCGACTTCACGGAGGGAAGGATCCTGACACTTGATTATTAAAACCTGAAAAGATGAATAAGATCATCATGCTGTTTGCGGCCCTGACCATGGTTGCATGCAACAGCCAGCCCAAAACCGATACAGAAGCGCCAAATAAGGAGGCGGTATCGACTCAGGCAGCGTGGGAGGTCGTGGTGCTGAATGTGGAAGGGATGACCTGCGAAGGTTGTGAAAATGCCATCAGGGCGGGTATTGAAACCCTGCCCGGGATTGCAGAGGTGGAGTCGTCTCATGAAGAGGCCTTCACCAGGGTGAAATTTGACAAAAACGTCACGACCGTGGAAGAGATCTCCGAAAAAATCACCGAAACGGGCTACACCGTAAAGGGTGAGATATAACAAAGTGGGAGAAATAGCCAATTTTCTCCTTGCTGAAAATTCCTCGGAGCCAAATGGCTATTTCTCTGATTTAATATATCTCGGTTTTACGATGTCAGCCTATGAGGAAGGAGAGGAAGCCCATGTAGAGGACGGCATCGGCGACCAGCCTGTATGCTTCGTCCTTCCTGAACCGGGAGGGAAACAGCAGCACCAGCAGCAGCACAACGGTCATCCCCATCAGGATGAGCCCGAACTGGGAGGTCTGATCCGTACGGTACACCAGGAATTGAAGCACTGCCAGCAGAAAAATCCCTCCGGCTGTTATCAGCATCAGGAACCGGGTGGCCCTTTTCCCCAGGGCATTTGCCATCGAGGAGATCCCCAGCCTGGAATCCAGCTTTGCATCGAAGAGTGAGATGATCCCGAGGTTCATCAGAAGCACACCTGCCATCATCAGAAAAATCATCCAGTGGGTTGACTGCAGCGTGACTGACCGGGTGACATAAGGCCCCATCCAGGTTCCGGCCAGGTAGAGCAGCAATACAAACACCTCCCCCGGGATGAAGAACAACTTGTTCTTCCTGAACAAATGACGCATGGCATAGAACAGAAATACCAGTCCGCCAAGCACCAGGGCTACTCTCAGCACAGCCTGATCGAGCAGGTTGAAGATCAGCAAACCATTCACTACGGCCACCAAACCCATTGCCCAAAGGAGCAGCCTGCGGTTCCTGAAAATAAACAGGTGCATTTCCCTTTGGCTCTTTTTCCTTTGCCTCCAGGCATCGATCACATGGTCGCCCGTGTAAAGAAGCCAGACAGTACAGGCGAGGATTGTATACCAGGCCCACCCCGGACGGGCCGTCAGCAAGCGGGATGCAAGGAGTGAAGTGGCCAGGGCCCCAAACACGATATCAAGACTCAGGAAATGGAAATTGCGGTATAGTTTCAGCATGGAAGGGTAATCATTGATCATAGATGGTGATGCCGGCTCTCCTCCAGATAGGGATGGTTGACAGGGTACAGGTTGGACCTGGTCAGGGCAATCCCGGTCACCAGCATAAACAATCCGGTAAATCCGATGAATGTTCCGATCTCCTGGAATCCCAGTACCTGCTCACCCACTGTCCCCGGAAAGATCTGTACATAAAGGTCGGTGAACTGCCCGACGATCAGGAAGGGGATCACCATCTTTACCACCGTACTGTTCCGCGCCGTGGCCTTTGGCATCAGAAGGACAAATGGCAGAAACCAGTTGATGATGATGTTGGCAAAGAAGAAGACCCGCCATCCTTCACCGTGTACCCTTGGAATGAAATAGGCCGTTTCTTCGGGGATGTTTGCGTACCAGATCAGCATGAACTCTGAAAACCAGAAGTAACCCCAGATGATACAGAGCATGAAAATGTACCGGGAAAAGTCACCCACATGAAATTTGTTCATGAACGGGAAATACCCGCGCCGGTGAAGGATCAAAACGATCAGTGTGATGATGACGGACCCGTGGTGGAATGCTGCCACAAAATTCCGGATGGCAAATATGGTACTGTACCAGTGTGCATCAATGGACATAATCCAGTCGATCATGGCAAAGCTGAAGGTGATAATCACAATGAAAATGAAGATCTTGGCATAGTGCTCCCCTTTCCGGAAAAGATCAAGCCCGCCCTGGGTATCCTCCTTCACCGAAATCCTCCGCAGGAGCCATGTCATCAGTATCCAGAGTCCGAAGAATACCACCATCCTTGCGGTCCAGAAGGGCATATTCAGATAAACGGCCTTGTGAGACAGTAGTGCATCTTGGGCCACTGCCTCCGAATGGGACCAGTGGTAGAGTGATTTGGATCCAAGGATGAGGCCCAGGAACAGTACGGCAGCCACAGGGATATAAGCCCCCATGGCTTCCGGCACGCGGATAAACCCTGCGGACCATCCCGAATGGGTGACCCGCTGGATGGCCAGGAACAATACGGCACCCACCGCCAGGGACACAAAATAGACGTTGTTTAGCAGGTAATTGGCCCATGCCCGCTGTGGATCTCCCATAAAGGCAAGCACCAGGGCCACAATACCGGTGGCAATCATGACCAGGGTGGCGATGATATAGATGCGGGATAACTTGAGTCTTTCTTCCATTGATTTTTTTTTAACACCGACTATTGTTGCAGGTTTTCACGTATATGGAGAATGATTTTCCAACGGTCTTCGGGCCTGATCATGCTGCCATGGGCCCCCATGATTCCGTATCCCACCGTAATGGAATGGTAAATTTCACCGTCTTTTCTTACCTTCACTTTGTTACTGACCAGGTTTCCGGGCGGATAGGGGTAACGTTTGCTGGCATAGAGGTATCCCTGTCCGTCACCTGCTGTGCCATGACAGTTTAAACAGAAAATGTTATATACTTCTCTGCCCCTGGCCAGGTTTTCTTCCGATGCATCCAGGGGACTGACCAGTGCCTCCCCTGCCGCGATCCGGTCCTCATCACTTTTGACCCAGGCAAACGGGACCATGTCCCGGGGAACCGTTCCCTCCACCGGTGTCCTCATGGTCAGGCTGTCCGGGAAGTTGGGATTGGCTGTATAGGATTCGTATGCATTGGAATAATACATATCCGGCATGTAATCCCACCCCGTACTGGAGCGGGTCCGGTCGCACGAAATAGTTGCCATCAAAGCGATTGCTGCAAGAATGAAGTTTCTGTTCATGCTGTGGTCTTTACTTTTCAATGATTTCGGATGCACCGGTCTCTTTCATCAATGAGGAGACCTTCAACGCATCCACCTGATCCTTTTTCACCAGGATCACAAATTTATCGTCGGTGGCCCTTTCATGAAAAATGGGTTTCTGGTTACTGGGCCACAGGTTGGCCCGCCATGAGAATGTAAACAGGCTCAGGATGGTGATGCTGAAAATCGTCAGGATAATGGTAACCACCAGGAACGAGGGAAAAGCATTGCTGGGTTTTCCCCCGTAGTTGAGAGGCCAGTCGATCACGGCGGTATACACCAGGAAGGCCAGGACACCCAGCGATGCAAAGAATCCGTAAAACCATCCCACGATGGTGATTTTTGATTTCTTCCCATGATTCTCGAGGACTTCATGCACAGGATAAGGCATGAAAACATCCTCGATCTCAACTTCCTCCTCTTTCATCCTTCTGAATGCGGCGAGCATGGACTGCTCCTCATCAAATACCCCCAGAATATATTGTGTTTCCATCGTCTTAATTTTCATTGTTACTTTCAACTTTTATTCTCCCTGCGGCTCAGTTACTTCGGTTTCCCTTTTTTACTGAGGACCGGGCACTGGGTACCTGGTACTTATTCACAGCTTTTACTTCGCTGATGGCGATCATGGGTATGAACTTGAAGAAAAGCAGCACCCCGAAAACAAAGATGCCCAGGGTTCCCAGGTACATGGCGATCTCCACAAATGTGGGCGAATAGGTGGCCCATGCCGAAGGAAGGTAGTCCTTGGAAAGGGAGGTAACCACAATGTTGAACCGTTCAAACCACATCCCCACATTGATCAAAATGGAGATGATAAAAACGATCAGCATGTTGCTGCGGATCTTCCTGAACCACATCAGCTGGGGAACAAGGGCATTGAATGTGAACATGCACCAGAACTGGACGGTAAACTCCCCGGTGATCCGGTTGTGGAAAAAGGTAAATATCTCATATTCATTGCCCGAATACCAGGACAGGAAAATTTCCGTGCTATAGGCGGTACCCATGATCAGGGAGATAAAGATCAGGATTTTGGCCACTTTATCCAGGTGCGCATTGCTTACATAATCCTCCAGTTTGTATATTTTGCGCAGGATGATCATCAGGGTCATCACCATGGCAAATCCCGAAAAGATGGCCCCCACCACGAAATAGGGAGGGAAGATGGTGGTATGCCAGCCGGGTTCGACCGAAACCGCAAAGTCGGTGGAGACGATGGAGTGGACCGATACAACCAGTACTGCTGCAATACCACCCAGGATATAGCTCAGCCCTTCGTAGCGTTTCCATTCTCCAATGGATCCCCTCCATCCCATGGCGAAAAAACCGTAGACCGCTTTCTTTATTTTTGATTTGGTGTTGTCGCGGATGGTGGCAAAATCAGGCACCATGCCCAGGTACCAGAATGAAGCCGAAATAAGAAGGTATGCCGAAATGGCGATGAAGTCCCAGAAAAGAGGCGAATTGTAGTTTACCCAAAGGGGTCCCCTGGTGTTGGGATAGGGGAAAATGTAAAAGGCATCCCAGATCCGGCCCATGTGCAGGGCCGGAAATATGGCAGCACATCCCACAGCAACCACAGTCATCGCTTCTGCAGCCCGGTTGATGGAGGACCTCCATTCCTGCCTCAATATCAGCAGGAATATGGAAAATGCGGTACCGGCGTGACCGATCCCGATCCACCACACAAAATTGATAATGGCCCAGCCCCAGCCCACCGTATTGTTGACCCCCCAGGTGCCGATCCCCTGGGAAACGGTTGTAAAAATGGCCCAGAATCCCAGCAGCATCATGATCGAACTGATACCCAATCCTGCCAGCCACCAGAATTTGGGCCGGGCATACAGCGGGGAGGTGATGTCCCTGGTGATCTGGTCCAGGGTTTTGTTTCCCAGGATCAGCGGGCCTCTGACTTCGGTATTATACATGGTTCCTTTTTAAATGGTTATCCATTGGTGTTTCTCACTTTGGTAAGGTATCCCACCGACGGGAGGGTATGCAACTGTTCAAGAAGGTGGTAATTCCGCTGTTCCTTCATCAGCTTGCTTACCTTCGCACCGGGATCGTTCAGGTTGCCGAATACCAGTGCACCTGCGGGGCAAGACTGTACACAGGCAGGCTGGATCTCCCCATCGGCCAGCTCCCTGTTATCCAGTTTGGCCTCCATTTTCTTTTCCTGGATCCGTTGAACACAGAAGGTACACTTCTCGACTACCCCGCGTTCCCGCACGGTCACATCGGGATTGAGCACCAGGCGGGACAGGTCGCTGTTCTGGTTGAAATCGAATTGGTCATTCTTCACAAACCTGAACCAGTTGAACCTCCGCACCCTGTAGGGGCAGTTGTTGATGCAGTATTTGGTTCCGATACAACGCACATAGGCCACCTGGTTGAGTCCCTCGTTGCTGTGCATGGTGGCCGAAACCGGACAAACATTTTCACAGGGTGCATTGTCGCAATGCTGACACATGACCGGCTGCTGAAAGACCCTTGGATTTTCCGGATTTTCCGAATAGTAGCGGTCGATCCGGATCCAGTGCATGATCCTCCGTTTCTTTACCTCCTCTTTTCCCACCACTGCCACATTGTTCTCCGAAATACAGGCTACCACGCAGTTGTTGCAACCCGTGCATTTGTTCAGGTCAACCATCAGGCCCCAGTGAAACCCGTCAAACCCGACCTCCGGGTAGAGGGTCTCCTTCTGTGCTTCAGACTCCAGGTGAAAATGGTTTCCTGCATAAGGATCAGCCTTCAATTCCTCGAGGCTTGTCTCCCTGACAATGGGCCTGCCCTCCATGGTATGCTGTGTCTGGGTCCGAGCAATGGGATAGGTAAGGGAGGTGGTCTCCAAACGCACCTGGCTGATGGTATAAGAGCGCATGCCTTCCAGAAAGGGGACCCAGGCAAAGGCATTCACCCCCAGGTTGTCGCCCACCTTGCCTGCTTTCGTACGGCCATAACCCAGGGCCAGTGAAACTGTTCCCTTTGCCTGCCCGGGCTGGATCAATACAGGCAATTCAACTCCCTTCAGTCTGACCAGCATCTCATCTTCCAGACCCATGGAAGCTGCATCGGCTGTGGAAACCGCCAGGTAGTTGTCCCAGCAAACCTTGGAAACCGGATCAGGCAGCTCCTGAAGCCACGGATTGTTGGTATAACGCCCGTCATTGATCGCCACGGTACAATAGAGCGTCAGTGTGAGATCTGATTGTACAGGATGCAGAATCACTTCCGGGGGGGTGTATTTTTCCGAAACCGGATTTACCCCGGAATCCTTTTCATAATAACCGGCCTGCAGGGTCTTCACCCACCAATCCTTGTTGCCCTTCTCCGCGGCAGGAGCAAGGGTGTTTTCCCACCAGAATTTCACCAGGTCGCTGTAGCTCCTGTGCTGTCCTGCCCAGACAAGCATACTGTCCTGAAATGACCTGGTGTTAAACAGGGGATGAATGCAGGGCTGCTGCAGGCTGTAGGATCCTTTCACAGGCTCTGCATCGCCCCATGCCTCCAGGAAATGGTGGTCGGGGCAGAGCAGCTGACATGCTTCGGCTGTCTCGTTGAGGGCGGTTCCTATATAAACGGTGAAACCTGCCTTTTTCATGGATTCAAATCCCCCCAGGCTGTATACCGGGTTCACATGGGCCATGACCAGGTTATCCACCTGGCCATTGTCCAGGGCAGAGATCAGGGCTACAAACTTCCTGTCATCCCCCTGCTTTAACTGGATGGTTCCTTCCAGGTCGAGTGTGGACCCGTAATTTTCCAGCATATAATTGATGCCGGCCACCATTTTCTGTACACCGGGATCGTTTGAACCGCTGACCACAATGGAACTTCCCCTGTGATGCATCAGTCCGGCCACCAAAGCTTCCACATCGGTGACACAGGGAGGAGCTGAAACAGGGGGATATCCTGTTGCGCCGGCCAGATGGTTATAAATAGCCGCCAGCATCAGCTCTGATTCACCGGGGGTCACCGGAATGCGCTCGTCGGCATTGGAACCTGTCATGGAAAGCGCCGATTCCACCTGGATGTGTTTGGACATGCGGGGATGTTCACTGGTCACCTCCCGGGTGGCAGCGTAGTCCCTGGTGAATTCTACCGGGGCGATCCAGGTACCCAGGAAATCCGCATCGAAAGAGAGAATGTACCGGGCCCTGTCAAAATGGTATCCGGGAATGACAGGGGCCCCAAAAACAGACATGTGGGCTTCACGTATCCCGGAGGCAGAAACCTCGTCGTACTGGATCCACTCCGAATTGGGATGGGACTGCATGAACTTTCTGAATACCTCCCGGGTGGACGGGCTGATGACCGTGGGTGTCAGGATGACCGTACGCCCGCCTTTGGCGAGACGGTCCCCTACCACCTTGTCCATTTCTTCCCAACCCACTTCCTGGCCTCTGATGGTTGGTTCCTTATACCTGGCATCGTCATAAAGATTCAGGACAGATGCCTGGATTCTTGCACTGGTCCCTCCACGGGACAGGGGTGACTGGTGATTGCCTTCAATCTTAATGGGCCTCCCGTCCCTGACTTTAACCAGCACACTGCCATACTCGGTTCCGTCAAAAAAGGTGGAAGCATAGTAGCTGGCTTTGCCCGGGGTGACCTCCTCAGGTTTGATCAGGTAGGGGATGGCTTTCTGTACGGGCTTTTCGCAACTGCTTACCAAGGCGGCGCTTGCAACACTGAACCCGAACAGTTTCAGGAAATCGCGCCTGGATGCAGGCGTATCCGCCACCTTCTTTTCCTCGTTCAGTTGTCCGCCGCTGTTATATTCTTCTATACTTCTCCACTGTTTTTCCATGGAATGCGCTTGGTTTAATAGTGACATTTGGAGCATTCGGTACCACCGATGAGGTCGGCAGTAACCCGGTCAATCTCACCCGATTTTATCTTTTTGTGAAGCTCCTCGTATTGCGTATAAAATGCATTGTTGAAGAACTGGACTTCTGTATCGCGGTGACAATTAATGCACCAGCCCATGCTCAGATCGGAGACCTGACGCACGCGGTTCATCTCTTCAACGGGCCCGTGGCAGGTGGTACATTTGAGTCCGGCTACTGCCACATGCTGGGCATGACTGAAGAAGACATGATCCTGCAGGTTGTGGATCCGGATCCACTTAATGGCGCTTCCCGATTCATATCCCTCCACAACCTTGTTGATCTGGTATCTCCCCGAATGGGTTCCCTCACGGACAATGGAGTGGCAGTTCCAGCACACGCCCACATCGGGAATGCCGGCAGATTTGGATTGATCCACCGTGGTGTGGCAATACTGGCAGGCAATCTGGTTGTCACGGGCATGAACCACATGGGAAAACCTGACGGGCTGATCCGGTTCATAGAGTTCCTGCCGGCCCAGGGAAGTCCCTGCATCATAGACCAATTTAATCTGCAAGGCCAACGCTGCCATGAAAAGGATGCCCAGGATATAGCGTCGTTTCACCCGCTTCAGAAAGAAAATATCCAGCAGGATCCAGGTAAGAAGAATCCCCAGCAGGATAAAAAGAAATATCTTGTTGATCACCGGTTTCTCCTTTTCCAGCCCATGACCCTCAAAGTCATCCAGGAACATTTTGATCAGTTCCACATCACCTTCAGTCAGTTGAAAGGTCGAATGCATGGCCGACATGGTCATGCTGCCGGGAGTGAGTACCGCTTTTTGAAAAGTTTCCACGCTTTCCATTTTATAGCGGTGTGCGATCTCCCAGGCATTGGGATTCCAGTTGAAGGTATCGATCTCCACCGTATTGTGGCAATCCGCACAGGCTAAGGATTCAAATTTTCCTTTGATCAGGCCATAGAAAAGGCGCTCACCACGCATCAGGGCCTCAACGTGTTGCGCATCGTCATTCTCTTCTCCCTCCCCATTTGCCGGCATTGTTATACAAAGGATACTCACCAGGCAGAGAAAGGCAAAAGTGACACTTGAGACTTTTGTCATAAACAGGTCAGGTTAGTTATGTTAAATACGTTGCGGGGCGAAACTACTAATTTAAGGGATTGGCAGAAAAACCAGCCATGGATGCATATTATTTTTAGCGGGTATAAATAATTAACCGGAATCGAGTACCTTGCAGCAATGCAATCCATTTTTTCAGAAATCTTCCTCCCTGTCACATTGGCCATCATTACACTGGGCATGGGACTCTCCCTTACCGAACGCGATTTCAGGAATATTTTCCTCCATCCCAGGGCAGTAATCACAGGTCTGTGCTGCCAGATGATCCTGCTTCCCGTGATTTCATTTTTCATTGCCCTCATCAGCCATGTGGACCCCCTGTTTAAGGTGGGCCTGATGATCATAGCTGCCTGTCCGGGCGGCGCCACCTCCAACCTGATCACCTACCTCCTCAGGGGAAATGTGGCACTTTCCATCTCCATAACCGCCCTGAACAGCCTGATTACCCTGATCACCATTCCTCTGGTGGTGACCCTCTCCCTGGGATTTTTTATCCACCAGGATGCAAATATCCATCTGAATGTCCTTGAAACAATCCTCAATGTTTTCCTCATTACCCTGCTGCCAGCCTACATCGGTACAAGGATCAGAAAGTGGAAACCCTTGCTGGCTGACGGACTTGAGCGCCCCCTGAAAATCATTCTTCCCATCCTGCTTGCCCTGATATATATGGGGGTGGTCTTCATTGACAGGGGAACTGAATCAGCCACAATCAATGATTTCTTCAAGATCCTTCCCCATGCCTTTGCCCTGAATGTGCTGGCCATGCTGGCTGGTTTGCTTGTGGCCAGGCTGATGAAACTGAAGATCAGGGACCGTTACACCATTTCAATCGAAGTGGGATTACAGAATTCAGCACTGGCGATCTTCGTGGCAGCCACCCTGCTTCATAGCCACTCCATGGCCCTGGTACCCGTAGTTTACGGCTCCTTTTCTTTCTTCAGCACATGGCTGTTCGGATGGATGGTCAAGAGATTTTCGAGACCGGTTGCTACCGGTATAAATAGATGAATCCTGCTTTCCTGAAGGGATCGGCATCACCGGTGGCCTCAATTACATAATAGTAAACACCTTCCTTCAAAGGCTGACCGCCATTGCTCCTTCCGTCCCAGAAGATCCTGGGTGAGCTGGATTGGAATACACGGGTTCCTGACCTGGTGAAAACACTGAATTCATATACGGAGATCCCGTCGGTCTGAACCTCAAAGTAGTCGTTGATCTCATCGTCGTTGGGGGTGAATACATTGGGAACCGCCAGTACCCCGCCGCTTGTGTCTGTAGCCAGAGAGTCCGGAGAAAATGCAGGCATGTCTTCTGCCTGCTGCCCGGATACCACTGGAATCAGGAATAGACAGAAACAAGCTATGGCAATGGATCTGGGTAGGGTCATATCTTCTCGGTCAGCTTCTGAACCACCCTAAAGTTATTAAAAAATTCTTTGGCGAAAACCCTGATTACCGTATATGTGGGAATAGCCAGAATCATACCAACGATTCCCGCCAGGCTACCGGCCATCATAATCACGATAAAGATCTCGATGGGATGGGCATAAACGCTGGTTCCGAAGATGACCGGCTGAAAAACGGTATTGTCGGTAACCTGCGTAACAATAAATACGAGTAACATGTACCCGATCAACGGAAAGAGCTGCGTAGCCATGTCCATATCCAGGTGGGCAGCCATGCCCAGGATGATGCCAAGTGCCGTACCGATCCAGGGTCCAACGTAGGGGATAATATTCAGGATCGCCGCCAGGAGCCCGATAACCAGCCCATGTCTGAAACCCACCCCCACGATGGTCATCCCTATTGTAACCAGGGTCAGGATTCCTGTCATCTGAAGAAGAATCCCGACGAAATACCTTCTCAACAGGTGTTTTACCGATTCGAGGGCATGCCTGAATGCCTTTTCCTTGTCCTCCGGAACCACGGTCACGATATAGTTGCTGATCAGCTGCTCCTCCCTCAGAAGAAAAAAAGTGATGAAGGATATGGCAAAAATGGCGATGGCCAGGTTGCCCAGGACAGATGCAACGGTGGCCAGCAGGTCTGTAATCACTTTTACATTCAGCACCGAAGAAATCCGCTGCTGCAGTTCATCACGCAGCGAAAACCCGTCATCCTCGTAGATGTTCAGTTTTGAGAACCAGCCTTCCAATTGGTGTATGGGCTTGTCAAACTCATTTATCACCTGTTCTGTATCCAGATTTGACAGCTCCTGGGCTTCGGCAGCTACCAGGGGAATAAACAAGCGGAAAAAACCAAAAACCACGACCCAAATGACCATCAGGGTGATCAGGGCTCTGATGGAGGCCGGGATTTTCCATTTCCGGATTCTGATCTTCCCCAGCAAATGGACCAGGGGCCTGCCGATCAGTGAAAGTACCGAAGCCACCAGGATATAGGAGACGATACTGGAAAACCTCCATATCATCAGTGCCAGGATGACGGATCCGGCAATCGCCAGCAGGGTGCGGGGTGTGAACCGGTTTTTCATTCGTTCCACGGTAAAGGTAATAATTTTTAATGTTGATAATTTTTCCTTTCGAAATCTGGGTCGAATGGCTACTTTTATCCACCCCAGAAGAAGAGGAAGCATGAAGCAGTATCTTGATTTATTGTCCCACGTCACCAGCCAGGGAGTCAGAAAGGAAGACCGCACGGGGACCGGCACCATCAGCACCTTCGGATACCAGATGAGGTTTGATCTGTCGGATGGTTTTCCACTGATGACCACCAAAAAACTGCATGTGAAATCAATCCTCCACGAGTTGCTCTGGTTCCTGAAAGGGGATACCAATACCAGGTACCTGAACGAAAACGGAGTCAGGATCTGGAACGAATGGGCCGATGAAAAGGGGAACCTGGGGCATATTTACGGCTACCAGTGGAGAAGCTGGCCCACCCCGGACGGACAGCATGTGGATCAGGTAGCCGGTGTGGTGGACTCGATCATCAACAGTCCCGATTCCAGGCGGCATATCGTAAGTGCATGGAATGTGGGTGAACTGGACCGGATGGCCCTCCCCCCCTGCCATATCCTGTTTCAGTTTTATGTGGCCGAAGGCAAACTCTCCTGTCAGCTCTACCAGCGAAGTGCCGATATTTTCCTGGGTGTCCCCTTTAACATTGCCTCTTACTCCTTCCTGCTTATGATGATGGCCCAGGTGACCGGTTTGGAACCTGGGGAATTCGTGCATACCCTGGGCGATGCCCATATTTACCTCAACCACCTGGATCAGATCAACCTGCAACTTACCCGTGAGCCCAGGAGCCTGCCCACTGTGAAGCTGAACCCTGAGATCAAAGAGATCGACCGTTTTGGTTTTGACGATTTTATCATTGAAAACTATGACCCCCACCCGCACATCAAGGGTGCTATTTCGGTCTGATATGGAAAAAAAGATCCTGCGCAATATCTCCATTATTGTGGCCGTCGGCCAGAACCGGGCCATCGGGAAAGACAACAAGCTTCTCTGGCACCTGCCTGGGGATCTGAAACGTTTTCAAAAACTGACCACAGGACACACCCTGATCATGGGACGAAATACCTTCCTCTCCCTGCCCAAAGGGGCTCTTCCCAACCGGAGGCACATCGTGATCTCGGATGTGGAGGGAGAGCATTTCAAAGCTTGTGAGATGGCCAGGTCCCCGGAAGAGGCCATCTCTCTGGCTGGTGAAACGGACGAGTGCTTTGTAATTGGCGGAGGCATGGTATACGCCCAATTCCTTCCTGTGGCCGGGAAACTCTACCTCACCCGCGTGCATCAATCCTTCGAAGCCGATACCTTTTTTCCCGAAATTGACTTCAGCCAATGGGAAGCCAGGGCCACGGAGACAGTGGATGCCGGTGGGAAAAACCAGTATCCGCACACCTATACTGAATTTGTGCGAATTTGATCTGCCCCATTGCAAATTCCGTGTAAATCACTATTTTTCCGACTCTAACTAAATCTCACCAATTATGAAAAAGCTTCTGTTTACTTCCATTGCGGTTCTTTTTGTTCCGCTTTTCCTCTATTCCCAGGCCAACAAAATTGAGGGCACCTGGTACAATGATGAAAAGACTTCAACCATTGAAATTACAAAAGGGTCTGACGGTAGATATTTGGGCAAGATCAACTGGCTGGAAACACCCAATGAGAATGGCAAACCCAAGATCGATGATGAGAATCCCGATCCAAAACTGGCCACCCGGCCCATCATGGGCCTGCAGATTGTCAAAAACTTCAAGTACGACACTGAAAAGAAACAGTGGCAGGAAGGAAGGATTTATGATCCTGATAACGGCAAAACCTATGACTGTTATGCATGGTTCGAGGGCGGGGACTTCAACAGTCTCTATATAAAAGGATATGTGGCCGGCATCAAGGCCCTGGGCCGGAAGACGATCTGGACCAGAAAATAGCATTCATAAAAGTGACCGGATGCGTACACCCAAGTACCACAACCGTTCACTTTTTATATTCAAATCACCTTGAAAGAAACTGCGTATTGGACTTAATTTCTGATTGTTGCATGTTTTGGCACGAGATGTGTTTTTAAAAGCATGAAAACAAATCTTACGTCCTTTTACAGTTCTTTTTAGGTTTAAGTGGTTAGTAAAAAGGGGCCCGAAAGGCCCCTTTTTCCTTTTCCCTTTTCCCTTTTCCCTCTAGTGGCGAAGGATATACTGGATGGAAACAAACTCGGTGAGTGCAATTTCTTTTGAAATCTTCGTTAACATGTAGTAGTTGAAGATCAATGGCTCACCTGTTGCAAAACGTTCACCAAATTCGTAGGGCCGGACTTTTTTGGTAAACTCCATGTGATCTTCAATCTGGCATCGGATCACAGGATCAAGCAGCATATCATCGAGCATATCCCTGAATCCCCGGGCCTTCCTGATAAAATCCTCTTCCTTGTCAAGGTCCCTGGTGGCATCCCATCCTTTGCGGTGGATGATTTTATCTTTGCCTTTCACCTCCTGGATGGACGTTCCCGGCTGGTCCACCGACTGCAACAGGGATTCCCGTAACTCATCCACAACAAGCTGTAATTCTCCCGCCTTTTCGTGGATGCGAAACACCTGGGATTGTTTATCGGCATAGGTACTGTCCCGGGTCATCTCCATCAGCAGGTCTGTGCGTTTTGTGATCTCGCCCAGGTATTGCTCATTGCTCACCACTTCCTCCATATAAATGTTAATCGCTTCTTTCGAAATCCGGACATTGGTCATCAGCATCACCACAGAAACACCCACCAGCAACATAACAATATAAGGCAGCTGCACTTTCTTCTTGCCTCCTTTCTGGAACGCGTTAACCACATAGAGAGGAATAAAGCCCACAATCAGGAATCCAATGCCCACCTGGATCATCATCCCCGCCCCGGGCCAGTGCATGAGCTTGAACAGGGCTCCGGCCAGCAGCAAGGCAATGGTCAGATAGCCTACAATGGCATAAATGGGATTCTTTTTCTCCACCTGTTCCCTGTGGCTGGTGATGAAGTAGAGTGGCAGGAATACCAGTACAACCAGTACAATTCCCACTGTGATCAGGATACCGGCACCTGGCCAGTGCATCCTCTTGAAAAACGCTCCTACAATGGCGAGCAGGGCCGAAGAGAGGCCGAATACATACGTGAAATTTTTCATCCTTTGGTATTTTTTATCAAGGTTTAATAAAGTCTGGTGCTGAATCTCGGGCAAGTGATTTTCCCCTATGGAGCCCATCACCCGCTCATAGGAAGAATCAAAATCGAAACCCTCCTGCATGTTCTCCTCAACCATGCAGCACACATGGTCCAGGATATCATCCATGAGTCGTTCATAGGTGAGTCCACGGCTGACAAGATCACTTTTCATGCGATCAATGTTGTCATCAATGCTTGCAGCAATCATGTCAGGCTGGTGTGGGATGAAGCACGTGGGTCAGTGTATTTACAAAATCCAGGAATTCATCCACTTTCTGCTCACTCCACGACCGGCCTGTCTCAGTAAGGGTGTAGTACTTCCGGACACGTTTCCCGATGAACTCATTCTCGGTGGTGATGTACCCGTCGGCCTCCAGTTTGTGCAGCACAGGATAGAGCGCCCCGAAGGTGAGTCTGATCTTACCGGCGGAGAGCTCTTCCACCCGCTTGGTAATTTCGTACCCATACATCCGCCCTTGGTCTGCAAGCAACTTCAGAACAATAGTCCGCAATGTACCTTTTAACAAATCATTTGCTATCATACCCACAAATATATAACTTCATTATATATATGCAAATTATATATAGGGATTTTAATCATGTATATTCTTCAGCATATCTGAACCCCGAAATCAGTCAAAACCAATCTCCAATTGACAGCGGGAGAGTAGTAATCAGCCTGGGCCTGCAGGTGCGCCAGAACAAAGAGCAGGAGTGCCAAGGAGATAAATTTCATGATTGGGCAGATTTTCTGCCTGGGTTGACTAATTTTATAAACTAAAATCAAGCCATGAAAAGAAGAAGCTTTATGCAGAAGACATCCGCCGCAGCCCTGCTCACAGCCATCGCCCCGGCCTCAGGCCTGTTCGGATCACAGACTTCACCAATAAGAAAAGATTCGCATATATGCATTTTTTCAAAACACCTTCACTGGCTGGGATACAGTGAAATGGCCCGTTTGGTTTCTGAAATCGGGTTTACAGGAATCGACCTGACCGTCAGACCCAATGGGCATGTATTGCCGGAAAATGTGAAGCGGGACCTCCCCCGGGCTGTTCAGCAAATCCGCGATGCGGGACTGGAGGTTCCCATGATCACCACCGGCATAACCGATCCAGGGGATCCCCTGACCCGGGACATTCTTGAAACAGCAGGCAAACTGGGCATTCGCCTGTACAGGCCGGGATGGTACAAATACTCGCCCGGCGTGAAGGTAATGGATGCTGTCGAACGCGCCCGCAAGCAGCTGACCCGGCTTCAGGTCATCAACAAAGCCAACAACATTGCTGCTTCCTATCAGAACCATGCAGGGCTTTATATGGGCAGTTCAGGCTGGGACCTTTTAAAGATGATAGACGGACTGGATCCCGCCTGGACCGGTGTTCAGTTTGACATACGTCACGCCATGGTGGAGGGGCCGGAAACCTGGCCTGTGTTCCTGGAAATCCTGGCGCCCTACATCAACTCCCTCGACATCAAGGATTTTACCTGGCAGTTAAACCATGATACCGCGGAGTTGCTTGATGTTCCCCTGGGACAGGGACTGGTCCCCTTCGACACCTATCTGCTGAAATTGAAGGAGCTGGGGGTACGGGCTGATATCTCCATCCACTATGAATACGCCCTGGGTGGGGCAGAGCACGGAGACACTGAACTGGGCATCTCAGAGGAGGCTTTCAGGCAGAAAGTGGGAGCGGACCTGGCGTACCTGAAAGGGAAGGTTGCTCAGAACTGACTTAATAGCCAATAATCCGAGGGCGATAATTATGGCTCCTTTCTTCAATGGTTGGGTATATGGCCCGTGCTGAAACCCGGTCTATTGTTTAATAATCTTTTTCGTAAGCCTCATTTTTGAATTGAGGATGCTTAGCACGTACATGCCATCCGGAAAATCGTGCAGATCTATTTCCCTGATGCCAAATCCCTCTGTTTGTCTCAATAATTTTCCATCCATCGTCAAAACAGTGACGGTCGTATGTTCTTCTTCAATACCGTCAATGAATACATGATCCGCAATGGGTACGGGATACAACCCTACATGCTCATTATTACCTTCATCAATACCAATGGTTACACCCGTTGTGAAATGCCAGGGTTCGGACCATTCGCCCGTTATTTCATCAATATTAGCACTTACCCTCCAGTAATAAGTGGTATTGTTGTTCAATACACATTCCGGAAAGTTGGTATTCGGAATGCCGGATTCGTATATGGCTGTTGTACCAAAATCCAATGACGTTGAAACCTGTAAATTATAACTGGAAGCGCCCAATACGGGATTCCAGGCCAGGGTTGGGTTGATAAGGTGCACGGTGTCACCGTCCCCGGGGGAAGCCAAAAGAAGGGTGTAGTCCGGTACCAGATTTGAGAATAGTCTTGCCAGGGCAAAGTCCATATAATCCGGACTTCCGTGGTTGTAAGTCCCGGCAACGAAAATTTCGCCATCATTCCCAATGGCAACGGCCATTCCGGATGATTCGCCATTGCCAAAAGAAGTGCTAATCATTCCATTTACTCCAAAAGATTGGTCCAAAGAGCCATCTACATTGTATCGCAGAGCAGCAAAATCCCACTTGGTATTTCTATATTCACCAGCCAGAATGATTTTTTGATCGGGCTGTAAGGCAATAGAATGTCCGTATTCAAGACCTATGTCTGTAATCACCACGCCATCTGTGCCGAAAGTCCCGTCCAGCAAACCGGTGGTGTCATACCGGACAAGTGCAATATTCTCATTGTACAAGCCGTTTTGTGCTGATCCGGCAACCAGGATTTTTTCATCTGCCTGCAACACAACAGCCCTTGCATGATCATAGGTTTCAGACAGAGCAGTCCGGACAACTCCTTCAGTTCCAAAGGAAAAATCCGGAGAGCCATCTGAATGATACCTGGCAAGTGCAAAATCTGTAAACAATGTATCTCTTGCTTCACCCGCCAGAACGATCTTGCCATCTTGTTGAATCGCCATGTCATATGCAATACTGGATCTGGACATAAAATGAGTGGATACAAAACCATAGTTGCCAAAGGAATCATCGATGGTGCCATCTGAATGATATCTGGCCAGTGCAAAATCGTATTCAGAATAGCCTGCAGGAAGAACTCCGATGCCCCCTGCTGCAAGTATTTTACCATCAGGTTGTATGGCAATTGTATTGCATAATTCGTCGAAACTGCCGAACTGACTGATCACCTGTCCGTTTTCACCAAACTCCAGATCAGGGCTTCCGTCAATATTGTACCGCGCCACGATGAAATCCGTATTTTCACCATTGTGGCAACTGGTTCCCAGGACAATCTTTCCATCGGACTGAATTTTTATGTCATTGTCAGCAGGATTAGAACCGCAATCCCAGGATGCAAATACTTTCCCGCCCAGGCCAAAGGAATGATCCAATACCCCGGTCGTATCAAATCGAACCATACAGGGTGTGCCATAAGCATCGCCAGCAACAATCACCTTTCCATCGCTCTGCAAGTCAATCGAATAGGCATAATCATAGTGGGTGCCCAAATCTGTCAATACCCTGAATGTGTTGGTTTGTCCATAGGAGCTTAGAACAGCCATGTTGATACAAGCAAGCAATCCTGATCTAAATATTTTGACAAAGACTTTCATAGAATGTCATTTTTATTGGTTACCACATCGTCATATGCACCGGTGCTGGTCTTACTATTTCTTTATAGGTGTTTATGAATATTGATAAACCAACCAAAGTCCTGGCGTTGCAGGTAAGTGAAAGGTACAAAGATAATCAGCGGGTTGAAAGCAGGATTAAAAAAAACCGTCCTGTTTTCACAAGACGGTTTTGATCTTTGGGTGGAAGACCGGGGTCGAACCGGCGACCTCTGGAACCACAATCCAGCGCTCTAACCAACTGAGCTACATCCACCGTTTGGGAGTGCAAATTTACAAATTTTTTTATTCAGCAGATTTGTTTTAATTGATTTTATTGATCCAGTAGATCAAGAAAAAGTGCATTGTATTGTTCCATCACCCGGATTTCGCCGTAAAGTGCCAGGGTTTGGTTGCGGATGGCTTCCTGTGAATAGCTGCTGTAGGTGGCCATCATCTGCTCCATGGCGGCGGCCAGCTGACCGGCATCTTCTGTATCAACGAGTATACCGTTCTCTTTGGTCACAATGGTATCGGGTCCTCCCGACCGGGTGGCGATCACAGGCAGTCCGGCCGCCATGGCCTCGATTAAAACGGCTCCGAAGGCTTCATAACGGGTGGGAAGGACAAAACAGTTGGCTTCCTGCATCTCTTTCTGCATGGCATCACGGGAGATTCTGCCCAGGAAGTCCACCCAATCAGCCAGGCCCAGGTCTGCTGCCTGTTGCTCCAGCTCTCCCCTCAGGGAGCCCTTTCCTGCCAGTCTGACCCGGAAAGGAACACCGGTTTTCTCTGCCACCATCCGGATCGCCTCCAGAAACAGGTCGAGGCCCTTCACATGCTCCAAACGGCCCGCCCAGAAAAAAGTAAACGGATCGGTTTTTCGCGGCTGCTCCGGGGGAAGGAACATATCTTCCCGGATCATGTTGGGAATCACCATGGTTTTCTTTTCGATCCATGGCAACAGGGTCTTCAGTCCACGCATCAGGCTTGGGGACACCAACACCAGTTTCCCGCAGTTCTTGTATGCCATTTCATAAAAGGGAAGGTGGTAGGGTTTGACCAGGTCGCGGGCCTGCGGTGTACTCCAGACAAAGAAGCTCCGGTGTTCTACCACCAGGTAGGGAATGTTGTGCTTCTCCCTGATCAGCCAGGCAGCATAAGCTGCCCAGGTGACGCTGTGCGCGAGGATCAGGTCTGGTTTCCCGAACTCCTTTTCATAGCGCTCATAGAGTTTCCTGGTGCGGGCTGACCACCGGCAGATGTTGATCCTATCACTTCCGGGGATCTTCAGGGTGATGGCCCTGGCCACCCGGAGTCCGTTCTCTTCCCGGATACGGTAACCGCGCAGTGCGGAGATCCCGGTCTGCATCAGTTTCCGGATCCCGAGTACCCGGTTCACCAGTACATCCACCTTCCATCCTGTTTTTGAAATGGCTTCGCTGTGTTCCTTGAAGAAATAGCCGCCGTCGGGTGGATACCAGGATGGAATGATCAGTATGCGGCGTGGTTGTTCCATGGTTTTCGGCTATTCCTTTCTTCACGAGGACAGGATCGTATTCCGTTTCATTTCGAAGGTATAATACTCCCCGGGGTAAACCGGAAACCCGGCCGGTGTGGAGGGACAGGAGTGGCCTGTGAAGACGGCACATTTGGTATGGGCCACATGGTATATTTTACCCACCCTGTCTGCCCCTGCCCCATCCAGGATGGCTGCCATCACCTCGAACCGTACCTGGTCGGGATGAAATCCGTAGTCGTGCCACACCACGATGCTCTTTTCATGCACCAGGTGTTTAAATACATTTCTCGTATCGCTTCGGACGGTTTCATGGTGGTGGTCCCCGTCAATGAACACCAGGTCAAATTTCCGGTCCAGGGAGGCAAAATCAAAGGTCTTCGAATCTCCTCTCAGCTGGACCACATTTTCGAGATCCTTTGAGAAGAGTCCGTGGGAAGCAATGGACTTCTCATGCATTCCCAGTTCCCGCATCTCCTCGTCAGTCAGACAGAGGGTATGGCAACTCTGCGCCCTGGAGGAGATGGCGGCCACACTCTCGCCCCGCCATGTCCCGATTTCGAAATACCTGCAATCCTTGATGCTTTCTGCCAGCAATGCAAGCAACATCATATCCGTTGGCAAAGAGCCCCCGTCCAGGAAAGTCATGGGCCCCAGGGAAACAGGCTGGGTGCTGACCAGCTGGTCCATGGTGATCACCGGCAGACCATCGGGCAGTGCATATTTGCGCTTTACATAGCCCTTCCAAGAATCATCGTCGGTAAGTACCCGGTTCAGCAAAACCGGTTTCCTGGCGATCCACCAGAGGGCTTTCAATGCCTTTGATAGTTTACTCATTTTTATTCTTCAGGTTGTTCATTCTGATCAGCCGAAAGTACCATGTCAGGCTGTACAAAGTCATCAAGGTACTGACCCCGCTGTACAATGCAAGCCCAAGGTAAACACTATCCATCATTACTCCAACAGAAAGAGCAGCCAGGCGGACTGCCAGCCTGATCCCGTCAATAACCATGGCCGTTTGCTGCCTACGGAAAATATCCGGGATAAAGGAGAGGGGCATGGTCAGGGCCCCCATGAAGATCCAGGGAAGCATGATCTGGGTATACCGGCCCGCTTCGATCCATTTATCACTGAAAAGGAAACCAAAGATCTCCGGCGCGAAAATACCGAAAACCACAAACGGGATAATCAGCCATTGAATGGTGCGCCTGATAAACAGCAGTGCTTCGGGAAGGATATTCTCACCCCTGTGTTGCATCGCCACAAAGCGCTGGTACAAAACCTGGTAAAAAGCACTGGCCACCAGGTTCACCGGGCGGTAGATGACCATGTATCCGAAGGTATACAATCCGGCAATGGCTGTGGAGAAGAAAGAGGAGAACACGAATACCGGGAATGCCCCGGAAAGGTTATTGATCAGCCCCTGCCACATGTTGAATTTGGGAAAAAGGCTGTACAACCCGGCCAGGCGCTTCATCTCTGCAGCCTCTATCCATCCCAGTTTATGCCTCTGGTTACGGACATAGACCACGAAGAAGAGCAGAAAACCCACCAGCTGTCCGAAGACCACCCCGAAAATCAGACCGGTAGCCCCGGCAATGACCAGCCCCAGTCCGAGCTTCATCAGGGAATTCCCCAGGCTCTGTGTGATGTTGGCCCCGGCAATGAGCCTGTACTTCTTCTCCCTGTTGGAGTAATTCCTAAAGGACTGGAACAGTCCAACCAGCAGGGTGGAGAGGGGAATGAGATACAACCATCCTGATATTTCCTCACTTCCAAGCCACTTGCAGATCTGGCTGTTCAAAAGAACCACGGGCAAAAGCAAGGCAAGGCTCACCCCGGCACTGACCAGGCCCGAAAGGCCCAGCAGATTGACCGCTTCCTTATCACGCTTGGGCAGCAAAATGGCAAGTTCATACTTGGCCGTAGAGAAGATGATGGTGATGTTGAGAATATTCATATAGAGGCCAAACACACCAAAATCCTCCTCCGAATAGATGCGGCTCAGGAGGATGTAGATAACAATGGAAAAAGCCTGTGCAAATGTGGTCCCCGAAATGAGGGTGGCCACATTTTTGAAAAACTCGGTTTGCCAGATATTGCGAATGGCACGAAACATGATCAAAAGTAAGCATTATACTGCAATTCTGTCATGCTTGCCCCTGCCCTGTGGTGTGGCATGTGATTTGCTCAGCACAATAGATTTAAATAGTCTATATTTAACACAAAATTGAGTGATATGAGAGCGATAAGATCATCCAATCCTGTATTGACAGGACGGATCTTTGAGAAGGCCGGGACAATGGCTGACGGAAGCAGCGTGATGACGATTAACGGAACCATCAATAAAATAGGGCTCATGTTGTTGCTGGTGATCGGAGCAGCGGCCTATACCTGGAAAATGGTCATGGGAGCTGATCCGGGACGGGCAGGAACAATGGCAATGATAGGGGGTATCGGGGGCCTTATCCTGGCCATGGTTACTGTATTCAGTCCCAAATCAGCTCCGGTATCAGCACCCATTTATGCCATTCTGGAAGGTTTGTTCCTGGGGTCCATCAGTGCTGTGATCAACAACACATACCCCGGGATTGCATTCCAGGCGGTATTGCTGACCATCGGAACCCTTTTTACCATGTTGTTCCTCTACCGTTCAGGCCGCATCAGGGCTACGCCCAGGTTCAGGCGTGGTGTGCTGATGGCCACCGGCGCTGTATTGTTTGCCTATCTGATCAGCTGGATCCTGGGTCTTCTGGGTATGTCTGTCGGGTTCATGCACTCTTCGGGCCCCCTGGGAATCCTGGTCAGTCTGGTGATCATTGTCATTGCGGCACTAAACCTGATCATGGACTTCGATTTTATCGATAAAGGATCAAAGATGGGAGCTCCAAAATATATAGAGTGGTACGGGGCATTCGGATTGATGGTGACCCTGATCTGGCTCTATATCGAGTTCCTGAGGCTGCTCTCCAGGTTTGCAGGAAGGGAGTAAAAAATGTATGAGTGTGAGTGAGCTGGAAAAATACTTCGAGCCTTTCAGGGAAAAGATCATCGGAAACGATACCACTTTTGAATCCCCCTATGGGACCAGGCGGATCATCTACGCAGACTGGATCGCCAGTGGAAGGCTGTATGAACCCATTGAAAATAAACTGCAATCCCAGTTCGGGCCCTATGTGGCCAACACGCATACCGAAACCACGCTGACCGGAACCCTGATGACCAGGGCTTACAAACAGTCCCATAAACTGATTAAAAAGCATGTGAATGCAGGTCCCAATGATGTGATCATCACAGCAGGATACGGGATGACCGCCGTGATCAATAAACTGATGCGCATCCTCAGCCTGAAAGGCTGCGGGGGGTCCGCAAACGATTGCGTGAAAAAGGGGGATCGTCCGGTGGTGTTTCTCACCCACATGGAACACCACTCCAACCACACATCGTGGTTCGAAACCACCGCCGATGTGGTGATGATCGAACCGGACAAAAACCTGCAGGTAAACCTGGAGGATCTTCACGCCAAACTGGAACAATACAAGGACCGGAAGTTTAAGATAGGCTCCTTTACAGCCTGCTCCAATGTCACCGGTGTGAGAACCCCCTATTACAAACTGGCCAGACTGATGCACGAATACGGCGGCCTGGTTTTTATTGATTTTGCTGCCAGTGCCCCTTACATGGATATGAACATGCACCCGGATGATCCCATGGAGAAACTGGATGCCATCTTCTTTTCCCCCCATAAATTTCTGGGAGGGCCCGGATCATCGGGGGTTCTGATTTTCGACAAAGCCATGTATTCGGCTGAGGTTCCTGACAATCCGGGCGGGGGGACAGTGGACTGGACCAACCCCTGGGGAAAATACAAATACGTGGATGATATTGAGGTCCGTGAGGACGGCGGAACCCCCGGATTTCTTCAGTCCATCAAATCTGCCCTTGCCATTGAACTGAAGACAAAAATGGGTGTGGAGAAGATCATGGCCCGGGAGAAGGAACTGCTGGATATAGCGCTTCCCGGACTGAGGGCGATCGGGGGGATTAAGATTCTGGCTAACAATGTGGATGACCGCCTGGGAGTGCTCTCCTTCTATCACCCCGACATCCACTTCAACCTGTTTGTAAAACTACTGAATGACCGGTTTGGCATACAGACCCGGGGAGGTTGCGCCTGCGCAGGAACCTACGGACATTTCCTCCTTGAAGTAACCTACGACAAGTCCAATGAGATCACTGAAAAGATCAGTCATGGAGACCTGTCAGAGAAGCCGGGATGGGTCAGGTGGTCGCTGCATCCCACCATGACTGACGAGGAGGTCCGCATGATCCTTCATGCCATCAGGGAGATCTCATTGAACCACGGGGTATGGGCCGTGGACTATGTATATGTCGCCAAGAAAAACGAATTTGTGCATCACTCACAGGTGGATAAACCGCTGGAGGAGGAAATTATGCAGGAATGGTTTACACTATGAAAATAGTCAGGGTCGATAACAGAAAAACGGAAAAGGCTTTCATTGATTTCCCCAGGGAGCTTTACCAAAATGATCCCAACTTTGTGATCCAGTTTGACAATGAGGTCAGGAAGGCCTTTGACCGGAGGATAAATCCCTACTTCAACCACGGTGATGTACAACGCTGGATCGCAGTAAATGACAGAGGCAGGACGGTGGGCCGTATCGCAGCCTTTTATGACAGGGATAAGGATGAAGCGGATGATGTGCGGAGCGGAGGCTGCGGGTTTTTTGAATCGGCAGATGACCCGCAGGTGGCTTTCAGTCTGTTCGACACAGCGAAAGACTGGCTCTTGGAGCATGGCTACCAGGCCATGACCGGGCCCATCAATTTCGGTGAAAATGATACCAACTGGGGCTGCCTGGTGCAGGGATTCGTGCCACCGGCCATTGGCATGACTTACAACTTCCCCTATTACAGGAAGTTGTTTGAAGATTACGGATTCCGTCTCTATTACAGGCAGCTGAGCTTTCAGCTGGACCTGGACCAACCTTTCCCGGAACGGTTTTGGAAAATTGCAGCGTGGATCAACAAGCGCAAGGGCTATTCCTACCGGTGCTTTGACATGAAAAATGTAAATGAATTTGTGGATGATGCGGTCTCCATTTACAACAATGCCTGGCGCCAGCTCAGGGAGGACTTTACCCCCATGGATCCCGCCTCGCTGCATGACGAACTTCGCAAGATCAGGGCCATCATGGATCCTGAACTGGTGTGGTTTGCCTACTTCAACGGTGAGCCCATCTCCTTTTTCATGTTTCTTCCCGATGCCAACCAGATCTTCCGCCACCTGAATGGTAAACTGCATCAGATCAACAAGCTTCGGTTTCTCTACTACATGAGGAAAAAAACCATCACGCGGGCCAGGGGCACAGCTGCCGGCGTGATCCCCAAATTCCAGAATTCGGGAGTTGAATCCGGGATTTTCTGGCAACTGAGACAGGTTATGGACCGGAAACCCCACTACAAATACTTCGAACTTTCATGGGTAGGCGACTTCAATCCCAAAATGATTGCACTTTACCAGGCCACAGGTGCATCCCATACCAAAACCCATTATACCTACAGGTACCTGTTTGACAGGGAAAAACCCTACAAACGCTTCATGGAGGAGGTGCTCGATGAAAGTACACTGCCCCCGGGCTCCATTATACAGGACTGAAATGCATCTATTTAGGCGAAATGTTTTGAAGTTCTGACAAACATTTTTATCTTTGCATTCCGTTTTGAAAAAAGCGTGGGGATCGAAAACAAAACAAGAAATGAAAAAAGAGATACATCCTAAGAATTACAGGCTGGTGGCCTTCAGGGACATGTCCAACGGAGAGACCTTTCTGACCAGGTCAACTGCAGCTTCCAGGGAGACAGTGACAATGGAAGACGGCAATGAATATCCATTGATCAAACTTGAGATCTCCAGTTCTTCACACCCTTTTTATACAGGGAAGATGAAGCTGGTGGATACTGCCGGACGGGTTGACAAGTTCATGAACAGGTACAAGACCCACATGGACAAGAAGAAAAAATAGAAGGAACATAATTCCTTTGTGCATTAAGCCGTCTCATCAGGGACGGCTTTTTTTGTACATTTAAAACAAAAAATGCATCTGATCCTGTTCGATGATCACGCGTGGGACAACCTGCTTCCTCTTACTTTCACAAGGCCTGTGGCAGATTTGAGGGTAGGGATCCTGACCATTGCAGAGAAATGGGAGAAACATACCAGGATTTCTCCCTCCTGTATCACGCAACCCTACCTTTCTGAAAGGTACCCGGTAGTGACAGGACGGGATAATCTGCTTATCAACGGATCCCTTTTGCCGAACCACGAACTGGCCAGGGTACTTACTTCACTGGCGCCGGGAGAGGCTTTGAAGAAGGATGGAATCTTGCTGGGAGCAAGAATGGCTGAGAAGGATGTAGAGAATTTTCAAACCGGAACATGGATTGAATCTGCTGCTGCATATACCGGGGAGATTTCCCTGGTGGATTATCCATGGAAGGTTTTCAGTCTCAACGGACAGGAGATTGAATCCGACTTCCAGCTGGTAACCCGGGGGCGGCTCAGCGCAACACTGAGTGAAACCGCCGGTGTGGTTGAACCTGATAAGGTGTTTGCAGAACCGGGATTCCGGGGCAGTCACTTTACACTCAACGCCTCTTCCGGACCTGTCTACCTGGGAAAAGGCAGCGAAATCATGGAGGGCAGCGTGATCCGCGGCCCCTTTGCGCTTTGCGAAGGAGCTGTGGTTAAAATGGCTGCAAAGATATATGGCCCCACTACCATCGGACCCAATTGCAGGGTGGGCGGTGAAGTGAACAACTCGGTGTTGCACTCCAACTCCAACAAAGGCCATGACGGTTTCCTTGGTAATTCGGTGATAGGAGAATGGTGCAACCTGGGAGCCGATACCAACAACTCCAACCTGAAGAACAACTATGCAGAGGTGAAGATCTGGAACTACCCCGGGGAGAGGTTTATTCATACGGGCCTTCAGTTCTGTGGCCTGATCATGGGGGACCATTCCAAATGCGGGATCAACACCATGTTCAATACGGGAACGGTGGTAGGTGTCTCTGCCAATATTTTCGGCTCAGGATTTCCCCGGAATTTTATCCCTTCATTCAGCTGGGGCGGAGCTTCGGGGATGACCACCTACAAGATGGACAAGGTACTGGAAACTGCTGCGCTTGTGATGGAACGCCGGGGGCAGGAGTTCACAGACATCGACCGGAAAATTCTTCAAACCATCTTTGATTTTTCAGAGAAATACAGGAAATAGGACTATTTCAGGAGCAATTCATCGAAATCCTCTTCCAGTTTGATGTCCTGTTGCCAGTCATACAGGGTCAGTCCCCTCAGATCGAAATAGTAACTCCAATAGTTCCTCATTGCCTGGACATAGCCCCGGCGGGCCACATCTTTCTCCTCCAGTGCCACATTCAAATCCAGCACATCGATTTTTCCAATAAGGAACCGCTGTTTTGACACCTCGTACCGAAGGTTGGCAATGGTATCTGCTTTGGACGCAATGGCCACCTGGTCGTCCTGCAGGTTGAACTGCATCACCTGCAGGAAAATGTTTTCATCAAAGTCGATCTGTGACTGCCTTACATCGGTCCGGACCACCTCCTGGGCCGACTGGGCCATGCGGTATTGCCCCTTCCCCAGGCCCCAATCCAAAATAGGTACCTGTACCCCTACTTCCACCCGCTGCTGGTTGAGGGGATTCTGGTAGGCGCCCGGAAGCTCATCGGCAAACTGGCTTAATCCCACCTGGGCAAACAGATCGGCCCTGATCCCTTTCTGAGAACGTGCTTCGGCAACCTGCCGTTCCGCTTCCAGCAACTGTCGCTCCATGCTCAGTATCTCCGGGTTGTTGGCTTTTGCCTCGGCCAGGGTCCGGTTATATTCCAGTTCAATTTCGGGGACCTCCCTGGGCAGGTTTAACTCCAGGTCCACCCGCTCATTAAAGCCCAAAAAGGAACGAAGCCTTGATTTTCTAAGGGCCAGGTCAATGTTGGCCTCGTTCAGGTCGCTTCCTGCGGTCAGGTAGCTGTATTCCATCTGAAGCAGCTCATTCTCCCCGATGGTTCCCAGTTGGTACCTTCCTTTGGCAATCTGGTACAGGGTATCGTTATTGGCCATGTTCTTATTGGCAATCTCCAGGTTGATCTGGGCAAGGGCCAGATCAAAGAAATAACCTACAGCCCGCTGGCTCACACGTTCCATTGTATTTACATACTGTAGTTTGGCCTCTTCGTACTTCATGGGTTCGATCTTCCGGTCCCACTTCAGGGAATTGTACCCGTTGATGGGCTGGGAAAACCCGATGGTTACCGGATAGGCCAGGTAGGTGGTGGGAGGGTCTTCACCAAAATTGTCGTTTCGCTGCAACTGGGTGGATACAAACACCCTTCCCCCCGTAAGCCCGATGTTCTGATTCAACTGAAGGTCAAGGGAGGTTTGCATGTTCGAGCGGGATACAAATTTTTCAGATCCGTCGGGTTGGGTTACACTCTCCATGGTGTTGTTCAGAGAGGGAGCAGTGGCTTCCAGGTTCAACCCGGGCCTTAACCTGGCCTGGTGGGTCCTGTAGGCCCAATAACTGCTTCGGAACTGGTGCCGGGCCATGAGCCCCATAAGCGACTGTTCCCTGGCCAGCTGGACCACCTCTGAAAGGGTAAGTACTTTTTGCTCCGTTTGGGAGGCCGGCTGAGCCCAGGCCCCCTGTGAGCAAAGAATGAAGCCTAATGCCAGGACGATGCGATACATTTTACTCATACCTTAATGATTCAATGGGATCCCTTTCCGATGCACGTTTGGCCGGGGAGTACCCGAAAATAACGCCAACCGATGCGGAAACAACAAATGAAATTACCACGCTCAAGGGTGTCACCACCGTGAGAATATCAGCAAACTTGGTGATCAGGTATGAAGATACAATCCCAATGATCACACCTACCAAACCTCCGCTTACACTGATCAGCACTGCCTCGGCCAGGAATTGGACAACGATATCCCTTTTCTGAGCCCCGATGGCCAGCCTTGTACCAATCTCCTTGATCCGCTCCATTACCGAGGCAAACATAATATTCATGATCCCGATGCCCCCGACCAAAAGGGAGATACTGGCGATGGCCCCCAGAACAATGTTGAATATATCCTTGGTGCGCTGCTCCTGTTTCAGCAGCAGCTCCGGAACAGTGATCTCAAAATCCTTTACCTCTTCATGCCGCCTGAGCAACAAACGGGCCAGCAGATCTGTGGAAGGAGAAAGTTCAGATGATTCATTCACCTGGACAATGATCCGGTCCAGCTGGTGGTAGTTGGATGAGCTGTTCTGGCTGGGACTCATG
>JAZDPG010000061.1:0-2807 GCA_043797815.1 Bacteroidota bacterium
GATGAGGATCAGTACCGAGATTAAAATATAAAAACCCATCTCTTTAGAATTACGAATTACGAATTACGAATTACGAATTATTCGGCCGATCAGGACTCATAGCCTTCATTGTCAGGATGCTCTTGAGTCTTCAGCGCTTCAATTCGGGCTGCAAAGTAACTACTTTTTTTTGGGAAAAGCAAACACAATTTCTCATACACTCGTATCGACTTTCCCGTATTTCCTTGTTTATAGTAGAGTATTGCAAGCGTTTCACTTACAATCTCATCTTCCTCCTGTAAATCTCTCGAGGTTAGATGGGTGGGTTTCAGAAAGACTTTGCGTGGAGAAGAGATTCTGGGTTCTTCCCGGATAAACTTCTCGATCAACTCCTTTTTGGACAACGGGCCCGGCGATTCCACAGAAAATGTTACACGCTGCTTACCAGGAATCTCTAACGAAGGAAACTCTGCGGTTGGAGGCTGGTAAGTATCCAGACTTTCGCCATGCTCCTCTGCGATCTCGTTCAATCTCCTGTGAACGATCTCGAGTAACTTTTCCCGCAACAAATCCCCTCCACGTGGCTCCTCACTTCCGGGAACTACAGGCTTGAATGCCACCCGCGGCTGCTGGGAGATGGAGGGTAGTGAGGTGGGGAGAGGGTGAAGTGGTGCAGTTGTTACGTAGTGACGGGGTGAAGGGGGTGGGGAAGGTTTTGATGGTTCAAGGAATTTAGCTGGAGCAATTGGTTTAACGGGAACTGCTATTTTGGGAGTTGCCTGTTTGGGATGTGTGATCCGGTATCTGTCAATCAGTCGCTTCAGCTGACGGCGGTCAGCAGCATAGGCTGAGGCTCTCTTCAGTTGAACTGCGTATTGCGGGTGCTCTTCAGCATAGAGATTCAACGCAAAAAGTAACTGAGCGGTCTGGCAAAAAGGGTACTCCTTATGCACATCTTCGAACTGTTTCAAGCTATTGGCATCGACAGCAACGGGGTTGTTGATATAGGCCAGAAATTCTATACTCTCCATTTGTTCTCTTACTAATTTTACCAGTTTACCACAGCTTTATTAAAAATATCCTGCACAAGCTGGTCGTTGATCTCAGCGATCAGGTTGTCTTGTACCGAAATCAGATTTTGAGAGCTGGGATAATCAAGGTACCTCGAAAAGTTAGATTCGAAATTCTGTTTCTCATCAAATTTGTTTGTAAACTTAACCTGGACAGTGATGGTAAGCCTGTTCAACTGTGCTACCTCATTCCCTGAGATAGCCTGAGGCTGTACAGCATACCCTGTTATGGAACCCTCCAAGGTCAGGTCGCCGTTACGGTCTACCAGGATCAGGTTCGTCTGTGATGTAAAGTAGTTCTGCAGTGCCTCGGTTAAGTTGCGGCTGAGGGTAGGTACAACCAGCATTGCTTTATTCGGAAAGTTGTTGATCGAGATGGTCTTCACCTCAGGAGAGATTGATGCGCCGGTGAAACTGTAACTCATACGACACGATCCGGTAAACACAAGCACCGGCAACAATAAGGTCAGGGCGAAAACACCATAAAGGCTGAAGAAACCGGTAGTGATGGAACTTCTCATTCCTCGATGTCGTATTCCTTGATTTTGCGATAGAGCGTACGCTCAGAAATTCCAAGTTCCCGTGCAGCCTCTTTCCGTTTGCCGTCAAATTTTTTTAACGCCCGCCTGATGAACTCAACCTCCTGTTTTTGCAGGGAGAGCGATTCGTTGACCTCCTCAGTCTCTTCAACAGTCTCATCGAACCTGGAATCTGTAGGTTTCATAATAACCGGCACATCACCCGGCATCTCCTCCGGGTAATTTTTGTAGAGTCGTTTCAGCAGGTGTTTGTTCTCTCCAAAAGTCTCCTCCACACGTTCACTTTCAAGCAGGTTCATCACCAGTTGTTTCAGATCATTCATGTCCCGCTTCATATCAAAGAGTACTTTGTAAAGTAACTCCCGTTCAGATATTTTTGTCGATTCCTCTCCTTTATATAGAATAGGAAGTTCACTGATATGACTATCAGGCAGGTATTTCTTTAGTGTCTCTTCATTGATCTCCCGTTTCTTCTCAATGATAGAGATCTGCTCTGTAATGTTTTTAAGTTGACGGATATTTCCCGGCCATCGATACTGGATCAGCAGATGAACAGCCTCCTCATCCAGCTGAATTCCTGGCATCCTGTATTTCTCTGCTGCATCGCTTGCAAATTTGCGAAACAACAGGTGGATATCCTCTTTCCTGTCTCTCAATGGAGGCATGTAAATGGGAACTGTATTGAGTCGATAATAGAGATCCTGCCGGAATTTACCATTTGCAATGGCATCCGGGAGGTTGATATTGGATGCTGCAACAACCCGTACATTGGTCTTCAACTCTTTCGAAGAGCCAACACGTATATATTCGCCGCTTTCAAGAACTCTCAACAACCTAACCTGCGTTGACAACGGCAACTCTGCCACTTCATCCAGGAAGATGGTCCCGCCGTTGACCACCTCAAAATAACCTTTCCGTGCTTCATGAGCTCCGGTGAAAGAGCCCTTTTCGTGGCCGAAGAGTTCCGAATCAATTGTCCCTTCCGGAATAGCTCCGCAGTTCACTGCAATGTAAGGTCCGTGCTTACGTGCGCTTAATTGATGAATGATCTTCGGAAAAAACTCTTTCCCTGTTCCACTCTCTCCGGAGATAAGAACAGTTATATCGGTAGGGGCAACCTGCCGGGCTACATCGATTGCCCTATCAAGCAAAAGTGAGTTGCCAATGATTCCAAACCGTTGTTTAATCGCTAAAATATCCATTACTAGTGCCAAAATGG
>JAZDPG010000075.1:0-34878 GCA_043797815.1 Bacteroidota bacterium
GTACGCTGGAATATTTTCAGGACCTCATCCAGCTGTTCATCCATAAAAGTTGCCCGGTAGTTATATGATTCGAGCCGTTTATCCCGGATGATGATATTCACGTTATACCAGCGGTTCATTTTCCTGATAACCTGATCCATGGGTTCATTGCGGAACATCAGCCTGCCTTCCTTCCACGCGGTAAACTGGTCGACCCTTACGCTTTCCTTCCTGAAAACATGGGTCCCTCTCAACAAAATGCCTCGTTCCCCGGGAGTCAATATTCCCATCGAACGTTTATTTTCCTTGCCATTACTGCCCAAGAGTTCGACTTTTCCTGATTCAAGGGTAACTTCAATGCTTTCTTCATCCGGATATGCCATTACATTAAAAGAGGTTCCGTAAACCTTGATCCTCATCTCATCCGTGATTACAATAAAAGGTTTCCGGGAACTGCTTTTAACGCGAAAATAGGCTTCTCCGGAAAGCCTGACGTTCCGGTTTTTCCCTTTAAACCTGGTTGGAAAGCTCAGGTAACTTCCACCATTCAGCCATCCAGCCGACCCGTCGGGCAGGATAAAACTTGACCGGGTCGAAAGCGGGGAATATATTTCGGTATCGCTGACAGCCTTTTTTCCTTCAAAACTGTTTTCCCAGTTCAATACGGTAAACAATACAAGGGGGATGAAAAAAATGGCGGCAACCCGTGTGAAGAATCTGATCAGTTTTATTCTTGTCCTGTTCTTGTGATAAGCACGGGCCTCCTCGAGTCTAATCAGATGATGGATCCTGTCGTGTACAGCGTCTTCATTGTACCCCGGAACCGGAATGTCTCCGGGTATCAGATCCCATCGTTCATGCGATACTTTTCTTAATTCCTCGTTTGTTAACAGTCCTGAGAACCAATCCGAAATATTTTGCCTCTCTTCTGTGTCTCCCTTACCATCGAGATAGCTGTAAAGCAGTTGTTTATCGATGTTCATAAGTTGGTTCTTCAATTTGGCCCTTCAATGAATTCATTTACATACTATTTCTAATAATAGGACTAAAAGTACCAAGTACAGGTACTTCTAGTCCATTTCAACTAAACCTAAACCTTTGACTAACCTTTTTAACCCAAAACTCACTTCAAAGTCAGGATCTGTACATATAATATGCCGGAGGGTTGGACAGGTACTCAGTCATTCATTCTGTTTGGAGGCATTCTAAATAACTGCCAAGAATTTACAAAAAGAAGGCCACCCGAACAGATGATCAGTCAATGAAAAGCCATATAAACAGCAGTGTCACCAATCTTTCATCTGAAAGTGCATTCTTAAGGTATTTTTTGGCCCTTTGTAAGTGGTTTTCGACCGTTCTGATGGAAATCCTGAGTTGCTTTGAGATTTCTTCGCATGTCAGGCCTTCCCTCATGTTTAAGTGATAAATGGCTTTCTGTCTCGGAGGTAATTGATCGATCACTTTTTCAGCCAGATTCATCAGGTCGTTGAATTCAATTTCGGTACGGGTGGAATCATCATCCGTATTTATGGTTCTGACATAGTCTTCCAGAAATCTTGTTTCCCGGTATGATTTACGGAAATACTGCCTGATGGTGTTATAGGTGATTGTGAAAAGATATGATTCGAAGTTGTATTGGTCCTTCAGGTCATTCCGTTTTCGCCATAGAATAAGAAAAACATCCTGAACCACCCCTTCGGCCTCTTCCCTGCTCCTGAGATAACTGAGGGAGAAGGCGTAAATTTTTCTATTGTATTTGCTGTAAATTTTATCAAAGGAAAATACATCGCCCCGCTGCAAATTTCTGACCAACTCCTTATCGTGTATTTCATTTGTCATGAAAGACCTCATGTATTTCAGCCAAATTAAGGAATTCTGGTCAATAAGTAACACGGGGGTCTCAAAACCCCCTTTTACTGAAATAGCCTGACAACGATCACGTAATGATTGGGCAAATGCACCTGTGCATTCCGATTGTTCGGACGGATTTCCAGTAACTTATCCAGCATTTCCTCTGAAAGTTTATCTGAACGGAGGTACCGCTTAAATATTCAGTATCCCGAAAGAAAAGCCGAAGCAAACATGACACCGTACCATCGGGGGTCCCAGTTACCAATGGTGAAAATCTCAGGGTCGAGATTCCAGGTAATTACATCAAATATCACTGGGAAGGTTATAGATGAACCGCTCAGAATCTCAGGTTCTTCAGATACACCCCGCTTGATTCCAGGCATGCCAGGCCGTCGGCACATTGGTCGCGTTCCACAAAATAGTGCCTGATACCCTGGCGGTGGGCCTCCGCAAAGATCGACGGGAAATCAATGATGCCGCTTCCCGGACAGGCAAAATCCATTTCGGAACCCGGTGCCATGTCTTTCACATGCAGGATCGGTATCCGTCCTTCATATTTTTTCAGTACTTCCAGCGGGTCGGCTTCGCCCTTGACCACCCAGTAAATATCCATTTCTACAGCTACCAGATCCTTTTCGGTATGCGCCATCAGGTAATCAAAAGGCCGGCCTTCCTCCATGTCGATGAATTCCTTGTTATGGTTGTGCCAGCAGAATTTCAGCCCGTTTGCCTTTGCCCTCTCCCCCATGATATTCAGGGTTTCAGTACTTCTTTTGCAATCTTCAAGGGTAAAGGGGCCCCCCACGAACCACGGCCAGTAACAAACGGCATATTCCATTTGCATCGCATTGATTGTATCCAGGCCTGGCTGAATTTTGTCTATGTCGTCAGAAATTCCGACCCCTCCGGCAACCGGTTTCAGACCGATGCTTTTACAAAATTTCAGAAATTCTTCCGGAGAATCGCCCTGCAATCCCCCTTCATATTCTGTAAAACCCAATTCCACGGTTCTTTTCAGGACCTCCTTCCAGTCACCCTCTGCCAGGTTATTTTTCAGGATACCGCTGATGTACCCGATGTTTTTGAGTTTATGATTGCCCTCAGCCGAAAAGGAGAGCAGGGGTGCTGATGCGACGGCAGCAGAGCCCAAAGCAGCTTTTAAAATGAAATCTCTTCTTGATACCATCATTTTGTTTTTTCGTTAATAAACCATATGGTCAGCTACCCGATCACAGGCAAGGTCCACGGTGCCCGGTATTCCGGCACGATGAAGCTGTTTGCTTTCTCTGAGTTTGTGAATTTGTTGAGTCTGTCATCCCAGACCAGGTGTGGTTCGCCGATTCGGGCAGAAATATTGGATGCATGGACATGGAGTGCTCCAGCTCTTCCTACTTCAGGCGGACAGGCCGGCGTTTGCCTGGTTTTTACACAATCGAGAAAGTTGCGGACATGGAGGGCATGTGCTTCCTGACCCTTTTCAAATCTGACAGGTTCAACCATGTTGGCCTTCTTCTCGCTGTCCCATTCGGGAATGATTTCATAGCTGCTCCTGTTTGCCTTGATCGTGGCCTTATCCCCAATAAAAGCCACACCGTACATGAGCGGGTAGGGCCCCTTTTCAACACCGGCTATCATTTCATAGCTGATGACATAATCCTTCATCGGGAAGATGGCCGTCTGGGTATCAAAAGTATCCCGTTTCTTTTCAAATGAGCTGCTGTTTTCGGCATAGGTCAGCACCTGGGTTGGCCCCTGCACCTGGTCTTTTGCCCAGAGCCCCATATCTACAAGGTGGACTCCCCAATCGGAAAACATGCCACCCCCGTAGTTCCAGAAATGACGCCATGATCCATGAAAATGATTGGTATTGAACGGACGGTTGGGAGCAGGTCCCAGCCACATGTTGTAGTCAACCCCCTGGGGTACCGGTTCGTCCATGGCCGGGTTGACCCCCAGTCCGTAATTGAAATTGGCCCACATATTCACTTTCCGGAGCGAACCAATGGTCCCGGCCTTGATCAGTTTCATCACCTCAATAAATACCGGATTGCTCCGCTGCTGTTGCCCGACCTGCACAATGCCATTGTAATAATTGGCAGCCCTGGCCATGATGTTGCATTCCTCAATGGTGTTGGCCATGGGCTTTTCCACATATACATCTTTCCCGGCCTGCAGGGCGTAAACCGTATTCAGACAGTGCCAGTGGTCGGGAGTACCCACAATAACCACATCAATATCATCCTGTTCAAGCATCTTGCGAAAATCCTTGTAAAGCTTCGGCGTATCGCCATAGGTCTTCTTTATTTCGGCAGCACGCTCTTCCAGGAGGTTCTGATCCACATCGCACATGGCCACACAATTGGTTTCCCCGAAGCTTAAATGGTCTTTCAGGCTCCCAAAACCCCGGCTGCGGCATCCGATCAGGGCCACATTGACCTGGTCGCTGGGAGCTGCCTTTGCCCCCCATACCCTGGAGGGAAGAATGCTTGCTGCACCAATGCCGGCAGACAGCATGGATGTCTTTTTAATAAAATTGCGGCGGTTCAAATGGTTTTCCATGTTTATTGGATTTAATCTTGGTTTTAGTTCAGGTTGAAGTTTAAATTTACGGCAATTCAATCAATACACAGGTCTGATATTTTCCAAAAAAGGTCAATCCTCAAAAACCAGCACCAGCACCTCCCCTTCCCGGACTGTTTTCCCGTTTTTGTAAATCCGGGTGATGGAAGATACAGCATCCTTGCCCCGGATGGTCAGTTTTTGAAGGGTCAATGTTCCGTGGATCACTTCCAGTTTTGCCTGGTTTTTATCGATGACAATTTCTCCCCATGCCGAAGCGGTCGACCAGAAAGAACGGAAAACGGCAGCAGAGATTTTCGGAGAAAAGGCAAGTTCCTGCGTAAGCCCGTCAAATTCAATGCCTGACAAGGCCAGCAAAACGGACCAGGAGGACAGTGCCCGTGCATAATGGACCCCCGATTCGTTGTGCTCAAAGGGATTTCGCTTGCTGCCCCTGTACCTGTCCTGAACGGCTTCCACCACGCGCAAGCCTTCCCCGGTTCTTCCCGAATAAATCAGCGAAGCTGCCACCTGGTATTCCACGCCACTCCATATCTCCTGTGCGTAAACAAAGGGCAGAACGGGTTGGTTTCCATGCGGCCAGGTACACAACACCACGCCGGCTTCGTCATTTAATCCGTACACCCGCTGAACATTGGAAAACTCCCTCAGGCTTTCGAGGAAATTGTACTGATACACCGAGCCGATAGCCTGATCCACCTTCTCTTTTTCGGCAATGTAACCCAGGCCCGCATTAAATGCCAGGTACTGGCCCAGGAGCTGGTCGGCCAGGCAACCATCCCCATACTGGTACTTCGGGATTCGCCTGCCCTGTGCATCAGGGGGCGAGAGGTGGCGCTCATCATACAATCCCGGTTCATCCACGATGATCTGCGTAAAATATTCTCCGTTCCAGAGCGAATCCACCAGCAATCCGGAACCCTTCTCAAATACCTCCAGGTATTCCCGGGCTTTCTTCTTTTCCCCCATGGCCAGGGCCATTTCGCTTCCGGCTTTTAAGGCTGCCAGATAAGCTGAACTGGTCATGGAACAGGGACCATAAAAATTGATATCGTAGGTATTGTGCTGTTCGCCGGAAAGCAATCCGGTTTTTTCCGGATCCCATGCAGCCTGGCGGGCACCGACTTTCTCCCTGGACGCTTCACCGCTTCCGGTCCACGCAAATTCAAGGGATTTTTTGATATGCGGCCATAACCCGGCCAGCCATTCATTATCGCCGCATAATTTCCAGTCGCGGTACACCCTGACGATCGTTCCCATTTGTCCGTCAGCGGCAGCCGGCCCGTCAAACCAGTAATCTCCCGTGGGGATAATGGAACGGAATACCTGGAATCCATCCTCAAAAGTGTTGTGTAAAAACTCGATCTCCCGCATCTTCCTTTCAAGGGAAGGGAACAGCGATGCCAGTGCCTGTTCGTAATTCCAGACGTGGGTGCAGCTGCCCGGGCAACACCAGCCATTGTTGCCCACCCCCTCAAACCCGTGGACTTCGCCATCTGCAGTGACCTGGATCAGGGGGCTGGCCAGGGTCGCCACCTGGGTATTCAGCGCCTCGATGACATAATCCGGAAAGGATGAACGGCGCATGACATCTGCAAATGCCTGCGCTTTACCGAGAATTTCCTTTTCGTTCTGAAGGAATTGGGACAAAACATCTGTAGCTCCGGTAAAACGTTTGGCGTACTGGTTTTCAAAGACAATCCCCTGCGCTTCTTCTTTCCCGAATACCTCGGCCCGTTCAAAAACCCTTTTGGGGAAATACCATGAAAAGTAAAAGGGGATGGAGATTTCTTCTCCCGGTTTCAGCACAAATGGAACCAGGACTGTCGACATCCTGTGTGTTGATTCATTATAGGATGTTGGTTTAGAGCCGGTCACCCATCTGTCCTTTTTCATCTCTATATGCCCGTTGTCACTGAAATCATCCCAGAAAACATGGGTTTCGTCCCTCCATGTACCAGGATACCAATGGGTCTGGACTTCCACACCCTCAGCGGGTGTGGCGATTAAAAAACTGCCCTGGTAATTGACCGGTACATGGTCACCTTCAGGAGCAAAGCGGACCCCTTCAACTTCTTCATTCTTCATATATTCGGTGACAATCTTTTCCGCCTCAAGCGGGTTTTCCATACTGACCGCAATGGAAGCTTCGACGGATTGATCAGAGGGATTTTTGATGGTCCAGTGAAACCTGCACACCGGATAAGAGCTGGACGCGAAATCGAGCGGTACGACGGGATTCAGTATCTGCAAAGAAATATCCAGCGGTATGGCCTCATCCCTGAACTGCCATTGAAGCTCCGGGTAATTGTTCACAAACGCAGCTTCGCTCATGCGCGGCAGTCCCCATGCATACTGGTGCGTGGCTTCCGTGAAGGGCGGCAACAATTCACGCTCAAGCAGGGTCACCCGGGGCTTTCTCCCCTCTTCCTTCACCCAGAGGGAAAAAAATGTCTTTTCCAGTTTCCGCTGCCTGTCAGGACGGTTAAACACTTCAACATATTCAATGTTGCCCCTTCCGCCAACCAAAATGTCGCCGGTTGCAATTCCGCCAACCGGGATCCGGATTGTCTGCAGTTCCCCGTCCCGGATTGCGGGGTTTTCAAGACACTGCGCGCGCATGGTTCCCATCATTGAATGACAGGCCAGGCAAAGAATCAATAGCTTTTTCATGGTATCAGGGCGATTTGGGTCTGGCGAAGTGATTGGAAATGTCAGATTTTTATGGAAGTAAACGAGTCTGCTTTTAAGATAACCGACACAGACAACTCATCTATAATCATGTTGATTTGTCGATCTGTTTTTTGTTCATTTTGCATTACCAGTATAATTGACGAATCCGGATTTAAGAAGGCCAACAAATTGTCAAAAGACCCGGAAGTTTTAAGAAGCTTTGCTCCCGGCTGTACAAAATGGCTGACATGCTTAAGCAAATAGTATTCGTTATTATACTTGAAGGTATTGTTCGTAGTATCCACACTAACCAAAGAATTTTGCTTCCAGCCCCAGGTGCTGATTCCCCCCTCATCCAACGAGGTATTCCAATACATATAGGCGTTTGCACCATTGGTCAGGTAATGTTTCATTAATCCCCATGAATGAATGCAATTTTTCCAATCATTCTTACCATTACCACATTCCTGCTCCGTTTGATACAAGGTCATTTCGGGATAACGTTCATGAATTCCAGGGATGGCATCTTTTCCTGCCCATTGAAAACCAATACCAGTCACGTATTGCCTGGCTGGTTCGTTGGTTAAAATAGTATCGACCAGAGCCTCGGCAGGCCTTTCCATGGTACCAAACATCACTTCGACATTTTGTTTTTGCATCTCGGGACCCAGGTATTTTCCAATAAATTCGGTCAATCCTGCCGCCGTCCAGGTACAACTGGGAAAAACCTGATCTGAATTGAATTCATTTTGCGGCATAACCATGAAAATGTTTATTCCTTCGGTTCGATAGGCTTGAATGAATTTACTGAAATACAACGCATATGCCTTATAATATGCCGGCTCCTGGATAAACATATCTGTCCCTTCTTTTCCTTGCCGCTCCAGAGGCAATCCGTTGTTGAAACCCCGAAAATCTATTCCCCATTTTTCAGATTGAAATTCTGAATCGCCTAAAACGCTTCTTGCTGCATAATGTTTGTTATATTTCATCCATTGCGGGGGAGACCATGGAGAGGCCCAGACTTTAAGATCCGGATTATACTTCAGGACACTCTTCATAAAGGGTATCAGCGTCTCCTGGTCATTTGAAATACTGAATTCAGCCATCTCAAAATCGCCCTCAGTCTCATTGTAAGAATACCATTTCCGGGCAAAATCGTTGGCGGCAATGGGCATTCGACAAATGGTAAAATTGGCTCCCTGAAAGGGTTCGAACAGTTCTTTAAGGATGGCCTCTCTGTCGTCTGCAGGTAATCGTTGAAGTGAAGTCCATCCCAATTCATTAAAGCAAGTTCCGAATCCTTGTATTACCTGCAGTGTTTCAGAAGTTTCAATAACCACATCAGGATTTTCCGCAGAGGAAAACATTTTTGCTGTGTTTGTCACGAACCAGGGGTTTAATTCAGTAGTCGTTACCGTTTCAATCTTTGGTTGCGTGCAGGCAGTCAATGCTGCAAAGGCAATGAATAGAATCTTTCTCATTTTCAATCTGTTTAAATGCATGTCAGTGCCGGCCATCGGTCGAATAATCATTTGAAAGATAAGCAATTTGGTTTGGATGAGCATGAAGGGAAGCCGGTATTCAAGGACCACTTTCAGGGTAAACCGTCACAACGCTGCGAAAAAGCTTCTGAAGAAGAAAAATTTTGGGCGGTGGTAATTGTTATGTAATTTTCAGGAAACCCTGTTGAAGAATGGAAGACCAGGATAAAAAACAACATGTCCCCTTTTTCAGGAAGCCGGAAGAGCTCACTGTCGAGGAATGGCAGAAAGCCCTCAGGAAACAATTCGCCGCCGTTAAGAAGTTCATTGTAAAGAACATGGGGGATCAGCCTCTCTATTCGGATTACGAAGTGTATAATCCTGAAACGAAAAAAGCCTACAAGGTCCCCATCAGGGACAACATCGCCAGTTTCAATTATTGTTCGTGCCCCGATTTCCGCGTGAATACCCTGGGGACCTGCAATCATGTGGAGTATGTCCTGCTGGACAAGCTGAGGTACAAGAAATACCAGAAGCTTATTTCGAAGGCACAAAAAAATGACTATTCAATTTGAATTTCTTAATGCAAATATAAATGATGAATAGAAATCTCCCTTAAAATTACATATATGAAGAAATTAGTGCTAATATCAATATTTGCCACACCAATAGCAACATCTATAAAATCACAAATAATAGATGTGCCATATAGAAGTGATAATTCGGGCTGCGGGGTCCCACTGCTTTTCCGTTAGCGATACCTGCGTTTCATGGGTTAAAGCACCCTTCATCATTTGTAAGTTCACTCAGACAATAAAAAAAATCCCCGCAGATGATACATTGCGGGGATTACTGCCTGAAGAAAAGCAATTTATTTCTTCTTTCCTGTTCCGACATTACTGTCTACTGTACCATCGGTCACGGCTTCATCGTAATACTGCTGCCAAATCTCCTCAAAATCAACCGTGTAGGTTTTGCCGTTCTCGGTCACGGTAGCCAGGTTGTCGCAGGTCCCGTCGCCGTAGTCGATAAGGAGAGAAGTGGAGGTAACGTTTTCCTTAATTTCTGTGGATTCCACTCCTGATACAGCTACCCAGGTATCGGCGCACTGATAACTGGTAACCAGCGGTTCGGTAACTTCATACAGGTATTCATATCCTTCTGTTTCACTTTTGTAATGATAATAACCCGTCATGACCGTGGAGGAAATGCTGTCCCATTTGTTCGAATACTCCGAACTATATGCATAGCATTCTCCGCTGTCAGATATCATGGTGTAATTATCTTCTCCGCTGGCAGTACCCGACCAGCAGAAGCTAATTACGGGATCGGAATACACTGCCGAATCACCATCTCCGCCGGAGGGGTCGGTTCCTTCCCCGAATTCGAGCCAGGAATTGCCATCGGAGGTGTAGCTGTACTCAGAGTAGCCATCCATCAGCATGCCATAGCTGTAATACTGGTCGTAATCGACCCTGGAGAAATAGCTGTTGTCTTCGCTGCTCCAGGTATAGGTGATCCTGCCCTTCGTGAGCCAGCCATATTCATAGCAGCCCTCCCCGTAATCATAGACAGTGGTGTGAGTTCCATCGGGATTGTCCGTTTCGGTAATGGTGGCGCAACTGGTGTAATCCCAGATATCCGGACAGGTGTCGCAATCATAGTATTCATAGTAGGATGAGTCCACCAAAAGTCCGTCCATCGCCGTATTGCCCATCCTGAAATTGCTCTGGGCAATGACCGACATAAAGCTATTGTTCTGTCCGCCGGTTGACATCGCGTTCATGCGGGTCCGGGCATTGAGGAATTTAGCAGCGCTTTCGCTCAAATCATTGGTGGTTTCCTGTTTTTCGCAGGAAGCCAGCATCATTATTAAAGAAACACCCAGATTAACAGGGAGATACCATCGTATTTTCATATGCAAATTAAATAAAAGTGGTTCATGATTGATCTGTATACTGATCTGACCGTAAGATGGAGGATGGGGGGCGAGGGTTGCGTAGGCGAACGCGTTGGTATTTTTCCTTGCTTTCCAACTTACAACAGAAGACGGGATATGCAATTTGCCACTATCATGCTAAACAGCTGTGGAGGGGACTGGAGGCATCGTTACACACTTTAACGCAATCCTTGTTATGAAGTCAGCTACACCTCATTCCGGACTTCGGTTCCTGCCGCTGGTTTTTATTGCAGCTGGTGCGGTCCTGCCCGCTGGTTCCCGGCTCGCTGCCGGGACTGGCTGGATATTATTGGAAAGACTGGATTAGCAAATTACTTCATTAGAATTGAAAAAACGATTGAACAATGTTGAACAATGATTGCCATGAAAAAGCTGGCAAGTCCGGGATATAATACTTATCTTATTTCCTTTGAAAAAAGATTCAGTAACCGTTGAATTCTGATGAACCGGATGCAATTGAACGGGCTCCTGTCATTCTGGGAAAAACACCCTGCCCCCTTCATTTATAATATTTCGGGAAGGTACAAACTGACCCGCGGGGAGATTGGAAGGTTCAGGGATATCCTTTGCTGGCCTGAACTGGCGGGGAACCAGGCTGTCGACTGGTCCACCGGGCTGGTAGATGAATTCCTGGACCTGCTGGTCAGGAAAGATCAATTCCTATGGAAATTCCATTTCAACGAATCATTGCCGTGGAGCCCGGAATTCCTGGAACGTTACCAGGATTATCTGTAGCTCTGCTTGAAGTAGAATAGGCTGGCTCTTCCGGAAAACGTGTATATTTAAACATTAACTCAGGATTCAATTAATATATGATGAAATGAAACAAAAACACAAGGGACATATTTTTCTATTCATTGCAGCCGGCCTACTATGCAGCTGCGAAACAAAGGTTCATTTTTCTGAAAAAATTATTGACGGTAATGCCCCCCATTCTCTTTGGATGAAAACCATTGGAGATGTTAACGGTGATGGCAAAACAGATATGTTAGCAGGAGGTTGGGAGAACGGTGGTATTGTGGCATACCTGGCCCCCGGTTGGGAAAAACTAAAAATCGATAGCACTTTGAAAATATCGACCGATGCCGAAGTTTGTGATGTGGATAATGATCATATACAGGATGTTGTTACTGTTGTCAAAGACGCTCTGGTATGGTTCGATGGGCAGGGGTGGGACCATCACCTTATTGATTCTGCTGCGCTCCATGATGTCGAGGTGGGGTATCTGGACAACGATGGGTTTATTGATATCGTTGCACGCGACCAGGCTGAATTCGGGCATGCAGGTGATCAGTTGTATATATACCAGCAACAGCCAGCAGGTGAGTGGATTATATATATTAAGCCAATTCCCAATGGGGAAGGCCTGGTCATTGCCGATATCAATGGAGACAGCAAACAGGATATCGTTATCAATGGTTATTGGCTTGAAAATACCGGGAATATCAGGGAGTGGGAAGAGCATAAGTTTACGGATACATGGGAGTGGAAAAATACTTTCATCGATGTTGCCGATATAAATAATGACGGCTTTACCGATATTTTAATGTCTCCTTCCGAATTGGCCGGGAATTACTACCACATATCCTGGTTTGAGGGATCTGAAAATACATCTTCAATTTGGGTTGAACACATCGTGGTAGATTCAATTGAGACTGTCATACACTTTATCGGGGCTGCCGATTTCAATTTGGATGGCAACATGGACTTTATGATTGCCCATATGGGGCAGGGAAGCGATCCCGATGAAGTTGCAGTATATTATCAGCAGAAAGGTGATCGTTGGGAAAAAGAGGTCATTAGTACCGGAGGTTCACACAGCATGCGCTTGTTCGATTTTGACGAGGATGGCGACATCGATGCGCTGGGTGCAAACCATAGTGAGAACATCTTAAAGATGTGGGAAAATCAAACGAACCAAGCGTTCGTAACAAACTGAAAGTTGACCGTTCAAAAAATCAGTCGATCAAAGCATTTAATATGGGTTCAACCCAACGTTCTTCATCAATGTTATAAACGATAAAATCGCTGTCGAACTGCCAATAAGCCCAGCTAAAACCATATTTTTCGGCAGTGCGGGCAACAAAAGCAGTATAGCGTGCACGTGATTCCATATCTCCCTTGTCGTAAGCACCAAACTCGCCAAGAAAAACCGGCTTGTTGTTGTCTTTCGACCAATCAGATGCAAATTTAAATTTAGTTTCAATTAAATCTTTTTCTTCCTTGGTGCCCAACCATTTGATTCCCGAAAGATCTTTGTTTTTGCCTGACCAGGGTGCCCCCTGATGGGTAAATTCCATGGGATGATAAAAATGAACAGTAACGATGATATTGTCGTCATTTTCAGGCAATTTTAACGTAGGTAAACTTTCTATGCCATTCCAGTTTGCGGGTCCAATAATAAGCGTTCTGGATGGATTTGTTTCCCGGATAATATCCACGGCCTCCACCAGGTATTCATTCCACATTTCTACTGTTAATTTTTGATTGGGCTCGTTAAGCACTTCAAAAAGCACCTGGCTTGGAGCATCTTTGTAACGTGGTGCCAGCTGACGCCAAACCGAAAGGAACATTTCTTTTTTTCCAACAGGATTGTCAGCCATTTGGTTGAATTCGTGCATATCGAGAATTACCATTAAGTTGGCTTCCAGTCCCTTTTCAACTACCCAATCGAGGGTTTCCAACCACTCCGGATCAAACTGGTAGCTTTCGTCCATGTGCGAGAAAGCATGTAAGTTCACCCTGATATTTGAAAAACCAGCCTCCTTGATCATTTTAAAATAGCTTTCTTTAAACCTGCCGTTATCCCTATCCTGCCAAAAAGCCTTGTCGTATCCAATAATATTAACTCCCCTGGCTAATTTTTCGGATTGCTTATGGGCATTTACAGGTTGTGGATAAGCCATGTTGGCCATCAATAAAAAGGCCAACATAAAAAGTATTGATTGTAATGCTCGTTTCATTTGTCTGATATTTAATTATCAAAGTTTCGCAACATGCTGCAGTGTAAAGATATCAATAAGATTGCTGAATTGAAAAAAGGTTTTATCCCCAGGTGGCTTAAGCCGGATTTTTACGGGCAGTGCACTGGAAAAAACGGAGACCTTGACTACCAAAGGTGGTCATTAAGCGAGATTATTCGAGACTTTGAAATACTTCAATAATCTTCCCCTTTAGATCGGGGATATCCCCTTTGATTATTTTCCAAATCCAGCTTCATTTGGATGAACTGAAGACCAATACTTTGGGAATAGTCCAAATCAACCAAGATATCGATGTCGCTTTTTGCATCTGCTTCACCACGAACATAGGACCCAAAGAGATAGGCTTTCAGGACTGGCCTGGTCTTAAAATAACTCTTGATCGCTTCTATTTGGCTGCTATCCAAGTTCATATAACAAAGATATGATTTTCCCTAGACAAGGATAGAAGAACCAGGGTTACTACGGAATCCGGGATATAGTGTACAATACTTAAAGGAGAAATACTGATTGATTTGTGATTTTAGTGCCTCACTAAATGGAGGCATTATGGCAAATATGGTCTCTTCAGAGATTCCCCCTCTCTCAGAACGTCTGATTATTTTGATCTTCGAAAGATTGTATTTCATCTTTGCAGAGACTCCCTGGTTTCGGTAGCGGGGTGATATATGCCTGATGTTTTTCGGAAATGAAAAACTTATTACCAGGGTCAAAGGAATTCTGGAGAAAGGTCTTAGTGACAGCAATTCCAAACGGGTGTGTGCACCTTATCAGGGTAATAGCATGCATATCTTTATGTGGGGAAGAGCTTTTCTTCATAATTACATCGTATCAAGAAAATACTAAATAAAAGTTTCTAATTTGCATATAATTACAAAATTGATTCCAATGAAACAGGGCCTGATTTTTCTATTTGTATTCTTGTTATTCAGCTGTAAAACAAGAACCAATACGTGGATTGTAGAATCTCCCGATTCATCGCTTAAAGCAACAATTTTCCTTGAAAACAATTTGAATGATTCCCAGGGCGACAAGCTTTTTTATCAGGTCGAAGTAAAATCGGACGATGCTTATAAAATGGTGGTTAATCCATCGCCGCTTGGATTGAAAACTGATAAGGAGGATTTTGCAAATCAATTAGAGTTTCTTCAAAAATCGGATGTAATGCGTATTGATGAGGAATATGAAATGCTTTCCGGGAAACAGAGGGTTTGCCGCAATTTTACCAACGAAACGACTTTTACTTTTACCAACCCCATCGGGGCAAATATTATTTTAAAGTTCAGGGTTTACAACGACGGCATCGCTTTCAGGTATGAACTTCCCGGAGAAGGTGAAAGGACGATCGAAAAAGAAGAGACCGGTTTTTCAATCCCAACAAACGCAAAAGTGTGGATTCCCACTTACGACATAGTTTCTCCAACCCAGCCATCCTATGAGACTTCTTATACCAATGGCATCCAGTCGGGGGAAGATGCACCTGAAAAACAGGGTTGGTCGTTCCCTGCACTTTTTGAATCGGACCGGACATGGTTGTTGATTTCTGAAGCAGGCGTTTATCGCAATTATTGTGGATCGCATCTGGAACAGAAGGTGGAGAACGGAATCTATAAAATCCGGTTTCCCGAAGCCGGCGAAAGGTACGGCGAAGGGGAGCAGTTGCCAACATGGGACCTGCCGTGGGAAATGCCATGGCGATTCATTGTAGTTGGAGGAGACTTAAACACAATCGTACAATCCAATATGGTGTATCATTTGAGCGAGCCAAGCAAAATTGACGATACCGCTTGGATTCACCCGGGAAAGGCCTCATGGAGCTGGTGGTCATCCACCACAATGGGCAGGAAACTGGATACATTAAAACAATATGTTGACCTTGCTGAAGCATTCAAGCTGGATTATACACTGGTTGATGCTTTCTGGGAAGATATGAAGGGAGGAACGGTTGAAGAACTTATTGATTATTCGAACAATAAAAATATTGGAGTTTGGTTGTGGTACAATTCAGGAGGCAGGAGAGAAACGTTATTTAAGACAAGTCTCTACCTGATGGATGATGCCGAAGCCCGGAAAAAGGAAATGAAAAGAATCCAAACCCTTGGCGTGAAAGGGATTAAAGTCGATTTCTTCTGCAGCGATAAACAGGATGTCATGGCAAAGTATATTGATATCCTGGAAGATGCCGCAGCATATAAATTGCTGGTCAATTTTCATGGTTGTACATTGCCCCGCGGGTGGTCGAGGACTTACCCAAACCTGCTCTCGATGGAAGCCATTATGGGAGGTGAAAATTACCGGTATAACAGGCAGTTTCCCGACATTGCCCCGTGGCACAACACTGTAGCATTTTTCGTCCGTAATACTGTTGGCCCAATGGATTACACACCAACGATGTTCAGCCACAATATATACCATCATAAAACCACTTTCGGGCATGAGTTGGCAACATCTGTTTTGTTTGAATCCGGTATTACGCATCTGGCTGACAGGGCAGAATCTTATTTGTCACAACCTTCCGGGATAAAAGATTTTCTTTCCTCCCTTCCGGTTGCCTGGGAAGAAACCGAACTGCTGGAAGGCTATCCGGGAAAGTTTGCAATTGTTGCACGAAGGTCCGCAGATGGTATATGGTATGTTGCGGGGGTAAATGGGGAGGGTGCAGAAAAGCAAATCAATTTGAAGCTTGACTTCCTGGAAGAGGGGACAAACTACACCATGTGGATATCAGCCGACGACACTCCAATTTCATTCAAAATCAGTTCGTCGGAAGTTAAAAAAGATGAGGCTGTAAAAATAACGATGTTGCCTTTCGGAGGATTTGTTGTTCGTTTGTCAGCAGATTCATAGAAGCCATTTTTACACAACCTTACAAAAAAGCGATTCATCTTGGGGCTTACCACAATTTCACAGCACACCTGCCGGCAGTTACATTTGAAAAAGGTCCTGCAACAACTGCATCGGGCGACCTTCTTTTGCCAAAATAATCTGTGTCCAGGCAAAGGGCAGTCCCATCAGCATTCTCATAGGGTGCTTTGGGGACCTTGGCTTTACCCAGAAAATCACCCGTGATCAGCCTTACCTTGTACTCAAAAAAGGCAGGATCAAGTGAAAAATAGAGAGTCCCGCTTCCATTTTCTTCCTGCAATTCCATCCGCGGATCATGATTGGCAGATGTATAAGAATCCTTGTCTTTTGCCGATGGCACAGCACCCTTGTAGTATACATTTCCACCGATCCATACGGGTAGTTCTGCATCATTGTATGTTTCCAGGCCATAACGCTTCTCCGGGTTGTGATCACCTCCTATGAAAATATTGTTATAAACCCTGTCATCGCCCCCCATCACCGTGGTCAATCCCGCCATATCAGTCGAGTGAGGCAGGAAATAGGGTGTAAACCGCTTGGGATCCGGCCAGGTATCGACATATCCGGCAATCAAATTGTGGACATAGGCTCCTCCCTCGGATTGCGACCGGATGGCATTTGGCGATAAAAATATATTGTTGTCCACAATAAAGGGTCCATGGTTCACCTCGAGGAACAGGTCTTCCAGGTCGTTGTCGTAGAAAAGGTTTCCGGAAACCCTGGTTCCCTGTGTCATCCAGTCCAGCCACAGCCCCCTCCCTGTTTCATGGATCCGGTTATTCCGGATGAGGGCATCAATGGCTGCATGGAATTTGATCCCCCCGATTTCAGCACCATCAAATTGCCTTTTTACCCAGATGTCATGGATATGGTTGTTTTCAATCACACTGAATGCCGCTCCCATGCTTCCGCAGATCCCGGTTTGCTCGCAGTTGAAGATCGTGTTGTTCCTGACCATATGGGAGCCGGTATTCTCCCTGCTCCAGCCATTGCGCAGGACCCGGAAAGTCACTTCGATATAATGAATATTTCCATCATTGTATACATTTCCCTGGTCTGCGGACCATACATTATGACCGGTTTTGCGTTCTTTTCCCAGGGTGATGCCGGAACATTTTGAATCACTGATCACATTATTTTCGATGATCCATCCTTTGTTCCAGTGTGTGGAAATCATTCCGACCTGCTCAGCTGTGGGGGCGCCCCATTGTGTGGCTGCCTGGCTGATATGAAATCCACTGATGGTGATGTAGTTGATCCCCGGCTGTTCCGGGTAAAAACAGGTTCGCCGGGTGCTGATTTCAGTGCGTTCCGTGTTGGGGTTCTCCTGGTGAAAATTGGCCCAGATCGTTGTGAAATCATCATTGGTTTCGCAGTACCATGTATAAGCGGCCCCTTCAGGATCTTTGGCATCCGCAGCCACCTGCGGTTCACGGACCAGGTCAAGATGCTCTTTTTCATAAAGAGATTTGCCGTTGAGGAAGACTTCACCCGTATGGTGAATCCGGCCGCGGTTGTTGAACCAGTCGCCGTGAATGGAATCACTGTAGGGATTATAATCACCAAAAAACGCATTGGGTATATCGACTTTCCAAACCCCCTTGCCCGCCTTTTGCCATGTATGGATTACTTCAGAGCCTTTGATTTCAACTTTTTCACCGGGAGCAGCCCGGTATACAATTCTTCTCTCGTCACTTTCGCCTCCACGGATGGGGTTTACCCACTCCCTGTAGGTGCCGGTATGGACCGTGATGGTATCACCGGGCATGGCCTGTTGAACGGCCCGGTAAATGGTAAGGAAGGGCTGCGAAGCCGAACCTTCCCGGGCATCATTGCCCGATTTAGCCACATGGAATTCCCTGGCATAAGATCCGGTCAGGGTAAAAATACCCAGTGTCAATAGCATGATTTTTTTCATATCCTCTAAAATGTAATTGTTCCATTCATTCGCCTGCCTGCTGCGCTGTGTAAAAAGGAACAAATTACGAAGAAGAACTCAGTTGAACTACCATCAGCGCTAATCAATTTTGATGGCGAGAAGATAAGGGCCGGGATTTAATGCTTATATTATTTCCTTTTGAAAACGATTTCGTAACCGTTGAATTCTGATGAACAATAAAAAACTTTTTACCCGCCGTAACTTCGTTAAAAGCGGGATTACAACAGCCGGATTAGGCATTGTTGTTAAACCATCTTTCTGTGGCAATAACTATCAGGTTGAGACATTTAAAGCCCCGGGGCCCATTCCGCTGAACAACATTCTGGCGGATTACCTTCAGGTTGAGGATACATATGGACACGGACTTATGGAAATCACAATAAAGAACACAGAAAGCTGGGAAGACAAAAGACGCTCTATTCTCCGTCGCTCAGAATTGATGCTTGGAGAGGCGCCCCGGGTTACAAGCAGTGATATCCTTCCTGAAGTAGTGGCAGAAGTTCAACGAAATGGCTACAAAGAGTTGAAAATTCAATTTCCCAGTGGAACAGGCGATCTGATCAAAGGTTTTCTGCTGATCCCTGACAATACTACCTCATTATCACCCAAGCCGGCAATTATTGCGCTTCACAGCACTGGCCCCGGCGCAAGTCAGACAGCAGGATTAACACCCAAAAAAAACCTCAGCTATGGAATGGAACTGGCACAAAGGGGATATGTTGTCCTGGCAATTGATGTGATTTCTGCCGGTGAACGGATTTATCCCGGCTATGAATCCTATTACACCAACGAATTCTATAAGCTATTCCCACATTGGTCTGCCATGGGCAAAATGATTTTCGACCATAAAAAAGGACTGGATTATCTGTGTAACCTCGATTTTGTCGATGCTAACCGTCTCGGGTGCATCGGACATTCCCTGGGTGGTTATAATTCCTTTTTCCTTCAGGCTTTCGATAAAAGGATCAAAGCAGCCGTGTCGTCATGTGGGTTAAGCACAATGGGGAAGAGCAACAATCCTTATCAGTTCGCCAGAGACGACTGGTTCGTACATTTTAACCCGTTATGCAGAGAATACATCCGTTCCGGCATGATCCCCTGCGACATGCACGAAATTATGGCACTCTGCGCGCCTCGCCCGTTCTTTAACTATTCCGCAAAAAGGGATTCAATATATGATCCATCCTCCGGGGATGAAGAAGGTGATTTTGATGATTGGTGGCAAACAGTGGATGAGGCATTAAATCAGGTTGCAAAGGTTTATGAAATCTATGGGAAACCTGATAACCTCATACGTGAAGTATCAGATGGCGGACACGATTTCCCTGAGGAAATCCGTGAGAAAGCCTATCGCTGGCTGGACAATATGCTTGACTAGAAAAACCGGAACCGGCATGAAGTGGTCTGGAGGTCCTTTGTTTCCACGAGGGTAGTTTCAATTTTGCATTCATTTTAAGATTTTAAGCACAGCCCTACAGTTCACACATTCGTAGAATAACGCACATGCATCCTCTGGCATGGTCTCTTCTTTGAAGAAGCCACATTCAGGGCAGGTGATGGTTGAATATCCCCGGGATAGCCTGTGCCTGCTATTCATTGAAGGAACCATTCAGGCCTTATTCATTCCAACCCGTTAAAGATACGGTTGCCTGATAGTTGGATTTGTTATAGGATTTATTTCGAACAGGTTGATAGAGTTTTCCGGATATCGGATTGTTCTCCTGGGTATATATCCATATGGAATGTGGGTCCCAGACTACAACTTCATCCCGGCAGTCCCCCGTAATGTCCAGCACTTCGTAACACATATCGGGGTGACCGTCATCAGGAAAGTCCAGCACCTTCCGTCCCCAACCGTCATATATTCCGCCTTCATCCACATTTGGGTTGTGCACAAAGAACTCTTCTGATTTTCCGGTCCAATTGAGGGGCAATAACATACTTCCGTACTGATTCGGTTCAAAATCATAATAAATATCCCCATTTGCATCATAAAAATGAATGATGCCCTGGTTTCCCCAGAAATTTATTGAAATCGTTTCAAGTCCGGGCAGATCATCCCTGAAATTGGCAACTGCAGGATTCTGGACATGTCCCACATAATGGTGCCTGGTAATTTCACCCTCCATATTTGCAAAAAACATGCCTTCATCACTGGCAGCACACATAATCATCGGATCGGCGTCCTCCAAATATTTTACAACAGCTATCCCGTCTGCGTGGTCACCCACTTCATCTTCAAGGGACCACAGAGTACTTCCATCATCATCTACCAGGCTGTAACCGATCATTAGCTCATCTTTTCCATCCCGGTCGACATCGTAGGAAAAGGGATAGTGTCCCGTGTTTAAGTTTTTATACCAGAGAACCTGTAATTGATCATCCATTGCCCATACCCTGCGATACCTGTCTTTGATAATCATATCCCGGTCGTATCCTGTCCCGCGCAAGTCACAGAAGAAAAGGCAATCTCCCAATAATTGGCCAAACCGGTTGTGTGTACCGGGACTGATATCCTCCTGGTCAGTAATGACAGGTGTTGGTCTTTTATATTTAATCTGACCGGTTTCCCCGTCTGCTACAATTATTTCCCTGTTTTGGGTATAAACCACCTCCGTTCTTCCGTCATTGTCCAAATCATGGATCTGGAAGGCCACATCGTTTGTCAGGTGGTTTTTCCATGGGTCCGGAGTACCTGTCTGCCACAGTATATCCCCGTCAAAAGTCATGGCAGTCAGACAGCTTAATTCGCTGTTCATGTCCGTTGGTCCGTAATGAAAAACCTGACCAATCAATACATCTGTTTGCCCATCATTATTTAAATCGCCAAAACGCAGGTTTCGGCCAACCCCGAATCCGGAGGTGCTGATTTTTTTCCAGGCTTTCATGCCGGGGACAGATGCCTTTATTACATCCAGCTCGTGACCAAGCTTTTCCCGCGATATTTTAAGCCTTTCCAGTTCATCCGGCGATGTTTTGACAATTACCTGGTGGTATTTTGTCGGGACATCGGCCATTAGACCGATTTTACCTTCAGCATAGGTGCTGTCTGCAACAGTTATTTTTGCGCCACCGAGCCTGCAGGATATCCGGGCATCTTTTACATCAACCTGCAAAGTCAGCAACCCGTTTTCCTGCCAGTCCAAAAAGGCCGAACCCAGGACCACCTCACAGGGTTTACGGAAGGCAAAAGCATGTTTTACCATTTTCAGTATCAATGAATCTCCCTGCACGCCTGCAAAATAATAGCAGCGGTCATTGCGCATCCGGAATACCACGCCACTTTGTAAGTCACGCAAAGCCGGCGTAAATTCTACAGTCACCGAATAATCCTTCCAATCCGGCTCACCGGCAGCTACCATGGGATGCGTATGCTGCCCGGGCAGATTCTTAAGCGTCTGCACCATTTGCCGGTCATCCCCTTCCTGCTGTACCCGCCATGCATGCTGAAATTCCAAATCCCAGGTAAATGTTGAAACAGCCCACTGAGAACGGGGAGCAGCTTCATGCAAATAATGATACTCGGTATGGGCACCCACTTCCACGGAATAGGGTCCGCGCCGTATAGAACTAAAATCCTCGTACAGCAATTCTTCGGTGAATCGGTCTGAAGGCAGCCGGCATCCCGACAGGACAGTGATGGCCAAAAGGTACACAATTCCTTCTTTCATTGGTAGATAATTGGTTTCGGTTAATCCCAAACGATATCATTGTTATTCCTGACAGCATGGTTGGGCAGTGGTTGATTTTCATTAAAAGGGTACAGGGCCTCAATGTCCTCAATTACAATTCCCTCTTCATTCAGGCTTCCATCCGGATTGATAACCCTGCCAAGATCAAGATTCAGATGTTTGGCCAGGAAAGGGTAGAGAGCAGCACGTTTATTCTTGTCATAACCATGCTGATCATCAGGAAGATGCACATTCTCAACCATCTCCGGGCTCCCAAACAGCTTGTATATGTATTGTATAAAAGGAAATTCAACTTCGGGGGTAGTCTCCGTGGCATCTGTGCCGACAGAAATCAGTAACAGGGGTCCGGGCGCGTGGCATGCAGCAATTTCCACGTTATTGGTCCTGAAACCCTTGTGTTCATGAATGGGCATACCGAGTTCGCAGATACAGCCACCGAAGTGACGATTCGAAACCATTACCACCGGAACAGAAACCCTGATGCGGGAATCGACAGCTGCAAGAAGGAAAGTCTGTGTCCCTCCACCCGATGCTCCCGTACAGGCAATCCTTGCGGGATCGGCCCCTGCTGAAAGTAAAAAATCAACGGAGCGAATACTGTTCCACAGTTGCAGTTTCATGGTTTCGGGATGTTCATGCTGCCATCCAAAATCTGCCATTTGTCCATAGCCTACCATATCATATGAGAATACAATGGCGCCCATACGTGCCATGGCAGCGCACCTAAGCTGCACATCCGGGCGGTAACGTCCGTAATCCCCTCTGTCGGGCCAATGTCCGTGGGGACTCAATATTCCGGGGGGTATTCCATGCACCTCTGTTGGACTGTACAAACTTCCTGTTACAAATACACCCGGAAGGCTTTCGAAGGCAACGTTTTCAACCTGGTATCCATCGTATCTGCGTTTTTCCCCAAAGATGGCATGAAGGGGACATTTCCCGGGCAAGGGATAGAGACCTGTAGCTTGCAGAATATGGTTGCGAATCTGACCGGACCGCTTTTCCCATGCCTCAGGCGTGGTGATGGATTGCTGTATATTTGAAAGAAATTCTTTGCCTTCAGCTTCCGTCCACTGATAGATCTGCCCGGATTTCGAACTGTCAGCGGTGCACGCGTTAAGCAGGCCGTTAAGCGTGACGCTTATCAGAATAACAGGAAGGAATATACGCGAGGCCGGGTTCATTTATCTTTTTTTACATGTCGTAAGTAAATATTTAATTTCATCAAACACAAGATAAGGGAACCGGATTCGATAAGCACAAACACAGTGCAAAAAAACCTGAGGCCGAATGCCACAGAACCAAAGCTAATACCCGAACACAATCCCGGTGTGCATTGTAAATGCCGGAACTTGTACGATCAGTTTGTTGTCTGTCCTGGTGAAACGAAGCTTTTGACCATCCGGAACCTGGTATACCTTTTTAACTTTCTCTGGAACAATTACTTCCAATTCGACACCCTGAACCGGTAAAAAGTCCTCAATCACCATCACTTCGCCACGCTGCAGGGCCGGCGCATACAGCAAATGGGCCACATAGCGATTTTCATTTTCTTGTTTCAGTAAACTGATACGCCCGCAACTAGGCAGGCCCTTAACTGCAAGCATGGGTTTTTCGTACAACAGATCAATGGCATTTGCAACCAACTGGCGGTGAAGCCGAACGGCAGAGGTGTAGTACAACTGATCGAGTGCATGGGCAAAATAGATCACATTCCCATTCCTCACGATGGAAGGATATTCTGAGTTCTCCAACTGGTATGGCGTTGCGCGGTGTCCCGAATATTTTTCCATGGTACGGTTAAAATAGGGTTCGCGGATATGGGCCAGAACCGTTCCTGAAGTAGGCTTGCACCTTAATGCCGACTCATAATTCAGGAATGGAGTGCTTACCACATCAGCACCAAGCTCCTTATTTACAACTGTAAAATCAAAATTGAAAGGCGATTCGCCTATATAATCGGCCCCAATGTTCAGCAAGAATTTGTCGCGGGCTTCGTTTAATGCCCCATTGCCAAAAGCAATCAGCTTTCCACCTTTTTGTACCCAGCTATTGATTTGCTGCGCCTGTGCAACACTTAAATGAGCGGCGCTCGGAACAATCATCAATTCGAGCTTATCGAGATTTTTTTCATTTGCAATAATGAAATCGTTATGCGTTTCGAGCAGGATATTCACCAAGCCATAATCAGCTTCATTGTCGAGCGACAGCCACAAGCCAAGACTCGAAACGGGCAAGCCGCCCAAGCCGTATTTCTCGATTTTTTCAACGTATTCATAAGCTTTGCCAATGTTGCGGTAGGTTTCCATGTCCATCACGCCCGAGGGGTGCAGCTGATCGCCAAAATTACAGGCTGCCCCATTCGAAATCATGGCCGCCGCTTCGTATTTTATGGCATCGGCATGTTTGAATCCGCCAAATTCTCCCCACGACTTATGAAACTTGCCACTCATGGCAATGATTGGACTTCCGTTTTGTAAATGGTATTTGGCTTCCAGTGGCAACTTATCGTACCCACCCCAGGTAGTAGGTAAATCCTCCAGCTCCTGGTGCGTGTTCAGGTCGTACAGTTGATTATTGAAACTTCCATTATTCCGTACATGAGGTGTGGCATTAAAGTAAACTGTTGCAGTAGGAAAGTATTTGGCAATTACTGCCCTTAATTCAGTCTGATGTTTCTTAATGGCCAGGGACGTACTGTTCACAACAGCTTCATGGTTATTTGGGTCAACACCTTCAGCCTGCATTCGTTTGATGCAATTTTCGCAATAACAACCCAAATCGGCCACATGGTAGATATCAAACCAGAACCCATCCACCGGATAATTCTGGCAAATTTCTTCCACCTGTTTTTTAATCATTTCACTATAAGTACCGCCGGCAGCCGGACAAAGCCATTTCCAGGAATTTTCGGTTTTCACATCGGTAGGTTTGGCATCGAAGTCGTAGAGAAAAGCCAGGTATTTGCCATCTTTTTTACGGGCACACCATTCGGGGTGCGTTTCGGCATCGTGAGCCGACCAGCCCACGGTGAAATAAATCGGACATTTTACACCCATCTCGTGGCAGGCTTCAATTTGGGCACCCAGCAAATCGAACTTCAGATTAGGATGCTGTTTGCCTATTTTGGTTGGATAATAACTCCAGCTGTGATGGCATTTTGCGAAAACGTTAATCTGGTTCAAATGCCCAGTTTTCAATGCTTCCTGAAACTGTTTTTTGTCGAATTTCTCACCAATCCCGGGAATAAATTCCGATGTATGGAAATCGAGGTGTACTTGCCTTGATGGCATTGGCTCATTGAACGGACGTTTGTACTGTGCGGGCGATTGCATGGATGAAAGGATAATGGTGATAGCAATTATCGATATTTCTATCTTCATGTTCATTTATATAAAATTTCTCATGTTAAATGCCGGTTGAAAAAGTGGTCATACACTTTATATGATACTGCATATATTCAATTCTTTCCAATGATCCTTCTCAGCAATTCCTGTATGGTCTCTTCAGAGATTCCCCCTCTCTCAGAATGTCTGAATATTTTGATCTTCGAAAGATCGTATGAAGATAAGGAATCTCTTCTTTCAATAACCATGTTCAACCGACCCTGTAAAACCCGCCATATAGATCGGGTTCCCTTCATGGGTCTATTCAAAACCGAGAAAAGATACTCCCTGATTTTCAACTTAAACAGTGGTCCTAAAATTGGGTAGTATTATTTTATCGATGGCTCATGATTCAAGAACGGATTTTGCCATGACTCTGCTTATTATCTTTCTTCTCTTTTACGGGGCAGGTAGGTTGTCTGTAGATTACTTCTTTCAAGCGAAATTTAAATCTCAATAGAAAATCTCACTTGTATTATTAAAACTGCTTTATACAATTCAAAAGAACCCATATGGCACAGAAAATTCTTATAGTGACAAATGATGCTCCTTACGGAACAGAAAAAGCGTATAATGCCCTGCGGCTGGCTATGCAAATCGGAAAAGACCATGCAGAAACAGAGGTGCGGGTATTTTTAATGGCAGATGCTGCAAATAGCGCTCTGGCAGGTCAGAGCACACCCAATGGCTATTACAATATCGAAAGAATGTTCCGTTAATAGAAGGAGCAGAAATAAGCAGTATGGCTGAATTCACAAACTGGGTCATTGATAGTGACAAGGAAATTACATTTTAGAATTGGTTCAAAACCCTTTTGACATATATACAAGTTACTTTATATTTCAAAAAATATGAAGTAATTTTACGATTTACATGCAGAAAACCAAAGATATACCAGTAACCCCGCTTGCTGATGAACTGCAGAATCATCCACAACAATAACTTTTTATCCAAACAAAAGAAATCATGAAAAAAATCCTGAATCTGGAAGCAAAAGATTTTCCAAATGTTGACCCAGTCAAATTCCAGGAATGGAAAGATGCCCAGGTTAAATTTAGAAAACAGAGCAATATTGCTAGCGCAATTATTTTCGCAGGGATACTGATACTCTTGCTATTCAGAGAACAGTTTCTGCCTGCTATGGTATTTGGCGTGACCATTATTGTCGGAGTTATAATCATGGTACCACCCTACAGAAAAGTGAAAAAAACTCAAAAAGAAGCAGGCCTGACAGCAAAAGATATTCGCAAGGCTCAGAGAGAATAATACACACAATTTAGGATAAACTTCCTGTTCGGTCAAGCGCGGCAGGCCACAAATGGAATGAAAGAAAATCAAATTCCCGCTGACCTTTACCAATAACTGTAATGCGCATAACCTTGGCATTCATAAACCCAGTTTCAGAGAATTTGTGGTCCTCAACAAATAACTTGGCTGCTTAAGCGTGATTATCCTCTGCACCGAGCCAGTCCCTAATTCTGTCTTCGGTTGCATATTCCTTGAACAAGAGTACCTTATCTGATTCAGATGGGTCAAAAAGGAATTTGCTTATTTCCCGGGCTTTATCCTTCCAGACAATCGTATTCAATGCCGCAAGGGCAGGTTTGGTATAGCTTTCAGGCCCGGTATACATTTGCTTTAGTTTACCGAACTCCTGTCGCTTACGGATATAATCTGTGTTTGCCCGGGTAAGCTTGACCAGTTCAGTAATATCATAGAAGTCCCTGCCTTTTGCCCTTTCAAGGATGGCACACATTTTCGTAGCCAGAATCAACGAAAGGGGTCCGCAGCGAAGGGGCACAAAGACATCAAAACGGTTTAATATGGAAGTTTCAGGATCATAACGAAAGTCTCCGTATTCATGCTTTTCCGCATCCATCTTAATAAAAAACTTCCGCCCGGGGGCATCCTTTATACCCATTCTTTCCATGATACCCGGGAAGTTCAGGTAGCGGGAGAAGGGGGGGGAATTTCCTGTCTTTTTATCTCTGTCGGGTTCAGCAGGTATGTTCTGCCTTTTCATTGATTCGGACAGGAATTCCAGCAGGTTCCGGTGGTCCCTGTCCCCGTATTCACCCATAATATCAAAATCCAGGTCCTCCGAAAAACGCCTGAAGCCGTTGATCAGGCGCAGCCTTGTACCCCCGATAAATACGAGCCGGGACTGATACGGACTCCGGTAGATAATCTCCAGAACCTTGCATTGCAGGTATTCCTTAATCATGGAACGGTACGAGGTGATGCCCTTTAGTTTTCCGTCAAATGCCTTTTGTATTTCCCCGAAATCAAGCACGGCCAAGTAGTTTTAACAGGGTATTTATTCTATTCTCAAGTGCAGCTGTTCCGTAAAGTTCTGTATATGAATACAGCCTGTCGCTGTTCAGTCCCCCATCCAGTGAAGATTCATCAAAGCGAAGAGCCCTGATTTCGTCTTCAGTGTTATATGAGGTGCGGAGGTAAAAAAAATCTGCCACGGCTTTTTCCGGATTTGCAATCCTCAACCTGCGCCCGAAAGTCCCGGTATCTTCCAAGCGGTATCCGCTATAGTGTTTTTCCCTTAGCCGGGCGAACTCATATGCATGACCCGCCATACTGATCCGGAGGGTCCGGGAAGTACAAACCGAAGTACACATATGTACTCCTTCCGGGAGGATACCATAGAATGAAAGGGCTGATTCCAGGCTTATATAGGAAGGGGCATGAACCATGTTGGCGATAATCCATGTGCTGTAGGGTTCCTTCAGGAAGTCCGGCAGACAGTACCAGGAGTTCCGAAGCTTCAAAATATATCCCTTCAGCTGCCATTCATAAAGCCTGCGGGGATCCAGCTCCGGGTAGATCACCTCAATATCTGACCGGGAAAATACGCCCACCGGTTTCATCCTTTCTATGAAATCAAGAATGATCATATTGCAAATATACGTTATAAATAACTTAATAATGAAATGTAATCTAATTATGGAGAACTTTTATCAAATACTTGAACTTAACTGGAGATTCCGGAAATTGATGAACACCTCAAATTATTCACTATAAATAGTAAGTATAGAGCAATGCTCCTCCCAGAACCGTTCCCGGGGATCTGTCCTTTGCAAAGAGGGGAATATAAAATGCTTTCAATCCAACAACACTTTTCACAACACCTTCCTTTTTAAATGCCAGTCCAAACAGGACAGGACGCATTACCGGAAGATTAGAAGTTAAGGAACGGTGATCATTAAGCCTGTGTTTGGTGATAAACATCATATCTGCCATTGTTCCTCCTTTCACGCCTGCCGGACTGGCAACACACATTCGGTAATTATCATACCTCCCTCCTGCCATGAATAGAACACCATATGCATTTTGGCTCTTATCCGGATCTTGTCCGTAAATACTTTGAATTAAACTTAAAAGAATACCAAAGACCAGAATTGCCTTTTTCATGCTTCACCGTTGATAAACTCAGTAAAATTTTCCGGATTGATAAATGAGAAGGTATGGTCCGGATATGTATTGCTGAAACTTTTAGAGAGAAAGGGCTTTTTCCGGGGATTCCATTTTATTTCGAACGCACATAGTTTCCCGTCACGTTCTTCGATATAGTCGATCTCCTGCTGGTCCTGCGTTCGCCAAAAATATGAATTTCCCCATATCTTATTATAGTGAAGATATTTCATTCTTTCACTGATAACAAAATTTTCCCATAATGCTCCGAGATCATTCCGTAATTCAGGCAAGTTAAAATCGGCCAGTATGGCATTGCGTATTCCATTGTCAATAAAATAGATCTTTCTGCCTCGTTTTAATTCCTTCCGATGATTTCTGCTGTAAGCCGGAAGTCTGAAGATCACATAGGTCTGTTCCAGTATTTGAATATATTTCTCAACTGTTTCGTTGTCCATCGAAAGCAGATTGGCAAGATTATTATAAGAGATTTCAGATCCAAGCTGCAATGCCAGTGCCTGGAGCAACTTCATAAGTTTCTCTGGTTTCTTGATCCTCTCCCACATGAGGATGTCCTTGTACAGATAGCTGTCCGACAACTGTTTCAATACTTCCTTTTCATCTCCGGGATGAGAGACAACATCCGGATAATACCCATAGACCAGGCGATGGGGCATCAGGCGGGTTTCTTCCAGCAATCCATGATGCGCTGCCATCTCTCCGAAAGAAAGAGGAAAAAGTTTGTATTCCCATTTCCTTCCGGTGAGCGGTTCATTTACACTATTTGCAAGTTCAAATGACGATGATCCTGTTGCTATCAACTGAATTTCAGGCATTGCATCCGTAATGAGCTTTAATTTCAATCCGACATCAGGAATACGCTGCGCCTCATCAATTACTACGGTCTTTTTTCCTGAGAAAATACTTTTAAGTCTTGTTGAAGTAACTTCCTCAAACAAGGAAATAATATCGGGCTCGTCTGCATTCATCCACAATACATGATCTTCCCTTCCAACGGAATTCTTCAATAAGGTGGTCTTACCTGTTTGCCTGGCACCCATTAATAAAATGGCCTTACCTCCAAACATCCTTTTTTCAATCTCAGCTGACAATATTCGATTGATCATAGTGTTTTCTCGGTTCTATTCGCAAATTTAACGTTTTTTTCTCGATTATAATCGAATTATTCGCGATATATTGCATAATTCGTGAATTCTTTCATAATACAATCATGAAGTTGAACTTGTGGTAAGGGTTCCTGCGAAAAATATTTTGGTTTATGTCCGGAAAGAAAAGTTAAAGCAAACATTACGCCGTACCATCGGGGACCCCAATTACCAATGGTGAATATTCCAGTCGCATTGAGCACCCTAAACCAACGTGTATTTATCAGAATACCAACACACTCTGAATATTCAATATTTAGAAATGTTGACTGCCAGTCGAGTATGGAGAAGGTTGCTCAATATGTCCGATTTTTGCATGCAGAACTCCTGATCTGATTCGCTCTGGTGGATTGGTGGGAGAAATCTAACCACAAGGAATAAGTGTTTTAATTATCTGGGGTTTGTCGTAACTTTCATTTCCCAAATTATATATCATGAAAAGAATGAGATTAAGAAATATCATCCACTTGTCATTTGTTATATTATTTTTGATTGCTGGGTGTAAAGATTTCAGAACTCAAAGTAAAACCACAAAACTTGAACCCATAATAAAAGACAAAATCGAAACTAGTCTCAAGCAAGGGGAACAGGATCGAACGATTTTATTAAGAAATTTTTCTATTAAAGAAGCCTTGTATAAGAAAAATACAATGGTTTTTCAGGGTAGATATGTATCCAACTATAGCTTAGGGGGAAGAGTTTCGGGAGAATACAATTATAAAGGACATGAAGTAGAGCAACTTTATATTTTCAGATTCGATGTTACCAGTGAGGATCTTGAGATAGATGGTTGGGCGTTTTCATCTTCAGGAGATCCTTTATGTAACGTTAAATTAAATTTTATAACAGACGAATCAGCTACACTGGGCACTGTTACTGGGCGAGCTCGTCTTCCTTTTGACGTAAACACTGACAGTATGGGCTATTTTTATTGTAAAGGGATCCCTTATGGGCGGTGGTTTGTATCAGCCACTATCGAGCAATCTGATGGAACACTAAAGAACTTAGACTTAGGAAGTGTGCAAACAGGGGCCTGGGATGCAAAACTAACCGCAAAAAAGTAAACAATCAATTTATACCCCAGGTTCATGCTGTTTTTTTTCTTTTAAGCCGTTTATAGCCCAAAATTACTTGACTTCATAAATTACTTACACTTTCAAATACCTACACTTTAAATTCAAAACTAATGGAACAAGAAGAAACACCAACCCAACAGATTCCTGCTCGTAAAATGGTCTTTCGAAAAAGGGGGCGCACCTATCTTCTAATTTCAGTTGCTTCACTCGCTGTAAGTCTAATAATGTTTTATGCTATTGATATACAGGGTGGTATTATATGGGCTCTTGTAAATTTATCCTTTTTGGTTTTTTTAATTCTCTCAGTTATAGCGCTGATAAGGGGTTATAGGGGAAAATAGTTAAAACCATGTTTGTGGATTAACAGATTACCCCCGGTTACTCCAATGCTTCGCATTGTCGTGAGCTCGGCAACCGAGTTGCCTCGGTTCACGCTGGGGGCTTTTTACGCGCTGATATTTCCCTTCTCAACACGTCAACCAGTGTAGACTATTCGAAAGAAATCGAGCAGCTCCTGATCTGGTTCACTCTAGTTGATTGGTGGACTCTAAGCCGTTAAATGTCAATAAAATACTTGATTCATGTTGGATATTAGGATAACTTGCTTACTCAAATTAATTAAGACCAACAATAAAAGAAAGGAGACAGTTATGAAATACAGTTTTGCGTCTATAACACTTATTTCGTTAGCTGTTATATTTATAAATACTAATAGCGCTTATTCCCAGGAGCTCGTAGGAGAGGATGAAACAATTAGTGTGATCGTTGAGAGTATGGAAAGGGCTAATTCATTTACGGATTCGCCCAAAACCAATGATTATTCTTATACTCCACCCACTGGTAATACATATAGACCATCAAAGCGTGGAAATGACCTTGTAATCATTTATTTCAACTATAGAATCAAGAAGGATCTTAATGTTTCAGGCGTGCAGGGAAACCTTAGTGGAACTTTATTGAGTGATAACAATGGAAAGAATTACGAGGCATTCATGCAAAACATGAACTTTAATCGATTCACAGGATTGCCAGAAGGAGGGTATTTATTATTTTCCATGCCTTTGGATGCTTCGCCTGTGAGGCTGATATACTCCTATCAATATAGGACAGATTCTTCTTCGAACACAGATGTGGGTCGAGTAGAATTAAGCTTGTTAAATGTGCGCTTGAAAGATCCGATCGTTCAGGCCAAAGCTGTTAATAGTCCACCTTCGGAGCCAAGCATTTCGGATAGAGAACAAATTAATACTCCCGTTGAGCAGAACCTGCCAACTCAAAAACAACAATTAGATTCCATTCTCATCAGGAATGGTAAATTTTATCAGAGAAACATTTTGCTGAAAAGGAGTACGGTTTTGAATATCGTTGAAGATATACCTGTGGCCTATCAAGAGGTGAAAAGTGGCAGATCAAGGATTACATGGGGCTATATTCTGGCCGGATTCGGGGGTATTTCACTTGGAGGAGGCATAAGCACTTTGGTATTTGGGGAGACCCGTGAATCACTTGATCCGGCATCAGGAATAGGTGTTGGAGTGGCTTGTATTGCAGGGAGTTATCTACTTATCAGGTCAGGAGCTAAGAGATTTGTCAAAGGCGTCGAAATATATAATTCAAACCTTACTACAGGTTACGGTCATGCTGGAATTTCAATGGATTATGGCCTGGCTGATCATGGAATTGGTCTTACGATAACATTCTGATAACTTGCATTTCATTTAGAAGAGTAGTGAAAATTTCAGAGTCGAGATTCCAGGTAATTAAGTCAAATATCATACGGTAAAGAGCTTAGAATATCAGTATTTAAATATAATAGTTAAATTCATTTTTCTATTCACCTGTCATCTAATAGTTTATATGATTAATCGGTTCAATGAAGAATGATATTCTGAAATTTATCTTATAATTCTCATTCCGGCAAAAGCTGGTCAATGGAGGATGGAAGGCACATGCTCTTTGCTTTTCTATGAGCTTACACGCTCAATCTACAAACTATTAAGAAGAAATAAATTTCCCCCATTATAATTGATACCTTTACCAAGGATATTATATATCACAAGCCCAAATCCTCAATGGAATGCGGCAATTGCATATCATCAAACAGGTTACCAACAGGGAGAATGCATCTCTGGACAAATACCTAAATGAAATCGGTAAGGTTAAACTGATTACTGTTGATGAAGAAGTTAATCTCGCTCAAAGGATCCACAATGGTGATTTGAATGCTCGGAACTGTTTGATAAACGCAAATCTCCGGTTTGTTGTATCAGTTGCAAAACAGTATCAGAACAAAGGCATGAGTCTTCCGGATTTGATCAATGAGGGAAATTCAGGTTTGATCATAGCTGCCCAACGATTTGACGAAACAAGGGGTTTTAAGTTCATATCCTACGCCGTCTGGTGGATCAGACAATCCATTCTGCAGGCCCTGGCAGAAAAGGCAAGAATTGTACGCCTTCCATTAAACAGATTCAGTGATATTAATAAAATAAAAAGGACCATTGCTGTACTGGAACAAAAGTACGAAAGAGAACCAACTATCGTTGAGATAACACAGGCATTAGAGATGACACTAACTGATGTGACAGTGGCCATAAAAAACGCAGGGCATTATATTTCATTTGATGCCCCGCTGGCACAAGATGAAGAAAGTAATATGTATGATGTTTTTTCAAGTGAAGAAACTTCCGGTCCTGATAAAGAATTGTTAACGAATTCACTTAAAGAAGAAATTGAAAGGGTTGTTAATACATTGACCCCAAGAGAAGCCAATATTATCAGACTTACTTTTGGATTAAATGGAAAACGTGTGCATACACTCGGGGAAATTGGTGAGAAATATGATCTGACAAGAGAAAGGGTCAGGCAGATTAAAGAAAAGGCGATCAAAAGATTACAGCATATTTCGAAAAGCAGAGTATTAGAAACCTACCTTAGTTAAATCACCAGCACATGACCAGGGGTCACCGGGTAAAGGTCGTAAATGGCAATACACTGATCCGATTCATTAGTCGAAAACTATTTTACCAAAATTGACTTAAAGTCATAATAGTTGTAATTTGTTTACGCACATTAGATTCAAACAATACTCCAAATTCAATATTGTTCTTGAAGGAATAATCATAGAGGTTGTGAAGTGATTAAACCCTTATTATCATTGGCATAATGCTTTGTGTGGAGATTAGGAATATCGGGTAATGATGATATCTGGTTCGGACTGGAAGAAGGAACGTTCACATTCCATTATGGTGAATTGTCTTTAACTAGCGAAAGAAGCTTTCAAATTACCGACTGTGAAACAACTACCTTAGATTTATCCAAATAAGTGGAAAAAACGGAACCTTTGAGCACCACATACCGGTGGTAATTGAGCAAGCAATTCCGGAAATTATTCATTACAAATAGTGTGCAAAGAGCAATGCTCCTCCCAGAACCGTTCCCGGGGATCTGTCCTTTGCAAAGAAGGGAACATAAAATGCTTTCAATCCAACAACACTTTTAACAACACCTTCCTTTTTAAATGCAATTCCGGTTTGCCAGCTGAATAAAGGGCCCACGGCAAAAAATGATGGGCCGCGGTTATCAAGATCCGATGTATAATCGGGCCCATAGTGAAAGCTTATCCCAACTCCGGGACCTGTTACAAGGTTGATTCTTTCGCTTATTAATTTATTGCATTCAAGCGTCATCTCGGGCTCAAACTGCAGCATTTTAAATGCGTCGATACCCCGTATACGCACTGCATTATCATTTAAGAGTTCCGCTTTCCACCCTTTTATGGTACAGAAACGGATATACATCCGTAAAAGGTCAGAAGCCC
>JAZDPG010000083.1:0-101732 GCA_043797815.1 Bacteroidota bacterium
GAAGTTCATGGGAGTAGTTAATCTTCTTGCTTTCGGCAAGGGAAAGGAAAGACAGAACGATCGACCTGATGAATCCTGTCAGGTCCCCTTCGGAGACTTCGAGTTTCAGTTTGCCGGTCTCCAGCCTGGAAAGATCGAGCAGCTGGTTGATCAGCTGTTGCAGCCTGATGGCATTTCTCTTCATGGTACCCAGCAGGCTCCGGTCACCGGGCTTCAGACTGTCCCGCCGGTTAAGCAGATCATTTACAGGGCCGATGATCAGGGTAAGGGGCGTACGGAACTCGTGGGAAATGTTGGCAAAGAAGCGTGATTTCATATGATCGAGTTCCAGCAATTTCTCTTTTTCAATTCTCTCAATTTCAACAGCAGACCGGATCTTTGCCCGGTTCAACAGAAATCGCCTGTATTGCAGTAATATTGCGGCAAAAATAAGTCCATAGATTATGTATGCCCACCAGCTGAACCACCAGGGCGGAAGAACGGTGAAAGTATATTCAAATGGTTCACACCACTTTTGAGCCGCTCCAAGAGCACAGACTTTAAAGGTACAAGTACCGGAGGGCAGGTTTCGGTAATCAGCCTTAGTTTCTGATGAAGGAACGCTCCAGTTGCCTCTTAATCCATCCATTCTGTAACTGTATTTTATATTATGGGGAGCAGACCAGTCTAGGGCGGAATAATAGAAAGTAAGATGATTGTACTTATGGGGCAGCTTCAGGCTTAAAGGATAATTATAGAAACCTGCCACACTGCTGAATTGCATTTTACTGCTTGTGTTTTCTTCCAGGTGCCGGTAATCTATAAACTTTCCATTAATTTCAATCCGGTCGAGCTGTATATGGGAAGGTGCCTCCTCGGGCAGTCTAAAATCATTCATATCTATCATTGTCAGGAATCTGCCGGTGCCCCACCAGAGACGGTTCCTGCTGTCAAATAAAACTGCTTCATCATTGAAATCCATCCCCTGCAGTCCATCCTGTTCATTATATGTATTTATAATAGTCCATTTTCTGTTGCCTTTGCCCGGAAAAGTTTCATTAGCAAATGTCAGGCAGTTTAGTCCATTCATTGTTCCGATCCAGATATTTCCTTTATTATCTTCCACCACAGAACGGACAGAATTGCTGCTTAATCCCTCTTCTTCAGTAAAATATGTAATGGAATCTTCACTGATCATGTTCGCCCCTCCGTTTTCAGTACCTAACCACAGGTTACCATGGCTGTCCTCGAACATACACCGTACACAATTGTCGCTTAATCCCTCTCTTTCAGTAAAAATCGTAAATCCTTGACCGTTATATCTGCATACCCCAGCATCCAGGGTACCGAAACAGAGGTTGCCATGGCTGTCCTCGAACATACACGGTACACAATTGTCGCTTAATCCCTCTTTTTCAGTAAATTCAGTGAACAACTTACCATCATATTTGATCACACCATTTGTCCAGGTACCGAACCAGAGATTGTCATGCCTGTCAACCTCAATACAATAGCCACCATGATTTAGAGGATTCTCCTCCGGACCGCCAAAATAGGAAATCGTTTTTCCATTGTACATTGCAAAACCGCCGCCGTCGAAACCTAACCAGAGATTATCATTCCTGTCTTGCAGCAAAGATTCTATTGAATTGTGTCCTATTACCTCATCAAAAGTAAAACGTTTGAAAACTTCTCCGTTATACCTGAACAGTCCCCCGCCTCTTGAACCGAACCAGAGATTAGCCTGACTATCCTCCAGGATGCAACTGATACCCTTATTATATTCCTCATATCTGGTATATTGCACAAGGGAACCGGGATTATATAAATTTATCCCACTGCCACCGGTACCAAACCAGAGATTACCATAACCATCCTCCTCGATAGAAAGTACTTCATCAGTTTCAAATCCCTCTTCATCACCATAATATGTGAAGATCTTCCCATCAAATTTTGTCACTCCTCCAACCACATCACCGAACCAGATATTTCCATTACTGTCTTCCTTGATAGATTTAATAAAATACTCACTCACTCCCTCATTTTTAGCATAGTTTGTAATACTCTGGCCATCATATTTGCTCACCCCCCCGGCCAGACTAGCGATCCAGACATTGCCCTTATTGTCTGCTTCGAGCGACCAGATAATATTATCAATCAATCCCTCTTTTGTTGTAAAATGCGTGAAGGTTGTGCCATTATACATGCATACTCCTCCCTGTGTGCCGATCCATATATCATTATTAATATCCTTGTCCATTAAAAAGATATTTCCATGAATGAATCCCTCATTTTCAGTAAAATGTGTTAGTGTTTTTCCATCGAACTTAATTAAGCCTGCTCCCCACGTTCCGAACCATATATTGCCATTATGATCCTCTAACAGTGCCCGGATATTATTTGTAGCCAATCCCTCATTTTCTGTAATGTGGATAAAATTTACCCCGTCATACATACTTACTCCTCCCTGAGTACCGAACCAGATATTACCATGCCTGTCTTCCAGGACAGAAGTGACGTTATTATTGCTCAATCCTTCTTTTTCGGTAAAATGAGTAAAACTAACTCCATTATATCTGCTTACTCCTCCACCTGCAGTACCAAACCAGAGATTGCCTTTAGAGTCTTCCTTAACCGTTATTACATAAGATGAGTTCATCCCCTGTTCCACATCCAGGAATTTTACACTGATTCTTGCATTTTCTCTCAGGTGAGGTTTGAGCGCTTCGACAGGCAATGGCATTCTGCAGGGAACAACCTTACCTTTAACAGGTATTGGCACTCCGGTAGGAATGGTATCGCCCGTGGAATTAATCAGAATTGAGGGAATAAAGATATCCTTGCCGGGGATATAAGACCTGAGAGAATCTTTATTTACAGGAATGACGGTAGTGGTTTCAGGTATTTTGTTTTTAGTCTGAGTGATTGAGACTACCTCTGGTGTACCTGCAGGAACTACAAAAGGTTTTGGAAGAATGCCGGGATCTATTACATGACCTCTGACCGGCAAGTTTACTCCGGTTTTAAGAGTATCACCCATTGAATTAATTAATGGTTGTATACGATCACCTGAAATAGGATGGATTGTGTAGCCGCCTTCCGGATTGAATTTAACTGTCAGAGGATGAGGATACAGGAGTGGCATTTCATCAGCAGAACCTGGCTTTTGACTGTTGCAGGATGAAAAAAGTAAAATGAGGGCAAGAATTCCAATGGGACCTTTAACGATATAGGCGCTATCAGGCATTCAGGGTAAAGGGTGGCTCAAAGCAAGTTAAATAAATTAGGCCTATATAGTCAAGAGACGAATGATATTGGATGCACTTATAGCTTTCTGTCTTTCACCTGATACGCAATGAGTGCGTTTCCATGCCTCATATACAATACTCCTTCGTGGATCGACGGGACGGCTATATGGACACCAGAACCCTGTTTTACTTTTGTCTGGCTGACAATGTGAAATCCTGCAGGGTCCGGCCTGACAAGGGCCAGGTCGCCCCTGGTCGTGTAGCAATATAACATTCCATCTGCACAGATCATGACTCCGGCAGCTAGCTCCTTTGATCGAAACATCTCTTTCCCGGTGGTCCATTCGACACATCTCCAGCTCAGCTCTTTGATTTCATCAAAGGATTCATAAACGTATCCGTCCCACAATATGGACTCAAAACGAATATCGCCAAGCTGATTTTCCCATACCAGTAAAACCCGGCTCCCATCTTCTGACAATTTCAGTTTTCCTCCACCTCTTCCATTCCCGGTTCCATAATAAAGCTCTCCCTGGTAATATATAGGAGTCATACAGTTGACCGACCATTCTGTGGGGCGATCCTCCGACCACAGCAGATGGCCTGTAGAAGCATCTATTCCCAACAGGTGTGAAGCCGTATAGGTTACCAGCATGCTTCTTCCGTTATGGTCGAACAGAAGCGGAGTACAGTAAGCCGAAACATCACCCTCTCCGCTGCATTTCCAGACCAGGTCTCCATTAAATCGATTAAGTGCCACCACATTGTATTCCTTGCCTCCGGGGGTGGCATAAATCAAATCTCCATGGACTACCGGCGTTTCATTCATCCCCCAGAAGATGTTTTTACCATCAAAATCGAGAAGCATATCTTTGCTCCAGATAACAGCTCCGTCTTCATTTTCAAAACAGACAAGCTTCCCCCGGCCACTTTCCAGATATACCCTGTCACCCACTACCACCGGGGATCCCCGTGAACCAGGATAACTACCAGTAAACTCAAGTCCATAGGGTACCCTGTAAATCAGTTGCCCTTCCAGATTAAATTTATAAAGGTACCCGGTACTGTCGATCATCCCGGTAATAAAAAGGCGATCATTCTGTATTACCGCTGTTGAGAACCCTTTTCCAAGGCTATCATATATCCAAAGGATCTTGGGGCCTTCAGACGGCCACTCCGTAAGCAAACCGGTTTCAGGATAAATACCATTGGCAGCCGGGCCAAGCCAGTGAGTAGGACCGGTCTCTCTTTGATCCCTGCCTCCATGGCAGCATAGCAGCTGGCTGATTGCAATCATGAACAGAATATTCCGGAGTCCCTTTATCATTATTTTTGATTTTAGTCTCAATCCGATGATTTAAGCATTAATCATCTGTAAACCAGAGAGTATTTGAATCTCAATTTAGCAATAATTCCACATTTTACATAATATTGGTATATTTAAGCAGTTAGCAGGTTTAAGTCTTTCCGATCTATGCGATTTCGAACCTGATCCATTAAGCAATGAACACATTAAAAAGAGAATAGATGGCAAAATTTTCCTTGATAATCAGTTTGTTTCTCACATTTGGATTGACCTTGTTCACCGGATGCGAAAAGAAAATAGATCGACAGGACCTGGTTGTGCTCATGGACCAATACCTGGAAGCTCTGGCGAAAAATGATCCTTCCGGTTTACCCCTGGCAAGCGATGTAAAGCTTGTGGAAAACACCCAGGTAACCCCGGTTGGAGAAGGGCTCTGGAAAACTGCAACCGCGGGTCCAACGGATTTCAGGATCTACGTTGCCGATCCGGTTGAAGGAGAAGTTGGATTCATTGGTGTTTTAGAAGAGGACCACAAACCCACCATCCTGGGGGCAAGAATCAAAGTTGTCAAAGGCAGCATCACTGAAATAGACCACCTGGTGGTTCACTCCGGGGACAGGCCCCTGCATCCCAACATGCAGAAAGTGCGGACCGGTTTTCTGGAACCGGTGAAGGCTGAAGAGCGCGTTCCGAGGGAAAAGATGCTGGAAATAGCGAACTCTTATTACGAGGCCATCATTCAGGACAATGGGGTGATTGCACCTTTTGCGGACGACTGCCAGCGAAGGGAAAACGGATCCATTACGGCATACAATATACACCAGACCCCGGAAGAAGCTGCGGCGGATGATTTTTCCGTGTTCAGCAGGATGAAATGCGGCGAACAGCTCAGTACCGGAGTGATGAGCTACATTACGGATATCAATCAAAGACGGTTCATTGCCGTGGATGAGGAGATGGGTTTGGTTTTTGTCTTTTCCATATTCAGGCACGACGGAGAGCCGAAAGTAATGGAGATCAAGGGAGTGCCGGGGATTACCGAAAGAGCCAACAACTGGGGGCCCTTTGATCTTCCGGCTGCCCATATTTTCAAGATTGAAAACGGACAGATCACCAACATTGAAGCCATCGGCTATATCGCAAAGCACGGGACAGGGAACGGGTGGGAATAACATCGTCACCGGGCGTTCCGTTTTTGCCAAAACAATTGTACTTTACCGCTTCAATCTAAAACTGTTTCATCCATGCTCCGATCCATTTTCATTGTTAGCTTCCCCTTCCTGTTGATTTCACTATCGGGTTTATCCCAGACAGATGTAGATTCCAGCATTAAAAAACAGCAGGATGATTTGCAGCAGCTATACAGGGAGCTGCATCAGGCTCCTGAACTGTCGTTCATGGAATTCAACACTGCCAAAAAAATGGCAGGTGAGTTGCGTTCGCTCGGATTTGAGGTGCATGAAGGCGTTGAGGGAAATACACTGGTTGGATTATACCACAATGGAGACGGGCCGGTGATCATGGTCCGCACCGACCTGGATGCCCTGCCCATTGAAGAGAAAACAGGGCTTCCCTATGCGAGCAAGGTGGTGGCCAAGGACCTGGAGGGCAATGAGGTCGCTGCCATGCATGCCTGCGGTCACGACATGCATATGACGGTTTGGACAGGGACTGCCCGGGTGATGGTCGATTTGAAAGATCAGTGGAAGGGTACGCTGATGATGATCGCCCAGCAGGCCGAAGAGCGGAGCGGCGGAGCGAAAAATGCGCTGGAGGCGGGACTCTATCAGAAATTTCCGGTCCCCGATTATGCCCTGGCTTACCATGTAAGTGAAAAGTTCCAAACCGGCACCATCGGATACGGAAGCGGACCGGTCATGGCGGGAGTCAGTTCGGTGGACATCACCCTGTTTGGCAAGGGTGGCCACGGAGCACTTCCCGATCAGACCATTGATCCCATCGTGCTGGCAGCAAGGATGATCATGGACATCCAGACCATCGTAAGCAGGGAGCTTTCACCGCTGGACCCGGCGGTGGTGACCGTTGGATCCATCCATGGCGGAACCAAGCACAACATCATTCCCGAAGAGGTGAAACTACAGCTGACCATTCGTTATTATGACGAAAAGGTGGGGCAAACCATCGTTTCTGCATTGAAACGAATCGGGAACGGACTGGCTGCCTCTGCCGGGTTGCCTCCTGAGAAATACCCCGTTGTGATGGTTCAGAATGAGTCCACACCCCCGGTGGTCAACAACCCGGAACTGACCAGCCGGCTTGTTCCGGTATTAAAGGCTGCCCTGGGAGCGGAAAATATCATAGAAGCCCAAGCCCTGATGGTAGGGGAGGATTTTGGCCAGTACGGGCTCACACCCGAAAAGGTCCCCATCAGCCTGATGTGGCTTGGCAGCACCGCTCCCGGCAGATTCTCTTCCGGCCAGACCATCCCGGGCCTGCACAACCCCCATTATTACCCGGACTATGCTGAAACCATCAAAACCGGTGTAAAAGGGATGGTTGTGATGCTTCAGGAGCTCTTTTATTGTTTATAATTAACAAGCTCCTCCGGGGTTTTCCTCGAAGTTGCCGCTGATACAGCATCCACACTTTGATCGGTATTCCCGATGCGAAGGACAACCACAGCCCTGTAGCCCTGTGGGATCTGAAACAGTTCTTTGTTTTCATTGATCTTTCCGGACGGTCCCCCGTAGATGCGTGCTCCGAGGCCAAGGCCATGTGCCGCCACAAACATGCTCTCCGTGGCCAGGCCGCAATCGAAATCAGGAGTGTCTCCTCCTTCCGATTCAATCCCCGAAACAACCACCAGTACATTTCCGGGAACGATCTGGTTGATGATCTCACCCATGGTGGCTTCATCTTTGATTACCGTGAACTTCCATGGCTGTTTGTTCCTCGCACTGGGAGCCCTGATGCCGCATTCCAGAATCAGATCAAGCTGGGGATCAGTAACAGGTTCTGATGTAAATGCCTTTTCGGAGTACCCGGAAATTATCACACCGGTTACGCAATTGTCAGCGTTCTGACCCTGCAATTCTGCCATTGTAACAAGCGCTGCAACGAGCCATATAAATCTGCATTTCATTTCACAACTGTTTAAAAGGTTTAACTGGTATCGATCGTTAAATGAAGCAAGTTATTTCATTTAATCCTGATTAACATGCCAAATTCCGGGAAGAATGAAAATATTGCCAGCAATAATGACTATTTTTAGATTTATCATGATGAAACACCTTTTATCGACCCTTGCCATTTTCATGGCAATTTGTGAAGGGTACTCCCAGGATCTTCAAAACCCTGACCGGTTTATCCTTACCCCTTCCCCTCCTGCATCACCGCGGATTAATGGTCCTGGAATTTATGGAGTCAGACCCGGGTCCCCGTTTATTTACAGGATCCCCTGCACGGGCGATAAACCCATTGAATTCATTGCAGAGGGGCTTCCCGAAGGTCTGCACCTGGACCCGATGGCAGGCATTATTTCCGGATCAGCAAGTACCCCGGGAACCTATGCGGTCAGGTTAACGGCCAAAAATATCCATGGGGAGTTCAGCCGCGATTTCAACATCGTTGTGGGTGACCGGCTGGCCCTTACTCCGCCCATGGGCTGGAACAGCTGGTATATCCATTATGACCGGATCAGTGATAAAACCATGAGAGAGGCTGCAGATCAAATGATTGCCACCGGTATGGCCGATTACGGATACCAGTATGTCAATATTGATGATTGCTGGATGCGAAAATTGGAGTCGGACAGGCCGGGACCGGGAGGCGAGCGCCGCGATATGGAAGGTGTGATCATTCCCAATGAGCGGTTTCCCGATATGCCTGCAATGACCGGGTATATCCACTCCTTAGGCTTAAAAGCAGGAATTTACATTTCACCAGGTCCCAGTACCTGCGCCGGGTACGAAGGTAGTTATGGCCATGAGGATCTGGATGCCTCTACCTTTGCCAGATGGGGCTTCGATTTTTTAAAGTACGACTGGTGCAGTTATGGCGGGAAAGCGCAGGACGGTTCAAAAAAAGAATTCATGAAACCTTACCGTGTGATGTGGGATCATTTGCAAAGGCTCAACCGGGATATTCTCCTGAACCTTTGCCAGTATGGAATGGGCGATGTGTGGACCTGGGGGGGTGAAGTGGGGCACAGCTGGCGTACAACCGATGACCTGGGACTTGAGACAGGAGGCGACCTGCCGGGTTTCTACCACATCGGGTTCAGCAATGCGGAACACTGGGAATATGCAAAACCGGGATCCTGGAACGACCCCGATTATATCCTGATCGGCTGGGTAGGAGATGCCCGTAATATGGCGGTTGGGAAACTTACAGTGCTAAGCCCATATGAACAGTATTCGTATATGTCCATGTGGTGCCTGATGGCAGCCCCATTGATCTTCAGCGGGGATATGGCCAAACTGGATGCATTTACCCTGAATGTGCTGTGTAATCACGAAGTGATCGCCGTTGATCAGGACCCGCTGGGAAAGCAGGCCAGAATCGTACGGCATACGGAAGAGGACTTTGTTTTGTTGAAGGAGATGGAAGACGGATCAAAGGCCATGGGTGTCTTTAATCTGAAAAACGAAGCAGCAACAGTCAGGGTGTTTTTTGCTGAAATCGGTATAAACGGGAAGCAGATTTTCAGAGACCTGTGGCTGCAAAAAGACCTGGGCAAGGTCGAGAATTACTTTCAGGTTGAGTTGCCGGCGCATGGTGTCTCCATGGTCAGGATCCGGGATCAACACTGATCTCTTCCCTGTCCGGGCCCTGCCGTGCTTTTAAACAAGATCAGCATGATGAAGAAGATAAGTCTACTGAGCATAATCCTCCTTGCAGGTTTCCATTTGTCTGGCCAGGATCCTTTAAGTGAAAGATCACCATCATTTGATACTTACCTGAATCCTGTAATCCCGGGGGATCATCCCGATCCTACATTGACAAGGATCGGTAATTTTTACTACACCTCCGGGTCATCTTTTAATCCTACCCCCCGGATTTACCGGTCTACTGACCTGATCCATTGGGAAGTGATCGCGCAACCGGTATCTGCATCGTGGAACATTTACGGAGACCAGCCGGGTGGGGGAATCTGGGGCGGACATATGGTTTTCTATCATGATAAATACTGGCATTTCTTTGGAAGGGGTGGCGAAAGGATGTATTTTGTTACTGCCGATCAACCCGAAGGGCCATGGAGTAATCCAACCACCATGCAAATTCCTGCCGGCGTGCCCGGACTGGGTGTGGATAATTCCATCTTTATCGACGATGAAACCGGTAGATGGTATTTACTCACGAAAGCCGGCCCTGAAAATAATCATATTGTGGAGCTTGGGGAAGATGGACAACCGAATGGGGTGGTGCTTGATCTGACCTGGTTGAATCCTGACGCAGAGGGTAATCCGTATGGCTGGGCAGAAGGGCCCGTCATGTGGAAAAAGGATGGGCACTACTATTATAGCTTTGCGCAACACCTGGTTGGGGAACAATATGTCATGCGCAGCGACACCCTGACCGACGATCAGGCTGCCTGGACGATCAGGGAGGGTACAATTTTCACCGGATCCCGCGCTACCTTCAATACACCCAATCATATTGCACCGGTGATAACCCTGGATGACGGCACAAGCTGGACCTTCGCACAGAGTTATCATAACAGTAACCTCTGGTATGCGCAGGGGCGCCAGGGTGTGCTTTGCCAGGTAAGCTATGACGAGGAAGGATTTCCGGTCATTCAATACCCGCCCAGTACTCCTGTTGCAGCGCCTGATCTTCCGGGCAATCACCTGCCCTGGACAGTTGCAAAAGCGGATCTGTTCAATACGGTGAACTTGAAACCGGATTGGTCGTTTCTGGGATTTACCCCTGAGAACAAATATTCCCTGAGTTTAAAAGATGGCTGGCTGTATCTTGAACCCTATTTGGGAAACAATACCATCATTCAAATTGATGGGGAACATCACTATTCTCTGATTACCAGGGTGGATTTCGAACCAGGATCTGAATCGGATCAGGCGGGCTTATGGATCATAAACGGACCTGAAACACACCAGGTCAAAGTGTATAGCTCCGTGAATAGTGGAGGGGAACCGGTGTTGGGATTTTCATTTGAAGATGAAACGTTCGAAGTGGATAATGCAATTGGAAATATCGTCTGGCTCAAGCTTGTCAGGGACCAGCATACCATGACCGCTTATTACAGTGCGGATGGCCTGACGTGGATCAGCATTGGAGAGGAGATAAATGCCCTTGATCTGGATATATCCCAATCACAATTCAATAATTTTACCGGCAGCCAGCAGGGGCTCTATGTGATCGGCAATCCGGCCTTTTTCGACCTCTACATCTACCGTGACGCCTACACCCCTGTGCCCGCAAGAGATCCGGCCAATGCTTCCGGTGTAAAATCGGTTAGTACCTACTTAATGGGCATTGAAAATGATGACTGGGCCATGTACCCCGGTGTCACCTTTGGGAACAGCGACTATCCCCGCGCTCCCGTATCGATACACCTGGAGGCCGCGAGCGACAAAAGCGGGGTCGCGGAGGTGTGGATCGATTCCATTGGAACAGGCCTGAAAGTTGCCGAATGCGCCATTGAGAATACCGGCAGCCTGTCAACTTACCAGGTTTTCAGTGCTGATGTAGATTCCATTAGTGGCACACATGATGTCTACCTGAGATTCAAAGGGACAGAACAAGAAGAGCTCTTCCGCCTGAAATCCTTCATGTTTTTAGACCCGTCCAGTCCGACCACTATGAGAGGTGAGCCACACGTATCTGAAACGGGTGCTCCTTTTTCATTAAAGCAAAATGTTCCCAATCCATTCAAAGGGATCACCGAATTCCATTATTCAGTTGGACAAAATGATCATATTTCATTAAAAGTGTATGATCTTACCGGCAAGGAGGTCACCACATTATTTGAAGGCTACAAAATAAATGGAGATTATAGTGCGCCCTTTGACGCATCCGGCCTTCCGGGCGGGATATATTTCTGCAGGCTGGAGGCAACCCGTTTTATCGAAACAAGGAAACTGATCCTGCTGGATTAGGCTGAACAGAGTTTGATGCCCAGGATCAGAATATCATCGATCTGTTCCCTACCGGCCCTCCATATTTCATGTTCCTCTCTCAGAATGGATTTTTGTTCCTGCAGGGGCCTGTGACAGATCTCTTTGAGCAACTTTCTGAGCCTTCCTGACTTGAAAGTTTTCCTGTCTAAACCCCCGATCTGGTCCACATATCCGTCAGTAAACAGATAAATCATATCGTTTTCCTTATAGGGAACATCTTTGTTGCTGAAAGATTCCTGTTCCTCCCCGTAAATACCAATGGGCATCCGGTCGCCATTAATTATACTGAGTTCGCCCTCGCTGATCAGATACATCGGCCGGAATGCACCCGAGAATTGCACCATTCTGTGCTTAAAATCGACCACGCACAAAGCCATTTCCATGCCCTCTTTGGCCTCGTCCCTTTGCCCGGTCTGACCGAGTGCTTTTATAATCTGCCCACGAAGTTCATTCAATATATCATTGGCCCGCAGGGCGCCCAGGGTGTTTACTATTTCATTCAGCAAGCTTATCCCCAGAATGCTCATGAAGGCTCCTGGCACCCCATGTCCGGTGCAATCGGCCACGGCAATGATCAGCCTGTCGCTATTATTTGATACCCAGTAGAAATCACCGCTTACGATATCCTTTGGTTTATTCAGGACAAAATGGGACGGCATGATCTTGTCAAGTTCCTCCGATGGAAGCATCAGGGCTTTTTGAATACGGCTGGCGTAATGCAGGCTATCGGTGATTTTCTCTCTTTGCTGTTCAATCTTCCGGGTCCGCTCCATCACTTTTTGCTCTAGATTCCGTTTGACATCTTCCATGTAATTGATCAGGCTTCTGTTCTGGATTTTCAGGTTATAAACCTCCATGGCGCTGTCTATGCTCATTTTCAGATCTTCCCTTTTCCAAGGTTTGGCCACATACCGGAATATGTTCCCCATGTTGTATGCATGAATGATGGCATCCTTATCGCTCGTCCCAGTCATGATCATCCGCATGCAATCGGGATAAAGGATCAGAACCTTCTCCAGGAATTCGATCCCGTTCATATCCGGCAAGCGCTGACCCGTGATCACCAGTTGAATGGTTCTTTGTTCTATGATCTCCAACCCGGCCCCGCCCGAAGTTGCTGTATAGATGTGATAGTCTTCACTGAAGTCAGATTTAAAACTGATCAGGTTCTGCTCTGATTCGTCGATGTAAAGGATCGAGTATATGGGATTGGAAGACGTCAACGATCACACTTTTTAGCCAGGATTCCTCTCCGATAAAATTACTTAATAATATGATTTGAATTAGTAAAAGTATCGCGTAACTTCATATGCACTGATCATTAGGCCATGCCATGAAAAAATCTTTTTGTAACCGGCCTATGCTGGAAATTATTGCATACTTAGTGGCATGCAGACCAGTCAATGCACAATGATGACCTTGCCCATGAAAAGCCTGCCCCCGCTGATGGCGGAAAGCAGGTAGATCCCGGGGGCCACCTCTCCGACATTCATCCTGAACGAGGAGCCGCTGCCATTCGCTTCGAAAGATCCGCATTTCAGCAGCTGTCCGGCCAGGCTCAACAGGCAGAGTTCCGTTTTTCCCCGGAATTCTTTCGAAGAGACCATGATAAACCCGGAAGCCGGCGAAGGGTAAACCTCCATTCGCCCCCCGGGTTCAGTCCGGAGGACCGGTGTGGACGTGTTTCGCAGCACCTCCAGCATCTCCGCATCCAGCTGGTAGCCTTCAAAAGCCTCGTAGGTACAATCGGTACGGCTGCTGTTCAGGATCCCGAAGGAGTCGATAAAATTCCAGAGCGACCACCCGATCCTGTTCCCGTTCAGTAATTTCATCAGGTCAGAAAGGAATGCGATGGTGACATCATGCGGGGTTTTGTTATACACCCCGAATTCCTGCACCATAAACGCGATACCATGTTCTTCTGCCAGTGCAATATTATCCTGGTAGGTTTCAAACAAAAGCAGTTCGCTCCCGTCCGCAGCCGTCAGCTTGCCCTGCGCGTCCATTTTAAAGCTATCCTGCTTCTTGCCCCAGGTACCATCCCCCGGATAGAAGGTGAAGCTCCTGTCGCTGATTTTTATGGTAATATAATTCAGGGTCATCCAGTCGCCCAAACTGTTCTCGAAGGAGATGAGGGTTGCCGCCTCCGTGCTTACGCCCGAGAAGTCCTTGTTGGAAATATTCTGGAATCCCCACTCTGTCTCCACCACCCTGGAAAAATCGGCACCCGTATCCGCGGAGCAGAGAAAATGCCTGGACAGGATGGTTTTACTCCCCGCCCTTACCAGGAGGTTCGATTCGATGGAAACCTGCCCCACATTCACGGTCACCTCCGTCCCTTCGGGGAAATCACCTTCAATGACCAGCGTACTGCTGAACTCGCTTTTCCATGGCCCGTAAAGGTAATTCGAAACCGGCAGAACGGGCCATACGGGTTCCGGCCAGTTCGCGGACCCGTCTACCCATTCGGCCTTGTAATGAGTGAGCCCGAAGGGGTCATAGCAGTGCATCGACTGGGCCACACCCGGTATTTCCTTCAGTGCCGGGATCAGGTCCCTGCCGTAATTCATCCCGTCGACGAAAACGATTCGGTCCGGGCTGATCGCGTGTATGGCCTCAACAGCCCTTGTCATCAGTTCCACGTATACCTCTTCCCTTACATTGCTGGGTTCGTTCACCAGGTTGAAGCTGAGTTTCTCAGCCGCCACCTCCCTGTAGCGGTCGGCGAAATATTCCCAGTGCCGGATAAAGGCCTTCTGGGCAATGGTATCCTCCCACAGGTTCAGCTGCTGACTGGCAGGCAAATCGCCGCTGTTCACACAGTAACCAGGAGCCCGGTGCAGGTTGACACAGACATGCACATCATACTGCGATCCCCAGCCAATTGCATCATCAATCTCCTCCACCTCTGATTCAACAAACGCGTCCCAGTCCCCTGGCTGGGTGTAGGTCCGGTAATCGATGGGGAGCCTTACGAAATTGAATCCCAGCTGGTTGATCATGCTGAACTCCTTCTCAGTATAACCGGTATTGCTCCACGATACATCGAATTTCCCAGGCAGGTTGAATCCTTTCTGTGACGAACAGAATGCGGTCAGGTCAACGGTTCCCCCTTCCCCGGGGGCGCCTGCGGCATACATGGACCCGGTACCCAGAAGGAGAAGTAGCACAGGAACCCAAAGCGTTTTTTTCATACCATGGAATTTCATCCCCTAAGGTAAATAATTATACATTTACAGGCCAGAAAATCCAAGAGAATGCCCAACAACTGGTTTCGCTTCAAGCAGTTCACTATAGAGCAGGAGCTGGCTGCCATGAAAGTGGGGACCGATGGTGTTCTTCTTGGTGCGTGGGCATCGGTTCCAGGCCCCGGCAGCAGGATTCTGGATATTGGAACCGGTACCGGGCTGGTCGCCCTGATGCTTGCCCAGCGAACGAAAGATGTATGGGTGGATGCCCTGGACATAGACACTTCATCTGCCTGGCAGGCAAAAAGAAATTTTCAGAACTCGCCGTGGCGGGAACGACTGCACAGCATTCATTCCTCCTTCCAGGATTATGCTGACCAGTGCAAATCGCAATATGACCTGATTGTTTGCAATCCGCCTTATTTCAGCGCGTCTTCCAAAACACCTTCCAAAGAGAAAAATCTTGCCAGGCACGATGACAACCTGAGTCTGAGGGATATTTTCAGGGGCTCCGTTTCACTGATGAAAGAAACCGCAGTCATCAGCCTGATCCTGCCGGTTGATAAGGAAGAACAGGCCTTTGATCTGACCGGGGAGCATCAGATGCATTGCAGGCGGCTTACCCGGGTTCACCCGGTTCCGGGAAAACCGGCCAACCGGGTATTGCTGGAGTTTTCTTTCATTGTGGGGACATGCATTGAAGATGACCTGACCATCGAGACTGAAACGAGGCACAGGTACACTGATAAATATAAAAACCTTGTGGATGAATTTTATTTAGATTTGTACCCGGATAAAGAGTGAACCGCATATCTCTTCATCAATTAAAACAGGTCGAAAATTAAATGGATTCTCCCCGCAAAAGTGATAAAAATCAAGATAGTGACAAGACATGGGAATCCCTTCTGAGGATTTCCGAAGAGGCTCATACCACAAAAAACATAGAAGAATTTGTAGCAGCCATACATAGCATACTCTCTGATCTGGTAAAAGCCAGGAATTTCTTCATCGCTCTGTATGACGAATCCGCCGATAAATATTTCTTCCCTTATTTCGTAGATGAATACGATACAATTGAAACGACGGGAATTAACAGTGCCTATGACGAATCGCTGGAAGTGACGCTGTATGAAGCTTCCGGAACGCTCACAGACTATGTACGAAGAACGGGCAAGCCCATCAGATTTCCCAATGAAAAAATCAGCAAACTATATGAATCGGGCAAAATAACACTTTTTGGCTCCCAATCCGTTTCCTGGCTGGGTGTCCCGTTGAAACTTTCAGGAAATACCATAGGTGTGATGGCGGTCCAGTGCTATGAAATTGCAGATGTCTATTCTGTTAAAGATGAAGAGTTAATGGTTTTCGTTTCAGATCACATTGCCAGGGCCATAGAAAATGTCAGAACTGAAGAAAAAATCAGAAAACAGCATTTGCTGGTTCTTGAGCAGCAGAAAGATATTACCGACAGCATCAGATATGCAAGGAGGATTCAGAAAGCTGTTCTACCCTCGCCGGCATATATAGACAATATCCTGTCTGACTATTTCACGATTTATAAACCCAAAGATATTATCGGCGGAGACTTTTACTGGGTAAGAGAGATCAATAACTATACAGTAATCATTGTCGCAGATGCTACCGGACACAGTGTTCCGGGTGCACTCATGAGTATGCTGGGCGTAACGCTTCTGAATGAGCAATTCAGAACTTTCGGGATCAGGCAACCAGGCGTGATCCTGGGACATTTAAGAAGCAAAGTGAAAGAAATACTCGCTCAGGAAGGATCTGTAAATGAGCAAAAGGATGGAATGGATATGGCCATAGCCATCATTGACCCGGAGCATAAAGAGCTTCAGTTTGCGGGTGCAAACAGGCCCCTGTTTCTGATCCGCAAAAATGATCGAACTCTGGAAGAAGAAGAGAATCCGTATTTATCAGTGGAGACAGATGAATACCTTTTATATGTACTGAAGGGAGATAATCAACCGATCGGTGTAAATTGGGAAGAAACAGGTTTTACCGACCATTTGATCAAGATCCGGGAACAGGACTCGCTTTATCTCTTTTCTGACGGTTTTGTAGATCAATACGGAGGTGAAAAACGCAAAAAGTTCAAAACCCGTAACTTCAAGAAGCTGCTCCTGTCCATTCAGGCGGAATCCATGGAGAATCAACGAAAATTGATCGAAGCGGCCTTCGAAACATGGCGCGGCAGCCATGAACAGATCGATGATATTTGTATGCTGGGCCTGAGGATCTGATCTGTTTTTCACTGGCATCTCACTGACCCCTGTCCAGACAAATGAAGTGAAACACTACCGGTTCAGACTTAGCGAACAAATACTTTAAATATTCCGGAACGATTGTCCTCAGATATTTTCAACAGAAGCATTCCGGAAGTTTTAAATCCACCCAGGTCGATACTTGTCTGCATTCCTTTCTTTTCTTCCTGATAGATTACCTTTCCCGTTGCAGAATAAAGTGTGATCAGCGCAACCGTTTCCCGCCCGAAATGAATATTCAACTGGTCAGAAACCGGATTTGGAAATACAGCATATTCTTGGGGCTGTTCTTCATGAGAAAAACCGTTGGACGGAACTGCAGGTTGAAAACTGATTGATTTATTTTTCAAATCAATTGAAATGATATATTTTCCGACCTCGCCTGAACCTATCCTCCATTTATAATCCGGTCCGTCGCAACCATTGGTAATGATATAATCTGTAGCACTTATCGACTGGTCTGGCTGAGAGGCATTGATCCATTCCCCATCACACCAGTCCCCTGTGAATGTGGAAAATTTCAATTCACCAGGTGTTAAAAAACCTTCCCAGGTAAATACAAACGGATTTGTCTCATCTCTTACCATGGGAAACGGTGATGTAATGGTCCATCCTGCCGGAGTAGCATCTCCTACCACAAATAATTCTTCATAATCAGGTGTGTCTATTGATAGAACATGGATGGTTTCATTTTCCACATCCACTGTGATTCTATAATCACCGGCCTCCTTTTCGCTGACCAGCCACTTGTAATCGGGACCGTCACAGCCGGAGGTTGTAATATAGTCAGTTGCTGAAAGAATTTGATCTGGCTGAGAAGCGTTGATCCAGACACCGTCACACCAGTCGCCCGTAAATGTGGGCATTTTAAACTCTCCGGCCATCAATTCACCCTCCCATTGCCAGACATAGGGATTTGTTTCATCCTGAGTCATTTTGATGGGCGATCCAATGTTCCATCCTACCGGAGTTGCGCTTCCCAGGAGATAGAGATTTTCAAAGGGTTGGATTGGGTCTGTTGCATGGAAAACAACAGGGACCGGAAAAGCTGCACCAAATTCCGCATTTCCTCTCTGTATTGCAGTTACCAGAATTTCTCCTGATCCTCCTGTAAACAGCAATGTGTCTCCTTTCACTTTTGCCGGTCCGTATACGACCTCATAGCTTACTGGCAGACCCGAACTTGAGCTGGCTGTCAAAGTTAACTGAGGTGTATTCAATGTATTTTCCACATCAGGAATAGCATCAAACGCAATGGTTTGGATTTTCAGGGGATCATCCCCCTGCACGACCCTATAGATCAAACACGCATGAGGAGGAATATCGGCTGCCAGAGCGCTCAAAGCACCCAAATCGTTGTGTGCCCAAAGATCGCGGACTTTTGCAGGCCCTTCAATCCCCAGTGCGGTAAATTCCAGGTGGCGGTTTTCAATCTTGTCCTCCCGGTTAAACAGACCAACGATCCAATCTCCGTTGGACATTTGCCCTTTCCACAACTGACTGGATTTATCAGCAGGATCGTTGGACAATGGTTTGCCCACAAATCCATCCTGATTGAGCGCAAGCAATTCGGTATTTTGGTAAACCCACAAGTCATTTCCGATGGTACTGTACTGGTCGGCTACTGATAAAGGGCCCCCTGCCATTAAATGCAATGATATGACGGTTTTCTTTTCCTCATCATTTGCCATTGTATTGATACGTATAAAGTCACCATCCAATATCATTTTGTTTCTTCCCGATATATGGGACCAATAGGTATATCCGTCAAATGCATTGTGATACTGTGACCATCCCGGATAGCGAATGCCCCTGTCCATATTATTGAACCTTTCCCATGTTCCGTAGGCGACATCTTCATTTATTCTGATCATATGGCCGTATTCTGCTTCAGTTACCGCCTCATTGTTGAGATTAGGCATCACAAGACTCAGAAACATTCCATTGGCATCACAGGCTTCCCTCATCCACCTGAGCGCTGTTTCATAATGTTCGTGCGGCCGGTCCGGTCCGACCCTGGTCCCCTTATCGACTCCGCTTTCAAACCAGGATAAAAAATCCACCCGCAAAAATTTAACTCCCATGTCAGCATAGAATTGAACGTATCCTTTTACATAGGCTTCTGCTCCCGGCCGGTCCACCTGTACCCAGGTAAACCAAAGTGCATCTTCCGTTTCATCGATCAGACTTGAGAGTGGAATATCCGTTCCTTCTATGATGGCTCCTGATGCTGCGGCGCTTTTGTTGATCCAAAGGGGATTATAGTAAATTCCCAGAGTCATTCCCCTGTTTTGAAGTTCCGCTGACCACCAGGCATAATCATGGGTCCATTCCTCAGCGTGCTTTTTCCTGTAGCCAAACTGATTATACTGATTGTCATCTCCCCAGCCATCAATGCAAATCATGCGATAGCCAAAGGATTTCAAATTCTGATCTACCCAGTCGATGTTAGCCAGCCATTCGCTTTCCGGTATTGCTCCGTCCACCGAGTAGCAATACTCATAAACGCTCCAGTACAACGGGGCTATATATGGATTGTCCTGCCCTGAGGCAACCGTTGCATAGCTGCCCGACAAACAGCAAATCACTATAATCAGTACGTATTTTTTCAAATCATTCATGGTTGATGGCAGCAAATCTAATCACTTTTATCGGATAAGACCGATATATAAAATATGAAGGATGTATTCGTATATTGTCCCATAATATTTTACATTTAAGTCGCTGCATCGAAGACATTTTCCCTGTAGATAAATGATACAATGAGAGTCCGTTTTTTGCTTTTATTTCTGTTCATTCTAATGGCCTGTCCGGCACGGGGCCATAGCGACAGTGTGCTGATGAGACTGGAAGAGGTCATCGAGAACAGGGATTATTTTGTTGAGCTGAAGCAATCTAAAATTGACGGGATAAAAAGGGATTTTCTTTCCGGAACCAGTGAAAAGAGCCCAACTGAGCTGTACAATTATTTCGACAAAATAAGCAGGGAATACCAGACATTCAAATTCGATTCGGCATTTCACTACGCACATAAAATGCTTGAGGCGGCTTATCAATGGAAAGACAAAGACAGAATCGCAGCTGCAAAAACTGAATTCGCAAACATTCTCATCTCTGCAGGAATATTCAGTGAAGCCATGGATACCTTGAAATCGATCAATCTGTCGGATGTAAAAAAGGCGACAGCTGCCAGGTATTATTCAATCATGAGCAGGGGCTATTTTGATATGGAAAGTTTTTCTCAAAGCCGGTATTACTCCGGTTTGTACAGGGAGAAAGGGATGGTATATTTCGATTCCGCATTGATGGTTTACCCTGTCGAATCATGGGAATATCAATCCATGAATGCCCACAAGAATATCAAATTAGGCAATTTCAGGGCAGCCATTGACACTTTAAACCAGCTCATCAATACGTATGATCTTAGCAATGACGAATTGGCGATTCAAATGATGTTTCTCTCATTTGCATACGGATTGCTGGGAGACGAAGCGAATGAGCTCAAGTACATGGTTGATGCTTCGGTGGCCGATTTTATGGGTGCGAAAAAAGAGGCTGTTGCCCTTTTTTTTGTGGCCGGTTTCCTGTTCGAACATGGTGAGGTCATGAAGGCAAGCAAATACATCAATGTTGCACTGGAGGAGACCCGTTTCTACGGCTCCAACTTCAGGCTGTGGCAAATTTCACAGTACCTGCCTGTCATCAAATCCGAGCATATTGTGACCATTGAGGACCAGAAACAGAAATTGTGGAATTACCTGATGATCGTTTCGGTTTTGTCTTTCATCATCGTGGTTTCCCTGGTTGTGATTTTCAGGCAGATGGGAAAACTGAACAGGGTGAAAAATATGCTTGAAGCAAGCAATAAGAAGCTCGAGGCCATCAACGAAGAGCTGCTGCTGGCGAATAAAATAAAGGAGGAGTATATTGGATACTATTTTTCAGTCAGCTCCCAGATGATTGAGAAACTTGAAAAATTTAAAAACAGCATTTACCGGAAATTCTCCCGAAAGCAATACGACGACCTGGCACTCGAGCTTGATACTGTCAATATTCACAAGGAGAAATTATTCCTCTATAACAAGTTTGATCAGGTGTTCCTGCAAATCTTTCCCGACTTCGTTGAAAAATTCAATGCGCTTTTAAAGGATGAAGAGCAGTTTAAAATGAAAGAAGGACATGTATTGAATACCGAACTGAGAATATTCGCACTGATCAGACTGGGGATTACCAGCAATGAAAAAATTGCCGAGATTCTGGATTATTCTGTGAATACCGTGTACTCCTATAAAACCAGGGTCAGAAACATGGCGCGGGTCCCAAAGGATGAATTTGAACAGGAGGTGATGAAGATCAAGCGATTCTGAAGGTGCCTTTCAAGTGAAAATCAACTATATATTTTTTTCTTGAATTAAAGCTTAATCACCTGAAATAGTGGAATTTGACATTCCACTTCGTGAAGTATTTTCTATATTTTTCTAATACTTTTTGATTGGGGTAAGCCGATCAAATACATTTATCGAAACAAACCAGCATCCCCATGAGAAAACATATGACCACTTTCACTTTTGTTGGCATCCTGAGCATTGCATTTTGTGGCCTTAGCAATGCTTATGCGGGTTCAGGCGGAAGGGATGCTGATAAATCAACCGTTGTGCAACAACAGGATGGCCGGACCATCACCGGGAAGGTATCTGATTTCAACGGCGAACCGGTTCCCGGTGTCACAATCATTGTGAAGGGTACTACCAATGGAACCACTACCAATGCTGACGGGAGTTACCAGGTGCAGGATGTCTCTGATGATGCTGTTTTGGTTTTCAGCTTTATTGGGATGAGAACCATTGAAGAGAATGTGGCAGGCAAGACAATCATTGATGTGGTTCTTGTGGAAGATGCAGTCGGTCTGGATGAGGTCATTGCCATCGGTTATGGCTCACTGAAGAAAAAGGATCTGACAGGTTCCGTGGTCAGTGTCAGCACCGATGATGTCGCTTCGCTGCCTTTTGCAAGCATCGGGGATGCCATGCAAGGAAAAGCGGCTGGTGTACAGGTCATTACAAGCGGTACGCCAGGTACTGACCCGATATTCCGGATCAGGGGTACCGGTACCATCAATAACAATGATCCGCTACTGGTCATCGATGGAGTTCCAACATCTTCGGGATTGAACCAGATCAACGCGGATGATGTGGAATCGATACAGATTCTAAAAGATGCATCAGCAACCGCCATATATGGGGCCAGGGGTGCAAACGGGGTGATCATTCTCACCACAAAAAGTGGAAGTTCCGGGAAGGGTCAGATTCATTTCAATGCCTATTATGGTGTCCAGGAGGCAACCGGGATGGTTGATGTCCTGAATGCTTCGGAATTTGCCGCCCTTCACAATGACATGATGCTTCGTGGGGGGAGGGAGTTGAATCCGGCCTATGCAGATGCGGAAAGCCTTGGTGAAGGGACAGACTGGCTGGGAGCTTTGTTCAGAACAGCGCCAACACAAAATTATTCCCTCTCGTACTCAGGAGGAAGTGATAAAACCAGCTATTATGTTTCAGGGAACTATTTCGACCAGAAAGGCATCATTGACAACACAGGATTTAAGAGAATAGCCATTAAGTTCAATTCAAAAAGTCAGGTTACAGACAGGATAAAGTTTGGCAACATGATTACCCTGAACCATGATCAAAAGTACAGTGGTTCGTATAACATTCTCAATACATTAAGGGCCCTCCCAACGCAAGCCATATACAACCCGGACGGATCATTTGCGGGCCCTGAAGAAAGGCCGGCGTGGGATGGGGACATTACCAATCCCATTGGCCAGGCTTCGATCATTGAGAATACCACACTGGGATATAACCTGCTGGGGTCCATCTATGCAGATATTGAGATTTTGAAAGGATTGAATTTCAGAACCACAGGAGGTCTGAAGGCCAATTTCTGGCAAGACCGGACCTGGTCTCCAAAGTATGACTGGAAACCCACACCACAGGAGAATTCATACCTGGGCCAGTCAGCCAATAATTCCATTACCTGGAACTGGGATAACACCCTTACCTATCAGACTTCTTTTCATGATATCCACAGCCTCACCTTACTTGTGGGTACAAGCGCACAGGAGAACAAATTCTCACTGATGAATGGTTCTATCCAGGAATTTGCCAGTGACCGGACTCAGCAATTGGATAACGGGCTCAGCCAAAAAGAGATCGGGGGTACCGGAAGTGAATGGTCATTGATGTCATATATGGCACGTGCAAACTACGCTTATAAGGATAAATACCTGGCAACCGCAACCGTTCGTCGTGATGGGTCCTCCCGGTTTGGAACCAATAATAAATGGGGAACATTTCCATCTGCTTCCCTTGCCTGGAGGGTCTCCGAAGAGGATTTCTTCCAGACGGTAGGTTTCATAGACTATCTGAAAGTAAGAGCAGGGTACGGCGTTACCGGGAACCAGGAGATTGGGAACTACTCTTTTGCTTCGGCATTGACGACCATCAAATACAATTTTAACAACAACCCTGTGAATGCTGTGGTTCCATATATCATGCCCAATCCAAACGTGCAGTGGGAATCACAGAAACAGTTTAATATTGGTTTTGATGCGACCATCCTGGACCAGGTCATCAGTCTGACCGTTGACTTATATCAAAAAAATACAGAGGATATGCTGGTTCCGATGGCAGTACCCATTCTAACCGGTTATTCGGACATCTATGTTCCTTTTATCAATGCAGGCGAAATTGTGAACAAAGGTATCGAGGTGACCGTAACCAGCCATAATTTCAAGGGCAGATTTAACTGGGATACAGATTTCAATATCTCCATCAACAGAAATGAGGTAGTGAGCTTGAATGACACCATACCCTTGCCCAGGGGAAGTGTTGGATTTAATCAAAACCTGGCACGCATTGAGCCCGGCTACCCCGTGGACGTTTTTTACGGATTTGTTACAGATGGAATATTCCGGAACCCGGAAGAGGTGGAGGCGCATGCCTTGCAGGTCCCCGGGGAGGATCCTTATAACCGGACTTCCGCAGGAGATATTCGCTTCCTGGACCTGAACAGTGATGGCATTATCGATGACGAGGACCGCACCTATATCGGAAATCCAAACCCTGACTTTATTTTTTCATTGAACAACCGTTTCGAATATAAGGGATTAGACCTGAATATTTTTCTCCAGGGTGTGGTTGGCAATGACATATACAATGCCAACCGCATTTGGAATGAAGGCATGGCTGTGGCATATAATCAAACGACCGAGACATTGAACAGGTGGACCTCGGAAAGTTCAGAGACTGCTGTTCCCCGGGCAGTTTTTAACGACCCCAACAAAAATACCCGTCCATCCAACCGCTTCATTGAAGACGGATCTTACCTGAGAATTAAAAATGTCATTCTTGGTTATACCTTCCCCGGATCAATCCTGGGGAAAATCGGGATCAGTTCTGCAAGGATCTATATTTCAGGGACCAATCTATTCACATTTACCAACTATAAGGGCTTTGATCCCGAAGTGGGGGTAAACGGCATTGATCTGAGTACCTACCCTGTGACACGTACAATCAGTATTGGGGCAAACATTGGTTTCTAATACAAAACATGACTGCAATGAAAAGATATATTATAACACTTTCCGTATTGGCATTGCTCACAGTTTCATGCAGCAAGGATTTCCTGGAAAAGGCACCACTCGATTCGATTAACACTGAGAACTTCTATCAGACGGAGGCGGATGCAATCGCTGCTATCAATGGTGCTTATCAACCGCTTCAATGGCCGAAACTGTATAACATGAGAATGTGGACATCGGATATTATGGCGGGGAACAGTATGGTTGGAGCCGGTGGTGGTGATGACGGAAGGGAAACGCAGGATATGGCCAACTTTGTAACAGCTACCGATAACCCGGGCGTCCTTGACCTGTTTCGCGGACCTCCTCCAGGTATCCTGAGATGCAATGTGGTTCTGCAGGAGGTACCCCGAATGGATATTGATGAGGTTATAAAAGACAGGGTACTTGGAGAAGCTTATTTCCTGAGAGCTTTGTACCACTTCATCCTGGTCCGTTACTTCGGAGACATTCCGCTGATTCTTGAGCCTCTGGCACCCGGAGACAATCTTCGTCCGTTCAGAACCGATAAGGCCATTGTTTACGGGCAGATTATCGAAGATCTGACCTCAGCAATGGATCTGTTACCCGCCAGGTCGACCTATGCCTCAGGTGATCTTGGAAGAGCCTCCAAGGGAGCTGCAACAGGATTACTGGCCAAGGTCTACCTGACACTCGGCGACTGGGAACAGGTACTTGCTTTAACAGATGAAGTTAGCTCACTGGGCTATGCCCTGAATCCAAATTATGGAGACAACTTCGATATTCTGAATAAAAACTCCGTGGAGTCGTTGTTTGAAATTCAGTATATCAGCGATGCCGGTGAAGATTTCTGGTCAAATGAGAACCAGGCTTCCTGGTTAAGTACCTTCACGGGTCCCAGAAATTCAGACATGGTTGCCGGAGGCTGGGGATGGAATCAGCCGTATCAGGAATTTGTGGATGCCTATGAGGAAGGTGACCTGAGAAAAGATGTCACCATATTATATGATGGCTGCCCGCAATTCGATGGTCAGGATTATGATCCCTCTTACTCGACAACCGGCTATAACCTTCGTAAATTTCTGGTCACGAAATCGGAATCTGCCACCTCGGACAACAGTCCGATGAATTTTCCTGTGTTGCGATATGCCGATGTCTTGTTGATGAAAGCCGAGGCCCTGAACAATCTAAACAGGACCTCTGAGGCCGAAGTTCCACTGAATGCTGTCAGGAAAAGAGCCGGGCTCCCTGCTGTCACCGGACTTTCGCAATCCGAATTCAGAGAGAAAGTTCTGCACGAAAGGAGGATGGAACTGGCATTTGAGGGGCAACGCTGGTTTGATATGATTCGCATCGATGGCGGACAGTGGGGCCTCGATTTTCTTCACTCCATCGGAAAACTGAATGCATCCGAAAAACACTTGCTTTTTCCCATCCCCCTGAAAGAAATTGAGTCCAATCCAAACCTGATTCAAAATCCCGGCTATTAGTATTCCACATCATGAACGGATTTAAGAACGTAGTTAATAACCCGATAACAATGAAAAATAATACCCTCAAGCTTGGTACGGCGCTGCTATTACCCCTCATGCTGCTGTTTGCAGGTATTTCTCTGAATTCCTGCCGGGAGGAGTTTGATATCGTTGTTTCAGAAGGGGAACCTGTCTCTCTTTCTGTTTCAGATACCTTAATCATCCTCAATCAAAAGGTTGCCGGAAGTACCGCTCTCAGCTTCAGCTGGACAAGAGGAAGCAACGGGGGAACAGGAAGCTCGATCTCTTACACCCTGGAGATTGACCAGGCAGGAAACAACTTTTCCACATCCCTGATTTCACATAAGGGAAAAGGAGTGTTTGAAGAGAATTATACCGTAAAAAGCCTGAATGAGCTGATCGTGGAATCATGGGGAATTGAGGCCGGTTCCGGTGTCATCCTGGAGGCACGTATAATAGCGCATATCACTGATGAAAATGTTGAAGACGATATCTCTGATGTGATAACGATTTCCGTAACAACCTACAAACCTGTGTCTTCAACCCTCTTTTTCATGGGTAACGCTGCTCCAAACGGATGGGATGCCAGTAAGGCAACCCCGATGACAGCCGATCCGGATGATCCGACAACCTTTACATTTCAGGGTGATCTAAATCCCGGACAGTTAAAATTCATCACGATGTTGGGCACTTTTTTGCCTTCCTATCAAAAAGGTGAAGATGAAAACAGTCTCTTATATCGTACAGATGACTCCCAACCCAATGTGAATTTTGAGATTGCTGAAAAGGGAAAGTACAACATCACAATGAACCTTGTGGATTTAACAATCAGTATAGAGCTGGTAACAGGACCCGGATACGATGTACTCTATATTTTCGGGTCGGCAAATCCTGAAGGTCCGGATATTGAGAATGCGCTCGAAATGATGCCAAATCCGGATAATCTTTTCAAATTCAATTTCGATGGAGTGCTGAGCCCGGGTGTATTTAAGATTGCTGTGAACAAGGATGCTGATCTGGGACAGGATATGTTCATGAGAGATCCCGATGATTCCTCAAAAGTTTATTTGCATACAGGTGGCGATCCGGACGACAGCAACTGGGAGGTCTATGAAGAAAATTTGCACAGCCTGGAACTTAATTTATCCAATTATACCATTTCCATTGAACCTTTAAGATTGTATATCATTGGCTCTGCAACACCAGTTGGCTGGATGATAAGCGATGCCATCGAGTTGGAACAGGATCCCACAGACTGGTACATATGGCGTTACGAAGGCCCCCTCGGTGAAGGTGAATTTAAATTTCCGGTAAACCGGCAGTTTGATTGGGCCCAGGATATGTATATGAAAGATCCCGGTGATCCCTCAAAAATGTACAGGCATGAGGGAGGGGAAGCAGATGATGAGAAATGGGTATTCACCGCAGCAGATGCAGGGAATTACGTGCTCACACTAAATGTGAAGGACTTAACCATTGATATTCAGAAGAATTAAAAAGTAAGATTCTCAATTCTCATAATTATAACGGACCAACCTTTAATAAAAAAAACATGAAAAAAGCTAGACTACTTGTAAGTTCTTTGGTACTTGCTCTATTGGCGACTTCGTCAATGATTGCACAAACTCCCGACTCGCTGTTTGTGGTTGGAAGTGCCACACCCATTGGATGGAGTATTGACAAAGCAATTATGCTGACAATAAATCCGGACAATGCGGATCAATTCTTTTATGACGGCCCCCTCTATCCCGGGGAATTTAAATTCCCCGTAAATCGCAATACAGACTGGGGGCAGGATATGTATATGAAAGATACTGTAAATGATGGGCATTTTTACCTGCACGTTGGAGGCGGTCCGGATGATTATAAATGGGAAATCGCTGAGGGAGAAGAATCCAGGTATCATATTGTTCTTGATTTTTCTACTTTAACCATTGAAATCAATAAAATTATCACACCGCCCGCCCCTGACTCTTTGTTCATCGTAGGGGATGCTTCACCCATGGGATGGACCATTGATCAGGCCATTGAGCTGACGAAGAATCCTGACAATCCGGAACAGTTTATTTATGAGGGCCCTTTGAGTCCCGGGGATTTTAAATTTCCGGTGAATCGCAACACAGACTGGGCACAGGACATGTATATGAGGGATACTTTGATCGAGGGTTCCTTTTACCACCACATTGGTGGCGATCCGGATGATTATAAATGGACCATCGCTGCTGATGAGGGTGGTACCTACAAAATTGTCCTTGATTTTAAAACCCTGGCCATCAAGATTCAAAAAATAATTGAAACATCGGCCCCGGACTCCCTGTTTATTGTTGGAAGTGCCACGCCCATCGGATGGAGCATTGATCAGGCCATTCAGCTGACCATGGATCCCGGCAATTCAAACGTTTTTACTTATAACGGGATTCTGGTACCAGGCCAATTTAAATTTCCGGTAAACCGAAACACCGACTGGCAACAGGACATGTTCATGAAGGACACGGTAAATGAAGGTCATTTTTATCACCATATAGGTGGTGAATCGGATGATATATCGTGGGAGATTGCGGAAGGAGACAGCGGTACATATTATATCGTACTTGATTTTGTCACCATGACCATACAAATTACAGCATTGGGTGCAACGCCTGAAGCCTTATATATCTTTGGAAGCGCTACAACAGTTGGCTGGAAGGTGGATCAATCCATTATGTTGACCAGGAATCCTGAAAATCCAAACCAATTTATTTTTGATGGAAAACTCGTGGCAGGCGAATTTAAATTCCCGGTAAACCGCCAATCTGACTTCGGACAGGATATGATGATGAAAGACACTGTAAACGAAGGTCATTTTTACCATCACATCGGAGGTGCTGAGGATGATGTGAAATGGGTAATCGCCGAAGGGGAAGAAGGCCTGTATCATATTGTGCTTGATTTTACAGACATGACCATAGAAATCAATACCGTTAGCGGGGTCCCTGATGCATTGTATATTGTCGGAAGTGCTACTCCCATCGGATGGAGCATTGATCAGTCCATTGAACTGACCATCAATCCAGATAATGCCTATCAATTTATGTATCTGGGCACATTGATGCCCGGAGAATTCAAATTCCCGGTAAACCGCAACACCGACTGGGCACAGGACATGTATATGAGAGATACGTTAAACGACGGCATGTTTTACCTTCATATTGGCGGTGAAGCTGATGATAACAAATGGGTGATTGCCGAGGGCAACGGAGGCACCTATCTTGTCGTTCTTGATTTCAGTGATAATACCATTGAAGTTACTTTGCAGACATCACTTGAAGATGTGCTTTCCGGAACTTCCGGATTCACCGTATATCCCAATCCTGCATCTGAATTTTTGACCATTAACCTGGGGGATCAGGAATCGGCTACTGCAGTATTTTACTCCCTGGACGGCAGAATATTGTATCAGGAAATACTGAACAGCAGCACCACCACCCTTGACCTCAATCAGTTGAAGGCTTCCGGAATCATGTTGCTTCAAATATCAACCGGACAACATTCGGAAATCGTTAAAGTAGTAGTTAAGTAGGTAAGTAAAAAGGGATAACGGAACAGCGTTCTGTTATCCCTTTTCTTTATCCCATCGCAAGCATCATTATCAAATTATCAGATGAAGTATATACTCTTCATATGCTCTTTTCTTGTCTCTTTTCCAGGTTTTGAGGAAATGGCATCAGCTGCGGATGTCAGGCCTGTTTCCAAAAGGTCCATCGGCAATTGTCTTTCGTTCGATGTGCTTGGGAACAAGGCTGTCTTCTTTTGCGAGGACAGCATCAAGGTGCAGGTGGAGCAGCTGGGCTCCGGAATAATGAAAATATCGTATGACCACGGGGATCCTGTTTCTCCCGGCGAATCGTTCGCTGTGATTAAAAAAGGAGACGGATCGGAGCGTATGAATATTTCAGAGCAAGCCCGGGGTTATGAGATCTATACCGGTCATTTGATCGTACGGATCAGCAAATCACCCTTTCAGATCAGAATTTTTGACAAGTACCAGAAATTACTGATGGAAGATTTTCAGGATCAAGGCTTTGTCTTTGATTCCATGAGCATGTGCAGCTATAAATCCCTGAAGCCAGGGGAAAATATCTATGGTCTGGGAGAGAAGAACGGCTCACTCAACAGGACCGGAAGCACATTCAAAATGTGGAACAGCGACAAACCCTGTTACCAGTATATTGATGATCCCCTGTATAAAAGCATACCTTTCTTCATGAGCAGCGAGGGGTATGGGATCTATTTTGACAATACCCATAAGACACAATTTGATTTTGGCCGGGAATCCGAAGGAAAGTACTCCTTCTCAACACCGGGTGGTGAAATGATCTATTATTTCATGTATGGGCCCACCTTCAAGCAGATCTTAACAAGATATATTGAGTTGACTGGGAAGGCGATCATGCCTCCGGACTGGGCCTTCGGATTTTCCCAATGCCGGGGTTTACTAACCAATGAAAAGCTTACCAGGGAAATAGCCGCAGGATACCGGGAAAGGCAAATCCCCTGCGATATCATTTACCAGGATATAGGCTGGACCCGTTACCTGCAGGATTTTGAATGGCGGGAAGAAAATTATGATGACCCGGTGAAAATGATTGAGGATCTGAAGCAGGATGGCTTCAAGGTCGTTGTTTCACAGGATCCTGTGATCTCCCAGGTCAACCAAGCACAGTGGAAAGAAGCCGATTCCCTGGGATATTTAGCCACCGATGCACGGACAGGAAAAACCTATGATATGCCATGGCCGTGGGGCGGAAATTGTGGACTTGTGGACTTCACCAATCCAAAAGTGGCCGACTGGTGGGGAGCTTACCAGCAAAAACCCATTGATGACGGGGCCCGGGGGTTCTGGACCGATATGGGCGAACCGGCCTGGAGCAATGAAGAAAATACCGATCGATTGTTTATGCGTCACCACATGGGTTCCCATGATGAGATCCATAATGTGTACGGGCTCAATTGGGACAGGGTGGTTAGCGAACAGTTCGGGAAGAGAAATCCAAATACCCGGATCTTCCAGATGACCCGATCCGGATTTGCCGGCATGCAACGCTATTCATTTGGCTGGTCCGGTGATGCCGGAAATGGAAACAATGTGTCGGATGGATGGGATCAGCTGGCTGCTCAAATTCCTCTTTCGATGTCAGCCGGTATGGGTTTGATTCCCTTCTGGAGCTGTGATATCAGCGGCTATTGCGGAGATATTGAAGATTATCAGGCCATGCGTGAGCTCTATATCAGGTGGCTTCAGTTCGGGGCCTTCAATCCACTGAGCCGGATTCACCACGAAGGAAACAATGCCGTGGAGCCATGGCTGTTTGGCGAGGAAGCCGCAGCCATTTGCAAATCGGCTATTGAAGGCAAATACCGCCTCTTTCCATATATCTATACCTATGCCCGGGAGGCATACGATAAGGGCTGGCCACTGATCAGGGCGCTTGTTCTGGAATATCCAGAGGACCCGGAAGTATTTAACATGAACAACCAGTTCCTTTTCGGCGGGGAGCTATTGGTGGCACCGGTTGTTGAGGAGGGGGAAGCCATCAAAAGGATTTATCTTCCGGAAGGCGAATGGATCGATTACAATGACAAAAGAACATGCTTTCAGGGAAATCAATGGATCAATTATAAGGTAACACTCGAGCAGATTCCTCTTTTTGTAAAGAAAGGGTCCATTATACCACAGATGCCGGTGATGCAATATATCAACGAATATCCCGGCTACCCTTTGATCCTTGAGGTTTTTCAGGCTTCTGCCAACCGGAATGCACGGTTTGTGGTATATGAAGACAACGGGGAGTCAAACGACTATAAAAAGGACCTCTACGTAAAAAGGGAATTCCAGTGCACCAGTAAGCCGGACCGCTATGAGATCAGCTGCCATGAAGTTGCAGAGAATCATTTTCAACCTGTCTCCAGAGATCTGATTTACAAATTACACCTGGATGAAAAACCCTTGGCTGTAAGGCTTTCAGGGAGAAAGCTAAAAGCATCCGGATCGAAGCACATGGAGGAGACGGATTTTGAACCGGTCAGGCAGGCAGCATGGAGCTGGGACGAAGGCAGAAGTCAATGTATCATACGAATTCCTGCAACAGCAGCAACAGAGATCATTGGAATAGAGATATAATCGACTGCAGATGAAAAAAAACCTTTGGATGATATTGCTTACAGTAGCCGGGATGGGATGCAAACAGCAACCGGCAGTTCTGTATCAATCTGAAGCATTCTCTGTTTATGCAGACAGGATTATTCAGGATGACTATGTGGGAATCGCAAGTTCGGCAACCCATTTGATTTCCAACTACAGGAGCACCGCCAGCCAGAATTTCTCCAGACTCATTACATTCAAATTCAGCATCAATGAAAAGGATAATGAGCTGCCTTCAGGCTTAGACCGCTGGATTATTATTGGCGGAGAGAGCACATTTCACCGGTCATCACCTTTGGAGAGGCAGCTGGGCCGATGCCTGAGGATCCCGGAAACAAACTACCGGTTAATTATCCTTATACATTCAGGCTTAATATGAAACCTGTCCTGTCTCAAATGAAAGCAAACGGATACTATGAAGCTTTCAATGGAACCCGGGTGGCCAGGGAAGATTTTAAAGCCGTATATATTGCAGGAGGATCAGAACCCCTCACCTGGGATTTCTCCAACCTCGATGAAAGCAACCTGGAATTGAAAGATCCCGACGGAGATGGAATCTATGAGATCTCCATCGTATTGAATCCGTTTGACCAGGAGGCTGAAAAAAAGAGTACATGGATCCTTTCTGAAAATTTACTGTCCAAGCCCCGCTATCAATCGGATCAGAGAATCGTGGATGCACTCTTTAACCTGTCCCTTGAGGAGGCATTAGGCAATATCGAGCCCGACAGTACCCTGAGAACAGGGGCAAAATGGGGAGGGGTCTGGACCAGGGATGTCAGTTACAGCACCTTGCTCGCCTTTGGTTACCTGGAACCTGATATAGCCAGGATCAGTTTGATGAAAAAAGTAAAACGGGACCGAATCATACAGGATACCGGTTCCGGGGGAGCCTGGCCAATCTCCTCGGATCGCACCACATGGAGCCTTGCCGCATGGGAAATTTTTAAGGTGACCGGAGACATGGACTGGCTGCGGGATTCCTACCGGATTATTAAGAACACACTGGAGGATGATTACAAGACCTTGTATTCTGACAGTACAGGGATGTTCAGGGGTGAATCCTCATTCCTTGACTGGCGCGAACAAACCTATCCCAAATGGATGTCGAACGCGGATATCCATGTTTCGGAGAACCTGGGAACCAATGCAGTTCATTACCAGGCCCACATGATTGCGGCTGACATGGCCAGGTTGCTGGGAGAACCATTTGACATATACCTGGATCATGCAAAGAAAATCAGAGAAGGGATCAATACAACCCTCTGGATGGAGGACAAAGGGTATTATGGACAATACCTCTATGGCCGAACATTCATGAACCTTTCGCCCCGGTTCGAGGCACTCGGTGAGGCACTGACCATTCTGTTTGATATCGCCGATCCCGAACAGGCAAAGTCAATCATTTCGCGCTCACCTCTTACAAGCTTTGGAACCTCATGCATCTACCCTCAAATCCCTGGCATCCCCCCCTACCATAACAACGCGATCTGGCCCTTCGTGCAATCATTCTGGAATCTTGCGGCAGGAAAGGCAGGGAACGAAGCAGCCCTTGAACATGGATTGGCTTCCATTTACAGAGCCGGCGGGCTGTTTCTTACAAACTATGAGAACTTTGTAGCCGAAACGGGCGATTACGCCGGTACGGAGATCAATTCCAACCGGATGCTCTGGAGTATAGCCGGGAATCTGGCCATGGTTCACCGGCTGTTTATAGGTCTTTCCTTTGAGGCTGACGGAATTCGATTTCAACCGGTGATACCTGAAGTCTATACCGGGACAAAAATCCTTTCCAACTTTCAATACCGCAATGCAGTCCTGGAAATAAAGGTCATTGGACACGGAAATGAAATTGCTGAAATTACGCTTGATGGCAAAGCGCTTGAAAATGCTTTCCTTCCCGGATCTGTTTCAGGGAAACACAAAATTGAAATTGTCATGCTGAACAACGACTTCACGGAAAAGAGCATTCACCTGGTACCCAATAGAAGCTCGTTACCTGACCCGAATGTGCAATTATCCAATTCAAAAATTGTCTGGAATAAAATTCCTGGGGCAGTTTTTTATAAAATTTACAGGAACGGGAATTTGATAAGCACCGTCAGGGATAACGCTGTTGAGGTAACAGAGGATACTTTCGGTGAATACAAAGTCATTGCCCTGGACAGTGAGGGTCTGGAATCGTTTTCAAGTGAGCCGGTCTGCGTATTCCCCGAATCCGGTCAAATGCTCCTGGAGATGGAGACTTTTCTCCCCCGTTCAAACAGGCCCTGTACCAATTATTCAGGAGCGGGCTTTGCAGAGATAAGCACCACCAGGAACAGGGAAATAGAGATTCCCGTAACTGTTGGTTCAGAGGGTGTATACAGGATTGATCTCAGATATTCCAACGGAACCGGTCCCTGGAATACGGATAACAACTGCGCCGTCAGAAGTTTTTATGTGAACAACCTGTACAAAGGGGTACTGGTGTTTCCCCAAAGGGGAACCAATGAATGGTCGGACTGGGGATTTTCCAATGGTGTTATTGTCTCTCTGAAAAAGGGGATCAACAAGCTCCGGATTGAATTCAATGACTGGAACACCAACATGGATGGTGAGATCAACGACGCCATGCTCGATTATCTGCGCATCACCAGGATCCTTTGAGTAAGCGTGACCTCTTTCCGCGTAATCTTTTTTTTATTGTTTGTAATTAACAAGCTCCTCCGCGGCCTTCCTTGAGGTTGCTGCCGGCACTGCATCCACACTTTGATCAATATTCCCCATGCTCAGGACAACCACAGCCCTGTAGCCCTCGGGGATCTGAAACAGTTCTTTGTTTGCATTGATATTTCCGGCCGGACCCTATCGTGCGATCACAAAATTTCGTATGACGGAAGTCTTTCCGTTAATTGTTAACTGACAAAGATATACACCTTCCTGGAAGCCGGAAAGATCCAGTTCCAGCCTGCTTTCACCGGAGGGCAGAATGCCGGGTTCATAACGGTATACCACCCGGCCTTTCATATCAACGATGGAAAGCACCATGACCTCTGACGTTTCAACCTGAAAGATAACGGTCGCAAAAGCCGAAGCCGGATTGGGGTAGATATGTAACTCCTGTCCGGAAGCTGTAATTTCATCCACACCCGATGTTCCGGAAGCGGTAAAACTGATACAGTTCCCATAGGCGGTACCGGCACTGTTTGTTGCATAGGTTCTTGCATAATAGGTAGCCCCCTCGGCCAGCCCGGTCAGTGTGACTTCAAAGCTGCCGGTTCCTTCCCCTGACGCATCGGACTGGTCGCCCGTAGTCGGATTATAGAAAGTTGCCCAGGCAATTCCCCTGGAGCTAACGCCATCTCCTCCATCATGGATTACATATCCTCGCAACGTTACACTTGTGGCAGAGTTATTTCCCCCGAATTCAGTGGTAACCGTGGGAATACTGATGACACCTTTGTTGGTGAGGTATGCCTCCCTGACAGCCCGTTTGATGAGGTCTCCCTGGTCCAGCTGAAGGATGATGTAAGCCAGGGCAACGCTTGAGACTTCTCCCGGGCTTGAATTCACGGAAAATGGAGTAAATCTGGCACGGGCTTCATTCAACACCCTTCTTACGGATAAATGATCCGGAGGCAGGACCTTGCTTCTCAAGGATTTTAAGCTCGATGAATTGTCCTCTTCAGATTCCATGATGACTGATAAAGCCCTGTATATACGAACATCCACGCTATCAATAAAGAAGGGATCCTCCAGATCAAGTAAGCCGTAACTGGTCATACAACTGTCCAGAACCCGGCAGAATTCTTCAAAATCCGGATCGTTCACCCCGGCACTGTTCATCAATAATAAATAACCGGGGTAGGTTGTCTCCACAACAGCATAGGTGGACATTCCGTTTGACCTGTAACGATCCATCACTGCCTGCCTGAGTTCATCGTTCTTGATCTCTTCCACGCCCCGGTAGAGTGAATTCATCTCGTTAAAGGCAATCATGCTGTCAAACCGTGTCTCTTCCAGTTCATTTATTACCTCTGAGTAATAGTCATCGAATTCATAATCCTCAAATTCGTAGGTCCCCAATACCATTTCCAGCGTATCCAGGTATGAATTCACATACGCGCTGTCAAAACCAAATACCTCCATCGTAACCAATAAATAGGGGTATTGATCCTTCAGGACATCATATGAAGTAAGCTCTGTGACACTTTTAAGTCCGGCATCTCCGCAATCCACCCGCTCTCCCATATTGTAACAATTATAATAGACATGCTCCCTCCCAAGGATATCCCAGAAGGTTATTTTACTTCTGCCGTGTCTTTTACCATTTACCATATTTACCTCTTCCGTGCTGTATCTGGAAAACCCACCTTCGTCACGACTTCTAATTGTAACCGGTCCATGCCACCTTCCCTTATCATCTTGTTTACCTGTGGTCTTTTCATATGAATCCTCTTCATAATACTCGGTTGATTCATAAACCCCATCACCCAGATATTCCGTCTTATCATTCAGGAATTCAAGTGATCCTGTGGCCAGCAGGATAAAAACACCCAAGACGATGATGGACAGGAAAGATGGCCACAATCCCTTTTTAATCAATTGTTTTTTCATGGTTTTCCGGTTTGAATATTTTATTTGTAACGACCAATCCAAGTATCAGCCCCGCTGCGCCCAAAGCCAGGTCCTGCATTCCTCCTGACACGATGGCGATCACTGACAAAAGGACATATAATCCCTGGGAATCATTCGCCGGGGCAAAACGGTTTACGATGCATCTAGCGACGATTCTAATCTCTCCAGGATCAAGTTATGCAAACATTCATAATTTCGCAAGATGGCGTTTGCAAAAGCTATTGGAAATTGTTATTTCGATTTGCTGGTCAGATGCCACAGGCCGCAGACAGGGCACTGATAGGCATGCAATTCTCTTACGATCCGGTTTTCCTGTATATACCGGATCATATCTTCCGCCTCCTCACGCGAATTGTAAATGCTCTTTTTGCACGCAGGGGAGATCGGATTTACAGACCTGAAATTTAACGCTTTGTGGGCCACGGTTCCGATATTTCTATGATCAACAGACCTTTAAAATATACAGTGAAAATACGCATTTTTCGAATTGCATTGAGCACCTCAAACCCACCATTGGATCTTTCGGGAGGCTTAGCTGCTTACGGCACAACATGTTATACAATTACTGGAATTTTATGGTAATTCTCTTTAACTTGTGATAAATCTGCCTGGAGATGAAAAAAACAGCATTATTCATGTTACTGGCCATTGGGCTCGCAGCATGTCATGAATCTGATAATGGAATTGAGGTCTCCTGGACCAACAGTGGGGTCATCACCTATCAATATGGTTCCAGCCCTGGCTGGACTTTTCGGCGCGAATTTGTGGTAACCGGCGAACAATCCGGTGAAATGACGGCTACTGCAACATGCAATGAGAATGAAGTATCCTGTACTGAATTTGTTGAATCCGGTGGGACATATTCGCTTTCCGTTTCGGGGACAACTTCATCGTTCAGGACGCTTTATGCAGTCAGTGTGAATTCTCCTGTTTTTGAAGCCTTTTCAATAAATAATGCCAGGAGTGTTACGGGTATAGGAATCAAGTAATCAATGATCATAAAAAAACCTGTTTTATATTCAATCCTGCTGGCACTTACTTTAACCGCCGCAAAAGGACAGGATGCAGAACATTTCTTTTTCAGGGAATCGCATATCCTGAAACCCTTTCTGTCTGAGATCAGGAGCACAGCCATGAAGGCTGAGCTTGCCCGGCTGAATAAGCTTGATGAAAACTACTATGTAAGCAGCTATGCTGCAAGACCCTTTATTGAGGTACATCTCGGAACCGAACTCCCGGTATATTACCTGGTCAACAGGCAGAGAAATTTCAAATTCAGCACCAGCGCTTATCTTGGGAATGTCCTGTTGATCGATATGTTTGAAGAGACCACAGCACCGGTCATCAATACAGATTATTTCTTCGGATTGAAAGCCGCGGCGTTAAAATATACCGGTCATGCTTACATCCGGAACATAGGGCTGAAGCTGGTGCCTGTATTTCATGAAAGCACCCATCTCGGGGATGAATTTTCAATCCACGGCTATCATGACCTTCCCGGGTTCAGGAGGGTCAATGTTTCCTATGAAGCATGGGAAATCGCCGCTGTCATCAATGATCCGGATACCATTCAATCGAATCTTCTTTCGGCAAAGATGGGTTTTCACGGGCTATGGAATAGCACCCATGGGTACTATTCAACGGACAGCCTGGAAACAAAAAATGAGTTGGCACCCCCCTCCCAGAAGAACTATGAATATTATATCCAGTTGAATTTGCAACGCACACGCGGATTTCTTTGCTCCCCCAGGTGGATGAACGTCATTTCCGTAGAGGCAAATAACAGGCTGCAATTCAGCTATGATGAGGCCATTGCCGAAAAGAGACGCTGGAACGTGAATCTCTATTTCGGGTGGAAATATATTTCTCAAAAATCAGGTCACAACCTGGGATTCTTTTTCAGGTACTACGCCGGGATCATACCAAACGGGCAATTCAGGAATACCGGAGGATACAGGTATGCTGCCCTGAGTCTGGTCTACCACTAATTGCTCCAAAACCTGGTTGCTTGTTGCCTGAGCAGACATCATTGAGAACATTATGAAGAATTAGCTGTTAGAGTTCATAAATCTGTCATTATAAAATAAAGAAAGATATGAATTGGACCTTAGAGAATATGCCCGGTCTGACGGGGAAAACAGTCGTTGTAACAGGCGGAAACAGCGGGCTTGGTTACGAATCCGTGAAAGCCTTTGCCGGCAAAGGAGCTGAAGTGGTCCTTGCAAGCCGGTCCGCCGAAAAGGGAGAAGAAGCAAGAACTGCTATTCTGAAGGATTTGCCCGAGGGAAAAATCAGGGTGATGCAGCTCGACCTGGGCGACCTGGAATCGGTTAGGAATTTTACTTCTGAGTTTAAAAAGAGCCATCAGAAACTGGACGTCCTGTTGAACAATGCCGGCATCATGATGACTCCCTATTTTACCACCAAAGACGGATTTGAAGGACAACTGGGAACAAATCACCTGGGGCATTTCGCACTTACGGGACTGTTATTGGACGTAGTGCTTAATACAGCAGGTTCAAGAATCGTCAATGTAAGCAGCGGCGCACACAAAAGAGGAGCGATGGATTTCAGCAACCTTCAGTTTGAAAATGGCCGGGGATATTCTCCCATGAAAGCATATGGCCGCTCAAAACTCTCTAATCTTCTGTTTACTTACGAACTGCAGAGAAAACTGGAAGCCGCTCAAAAGGAGACCATTGCGGTTGCGGCACATCCCGGGGTGGCCATGACCAACCTCGGGCGTCATATGGAAGGCAGGTTCCTGTTTAAGATCATGATTCCCTTTTTCAGAAGGATGGCACAGATTCCGGCCATGGGCGCTTTGCCCCAGATCAGGGCTTCCGTCGATCCCGAAGTAAAAGGGGGTGAATACTACGGGCCCGGTGGCAAAAGAGAATTCAAGGGTTATCCCGTGGTTGTGCTATCCAATGAGGCATCGCATCGTCCCGGGGATGCAGCAAGGTTGTGGGAGGAATCGGAAAAACTGACCGGGGTAAAATTTGAACTCTGACAGTTTCGCAATTTATGTGGTTTTGTATAATTAATGAAATTAAAATTCTTAGGCCCATTTTACAAAATGCCAAAATATTTAAGAATCACCTTGTTTTTATTTCTGGCTTTTAAAGCCGGCAGCAGTCAGCCCGTTCAGATTACTGTGCATGCCGATTCCGGGAAACGAATGGTATCGCCCTGGATTTTCGGAAAGAACAATGTATTGCCCAGCACCTTTTTGAATGATGGTTCGGACACCGAAGTGACCAGGGCCGTAGAAGCAGGCGCCCGGATGGTGAGGCAGAATGGAGGCAACAACAGTACAAAATACAACTGGCGGCGTAAACTATCGAGCCACCCGGACTGGTACAACAATGTGTATGCAAACAACTGGGACGCAGCGGCAAAAAACCTGACCGATAAGATGCCGGGCACCCAGGGAATGTGGTCCTTTCAGCTGCTTGGCAAGGTAGCAGCCAACACGGAAAACAATTTCCCCGACTGGGATTACAACCAATCGCAATGGTGGGACGGCGTTCACCAGAACCTTGCCGGCGGCGGGGTGGTTAATCCGGCTGGTGGAAGCGAAGCCCTGGAGGAAGGAGATATTGACTTGTACCTGATGGACTGGCCTGCCGATTCAACCGTGGCCATTCTCGACCATTGGTTTGGCCCCGGCGGACTTGGGTACGATTCAACATTCTACTGCTACTGGAACATGGATAATGAACCGGAGATATGGTCGGGTACCCATGATGACGTCATGAAGGAGCAGATAGCTGCAGAGGAATTTATGCAGTTGTATTTCAACGTGGCGAAAGCTGCCCGCGCCAAATATCCCGGAATCAAACTGGTTGGCCCGGTGCCTGCCAACGAATGGCAATGGTACAGGTACGGAAGCGATGGAATATCCTACAATGGTAAAAAATATTGCTGGCTCGAATATTTCATCCTGAGAATTGCCGAGGAAGAAACAGCGAGCGGGGTAAAATTGCTCGATGTGCTTGATATTCATTATTACCCCGGCTCATCCGATGCGCAGCAGCTGGTGCAGTATCACCGCGTTTTTTTTGATCGCGACTACGTTTATCCAGAAGCCAATGGTGTGAAGACTGTAAACGGGGGCTGGAACAACAGCATCAACAAAGAATATATTTTTGGACGTTGCTCCGACTGGCTTACCAAGTACATGGGAGCGGATCACGGCGTAACATTTGGAGTAAGCGAAACGGGCCTGAATTCGGGCAATGCCAATGTCCAGGCCTCCTTTTACGCTTCAACCATGGGTGAATTCATGAAAAACGGGGTGGAGATTTTTACTCCCTGGAGCTGGAAACCGGGAATGTGGGAAACCCTGCACCTTTTCAGCCGCTACGCTGAGGATTATTTTATTGAAGCCGAATCGGATGACGAAACCTATGTTTCGGCATACCCTACCGTAAACGAAGGATCCGGCTCCATGACCATTTTCCTGGTCAACCGACACACAAGCGCCACAAAGGAGATTCATATGAATGTTCGCGGTTTTGCGATCAAAGACGATCCCATTCAGCTTTATACATTATCGGACTTGCCGTCCAATGAAACCTTCGTTTCGCACACCGAGAATGCGTTACAAGTAAAACAACTTGACCTGTCCGATATTCAGGGTTCCATACAGCTTGAACCACTTTCAGTAAATGCACTGGTTTTAAAAGCCGCCCCGGCTTCGGTTCACAAAATTGAATCCGCTCAAATGGGGCTCCTGGTATTTCCAAATCCAGGCAACGGAAGGCTCACTGTCCGGTTCAACCCGGAAAAAACCGGTCCGGTTCAAATGGAATTGTACAATGGAAACGGGCAAAAAATGGCCACCCTCACCCATGCGCAATCCTTTGCCGGTGTTAACCAATTCGAAGCCGATCTGTCGGGGTATCCTTCAGGTTTTTATTGGATTGCCATTCGTTCCGGTGATTTTACCGAAACCGGGAAATTCATTCTGAACAAATAACCTGATTTCTCCACTTCTGACCGGGATAATTTGTGTAATTATAATATTTTACTTTATTTTATCATGATATTATAAAGTTCATATGTATGTTTACTCGATACCTGAAGCTGGAAGACGCCCATGAAGATTCAGTTTTTCTATGGGGAGCCCGACAAACCGGTAAAAGCACCCTGTTAAAACGAATGTTCCCGGAAAACAGGTATTATGACCTTTTGAAAGGAGAAATATATGAACGTTTCAACCGGAGGCCGGAACTACTCCGTGAGGAACTTCTTACTGCCGGGGAAAATGAACTGATCATCATCGATGAAGTTCAAAAGATCCCGCAATTACTTGATGAGGTTCACTGGCTGATCAGCAATAGAAATCTCCGTTTCATACTGTGCGGATCCAGTGCAAGAAAACTGAGACGTTCAGGAGCAAATCTTCTGGGAGGAAGGGCCATCAGAAATATACTCTTCCCCCTCGTGAGTGCGGAGATTCCTGAATTTGACCTGGACAGGGCCCTTAACAACGGGATGCTGCCCCGGCACTATCTGGCAGTGAATGCAACGAAAAGGCTTCAGGCCTATATTGGAGATTATTTGCAGGAAGAGATCCGGGCAGAAGCATTAACCAGAAACCTGTCAACCTTTGGAAGATTCCTTGAAGTAGCAGCCCTCTCCTCGGGTGAAATGCTGAATTATAATAACATCGCCAGGGAATGCGGGGTAAGTGCTCCGACCATCAAAGAGTACTTCTCCATACTGGAAGATACCCTGGTGGGCTATTTCATACCTGCCTACAGAAAAGTAATTAAAAGGAGACTGATCCATGCTCCCCGTTTTTACTATTTTGATCTGGGTCTGACCAATTACCTTTTGCGAAGACGAAGTATCCTGCCTGGTTCTCCCGAATACGGAAAGGCTTTTGAACACTTCATTATACAGGAAGTATACGCGTGGATCACCTACAATACTTCTCCTCACAGACTCAGTTACTGGCGGACTGCCTCGGGATTTGAGGTTGACATGGTGCTTGGCGATGCAGAATTTGCCATTGAGATCAAATCGGCCAGAGAAATCCACAGCCATCACCTGAAAGGGCTGAAAGCCTTTTCAGAAGAGCACCCGGGGGCCCGGCTGCTGGTTGTTTCAATGGAAAAATCCAGGCGAATCAGCGGAAACATAGAAATATTCCCGGTTCACGAATTTTTGCAGGCACTCTGGAGCGGCCGCCTGCTAGGCTAAACTGACCGATTCAATGGGTTCTTGATGTATTTGGCTGAGCCTGGACCTCAACGGATTCTGAAGGGTTTCACTTTCCATATCTTTTCGCAGTACTCCCGGATGGACCGGTCTGATGAGAACTTGCCCATCCTGGCCACGTTCATTACAGCCATCCTGGTCCACTGAGAAGTGTTTTTCCAGGTTTCGGCCACCAGGTCCTGGCAGGCAATGTACAGGGGATAATCAGCCATAAGCATAAAGGGATCATCCCACAACAGCTTGTCAGTGATGGGTTTAAACAGGCTGCAATCGCCCTTGGAGAAAACACCTGAATTGATCATGTTGATCACTTCGCGCAACTCATCGTTATGATCGTAGATAAAGTGCGGGTCGTAGCCATTGCGTTTGGATTCTTCAACCTGGGCGGCAGTGAGGCCAAACAGGAAGAAATGATCCTCCCCCACCTCTTCCCGGATCTCAATATTTGCCCCGTCAAGGGTACCGATGGTAAGGGCTCCGTTCATGGAAAATTTCATGTTGCCAGTGCCGCTGGCTTCCTTGCCCGCCGTCGAAATCTGTTCTGAAAGGTTGGCCGCCGGGTAAATGTGCTGTGCATTGGTGACGTTAAAATCGGGGAAGAAAACCACCTTGAGCCTGTCCTTCACATCAGGGTCTCTGTTTACCACCTCACCCACCGAATTTATCAGCTTGATCATCAGCTTGGCAATATGATATCCCGGAGCGGCCTTGCCGCCAAAAATGATGGTGCGGGGAACCATATCAAGATCCGGGTATTGCTTGATCCGCAGGTAACGGGTAATGATATTGAGCACATTCAGATGTTGCCGTTTGTACTCGTGAATGCGCTTCACCTGTATGTCGAACATGGAAGAAGGATCCACGCTGATGCCTGTCCTTTCTTTCATGATTGCCGCCAGGTGTATCTTGTTTTCCAGTTTTACCTTCCTGAATTGTTCTCCGAAAGAAGCATCCCCGGCAAGAACTTCCAGTTTACGCAGTTCATCAAGTTTGCCGGGCCATTGATCACCAATTGAATCCGTAATGAGCTTGCTTAATCCCGGATTACTCAGTACAACAAAGCGACGAGGTGTTACTCCGTTGGTAACATTAAGGAAACGCTGCGGGAACATTTCCACCCAGTCAGGAAACACTTGTTGCTTGAGAAGTTCCGTATGCAGCGCCGCCACACCGTTAATGGCACTGCTGCCCGCGCAGGCAAGGTTGGCCATGCGGATATTTTTTCCCCCGGTCTCATCAATGATGGACATTCGCGACAGTTTGCCTTCATCACCCGGGAACTGCCTGCTTACATCACTGAGAAAGCGGGCATTGATTTCATAGATAATCTCCAGCACACGTGGTATCAGGTAGGCAAAGAGGCCGACAGACCATTTCTCCAGCGCTTCAGGGAGCAGGGTATGATTCGTATAGCTGAATGTTTTGCAGGTTGTATCCCATGCTGTGTCCCAATCAATGTTATATTCATCCACGAGTATGCGCATGAGCTCAGCCACCGACACCGAAGGATGCGTATCATTGAGCTGTACAGCCCATCTTTTATGAAATTCCTGTGGTTTGCCATCAAATCTCAGATGGATATTCATCATATCCTGCAGGGAGCATGAAACAAAGAAGTACTGTTGCTTGAGACGCAGTTTTTTTCCGGCCAGCATTTCATCATTGGGATACAATACTTTGCTTATATTTTCCGACTTTACCTTATAGTCTACCGCCATATAATAATCGCCCTGGTTGAAGGATGAAAAATCAAAGGATTCCTCGGCTTCTGCCTTCCACAGGCGGAGAAAATTACACGAGTGTACCCGGTATCCCATAACAGGCGTGTCGTAAGGTATTCCTTTCACCATATAGTCTGGTTTCCACCGGAACCGACGATTGCCCTCCGGGTCTGTGTAAGACCCGGTGTGCCCGCCGAAATTGACGTTCACCCCCAGCTCAGGTCTGGCAATCTCCCAGGGATTTCCAAACCGGAGCCATTTGTCGGTTTTCTCCACCTGCCAGCCATCACGGATTTCCTGGTCAAAAATGCCAAACTCATAGCGTATCCCATAGCCAACGGCAGGTATTTGTTGTGAGGCCAGCGAGTCTATATAACAGGCCGCCAGGCGCCCCAGTCCTCCATTGCCAAGCCCGGGCTCTTCTTCCTGTGCCATAATTTCGCCGAAATTAAAACCAAGCTCTTCAACAGCCTGCTTCATCTCCTCAAAAATATCCAGGGAAATCAGGTTCACGCCCAACTGAGGCCCCAGAAGAAACTCGGCCGACAGGTAGCTGACCAGCCGTACGCCCCTGTCTTCAAACACTGCATTCATCGTCCTGTGCTCCTGTTGTTTGAGCCTGTCGCGTACGGTATACGAAACAGCCATATACAGGTCATTGAGAGATGTATTCACAATGTTCCGGCCCTGCTGGTAAAACAGATGCTCAGTAACTGCCTGTTTCAGGGAGTTTACATCCATGCCGGCACGCGAATCAATGGTTGTTGTCGTTTTTTTTGCCATTGGAAGTTTCTAAGAGGTTTCAGATGTTTTGTGTAACTGATTTAAATAAAGATAGAAAAGTACAGCCGTATCTGTAGAAATAAAACCATAAATTTCCTGTCCTGCCACCTCAAGTATCAGTGGCCCCTGTGATCGCTACCAGGAACCATCAAATAAAATCCCCGAAAGGATTAAATTCCCATTCAACTTTTTCGCTCATGTCAAAATCCACGTGAATTCGTAAAATTTTTTCATCGACCATCCTGATACTGTAGGATTTAAAATCTTTGTAAGGAAGCCGTCCGTTCTGATCCCACAATTGAGAATCAGGAAGAAAAATATAAACATTATGGGAAGTATTCAACGGGCCGTTGGAAACTCCTGTAAGTATTTTGGTTCCGGGATCCCAATGAACATTCTCAAGCTCAACGGCCCCCTGTAATACATGACGGCTTGTAGAAATAAATTGCGGGGTACCCAACTTTTCATGTACAGTTAGTAAGGTTACAGCGCCGGCTGGCACCGTTACATTTATTTCCTTTGATAATTCACCAAAAAATTCCTCTTTCCAAAAATCGTAGGCCAGGTAAGTTCTATCCGGTTCAAGCCAAAACCTTTCAAGCGGATAGTTTCGTACAACCGTCTCTTTAAGATCTGGATTGAAAAAACCAATTACAGTCCATTCTGCAAATTGCTTTTTTATTTTGAGGGCAAACACTGTCTGCAAATCCGTGTCAAATAGACCGACAGGTCGCGCAGTTTCGCCAAATGACGGAATTACTTTTTTAATAATATCAAGCTTTGAACCATCCAGTTCGGACAACCTGTCGCCGGAAATTGTATTTCCCCCGCTCAAAGCAATAATGGTTGCAGCAGCCTGAGCCCGAATAATGGAAAGAAGACTGATGCAAATATGATCGGCATCGTTGATCCAGGTTTTTTTATGGAAATAGTAACGCTTGGCAACAGCAGGGGCACTGCTTGAAGAATGTAAAAAATATTGTTTCCATGCGTCTTTTGAATATCCGTAGTTCTGATCCAATTCAATCCGCATACTGTCAATCAGTCCAACAGAAACCTGACCTGGCCCGCAATCAAGAATATGACATTTTTCTCCAACAGCATTTCTTATAATTTCAAGCCCTCTCCTGTATGCCTGGCCCGGTGTAACCGACTGATCATAAAATTGATTGGCAGATAAAATTGACCATGCAACGAAATCTATTTTGATCATTTCGTAACCCCACTTATTGGCAACAGTATCCATAAGATTATAAAGCCATTCAGCCGCTCCGGGATGCGTAATGTCAAGGCCATATCTTTTGGGATTTTCATTTTTAGCCCACGCTGTATCTTCATCTGGCCATGGCCCGACTCTTTTTAAACTGTTATCGGGGTTTTTTAAAAACCAATCCGGATGATTCTGAAAGATTCCTGCTTTTTCTGAAACCACGAAAGGTGCAATCCAGAGTCCTGGTTTTAAATGCAGACTTTTAATCTTTTCAGCCAGCCACTTCATTCCATGGGGAAAGCGTTCATTGCCTTCCCAGTCGCCGTGACATCTTTGAAATCCTTCATCAATCTGAATATACTCAAATCCATACGGTTTTAAATGATGTGCTGCAAATTCAGCATTACAAATGACTTCATCTTCAGTAATATGTTCATACGTATAGAACCAACTGCACCACCCATTAATGATGGAACTAATTCTTGCCTGGTTCATGAATCCAACGATTCCGGCATACATTTCTAAAGCTGAATATGGATCGGAAGCAATACTTACCATAAACCGGTTGGAACTCAGGCTTTTTCCCGGTTGTAAAACCAATCCCGGGGAATAAACCGATTCAGCAAGGATTGATATTTGGTTCGTATCATTCCTGGAGAGCAGAATTTGCCCAAGACCTACATTGTTGTCAATGTATCCTGCGACAATACCTTCCTTATCATATCCGCTAAAGAAACCAACATTCCACCAACTGTTTACGGTTTCAGAAATTGAGGAAAGCGCATTGTTGGCAAGCCTTCCTCCTTTGGTTTCGCCATAGGGTTCCGGTTTGACATACGTTTTCCCAAAGGTATGGATCATCCCGGCATCATAATACAAAGCTCCGTTTGTAATGCACTTTGACACTCCCTCTATATGTAATGCACCTCCTTCCTTACCGATTGCCCTGAATGGTTCTATGCTATGAACCGCCAGATCGTTGGATGAAACGTTTTTACAAATTGCCTCAACAGTGAAGCAATGATGCGATTCATACAATGACAGGTGAATCTCTACATCCAAATTGCTTTCCGAATCAATGGAAATTACCTTCAATTTTTGCCCGGAACCCAGTTGGTCTTTGAAACCAATTGACTCAACCGAATGTGTGTAATTTTCAGCAGCAACCAATAACTTCCCGATATTTGAATTTACAGCCGAGGTTCCGTTTGCAATGAAAATATCCCCATTGCTTCTTTGGACATGAAACATTCCGGAATGGGGATCGAATCCAACCGTAAAATACTTGTTCGTAATTTCCGGGGTCTGCTGTCTAAAATGATAAGTACGGGCAACAGCCGGGGAGCTCAAAGCAATTGAAGCTCCGGTTATTGAAACAGTTTTGATGAAGTCTCTGCGTTTTATGGGATCGTTTTTCTTCATTATGGTGGGTATAAATTACATCTTAATCAGATAAAAATCAAACCAGACAAATCATCCCCCCTTGTGACGAAGAACCACTTTTACCGAAATCTTTGCCTTGGAAAGATTTTATGAAAAAATTATTACCTTTATATAAATTCGTGTTACGATGCCGGTTACCCGATTTAGTATAAGCCTGGAGAAGGAGTTGCTTGAAGAGCTTGACCTGTATGCCAATGAGAATAATTTTGCGAACAGGTCTCAGGCTTTAAGGCATCTTATTGAAAAGAATACTGTTGAGAAGAAATGGCAGTGTAACAATGTTGTTGCAGGGGCTGTTGTGATGATTTATGATCATTCTAAAAAAGACATCCTTACCAAACTAAATGAAATCCAACATCATTACCACGATGTAATATTGTCATCACAGCACTTTCACCTGAATCATGAAATTTGCCTGGAAATCATAGCAGTTAAAGGATATGCCAACAAACTTACAGAACTATCAGACAGGCTGATAAGCATCAAGGGAATCAAGCATGGTAAACTGATAATGAGCAAAACCGAATAATTTTTTTACCCCAATAGTAACACGTATTATATATTTCGTAATACTCAACAAAAAACAAATGAAAAAACAATTGACTTCGTTTGCAGCACTTTGTTTCATTGCCATTCCGGTATTCTCTCAACAAGAAACCGTGTCATCGCTTCAGGATACAATCAACCTCGATGAGGTGGTTGTTACCGGCACAACCATAAAAGTCAACAGGAGAAATGTACCCATGGCTGTTTCGGTAGTAAATAACCGTCAGATACAGGAAAGCAATGAGACCTCTCTTCTGCCTGTATTAAACGGACGGGTACCCGGCCTTTTCGTAACCGAGCGGGGCGTTATGGGTTTTGGCGTGGCAACAAATGCTGCCGGCCAGATCTCCATCAGAGGGATCGGAGGCAGTCCGACAACGGGAGTCCTGATGCTGATAGACGGGCATCCCCAGTTCATGGGAATTTTTGGTCATCCCCTTCCCGATTCATATGTGGCCTCCGATGTTGAACGCGTTGAGGTGATTCGCGGCCCGGCCTCCATTTTATACGGGTCAAACGCCATGGGGGGTGTGATCAATATCATTACAAAAAAACAAACGAAAGAAGGTTTCAATGCAAATGCCAATGTTATGGCGGGGTCATTTAACACCCAGAAATACATGGCATCGGCAGCTTACAATAAAAATAAACTAAGCCTGTTTATGTCCGTTAATCACGATCAGACTGACGGACATCGACCGAATTCAGATTTCAACATTACGAATGGCTACCTGAAACTATCCTACCAATTGAATACCAACATCTCAGTAAACACTGATTTCAGTCTGGCACACTTCAACGCTTCCGATCCCGGCCCCGATACTGTTCATGCCATCCCCGGAAATACATTAGATATCACAAGAGGATATTGGTCATTTACAGTGGATAACCATTATGAAAAGTATTCAGGCACAGCCAAACTGTTCCATAATTTCGGTGAGCATCATATTTCCGACGGATTTCATTCAACAGATGCCAATTACGGAATGAATATATATGAAGCACTCAAGTTGTTTAAAGGGAACAGTCTCACCCTGGGGGCTGACTATCTGGTTTATGGCGGGAGAGCTGAAAATGAACTGGCCATGGGTGGCCAGGGGGTGATCTTTAAGGATACAACGCTTTATGATGCAGGAATTTACGGTTTTATACAACAAACTTTATTTGAAAAGCTAACCCTGAATGCCGGATTGCGATTGCAGGATCACCAGGTTTATGGAACCACCTGGATTCCGGCCTGCGGTCTGGCCTGGAGGATCACCGGGGAAACCAGCTTCAAAACTTCGGTCTCCAAAGGATTCAGAAGCCCGACCATACAGGAACTCTACATATGGAATCATAACGCGAATCTGAGCCCCGAAACAATATGGAGTTATGAGACAGGTATGCTGCAATCGTTCTTTCATCAGAAGCTGAAACTCGAATTAACCGGGTACATCGTCAAAGGGGCTAACATGATTATCAGCGTACCCATGGCTGGCTTACAAAATGCCGGTGAGATGATGAACAAAGGCATTGAGTTTGCTGCCAATGCAAATCCTCACTCCAACCTGTCACTGGATCTCACATACTCCTATATCCATATGAAAAGCCCGGTTTATGCCACACCAAAACATCATTTGTTTGTAAGTTGCAACTACCAATGGAATAAGTGGCTGCTTTCTTCCAATGTTCAGTATGTAAACCATCTCGATACGGACCCGTCATCACAAACAAGCTTTCAGAGTTATGTTTTACTTAATTCAAAATTATCTTTCCGGGTTTGGAAATATGCCAGGTTATTTGTCAGTGTCGAGAATATCTTAAATCGGAAATACGAGAATCTCCTTTATTATTCAATGCCCGGGATTACAACTTTCGGAGGAGTAAAACTGGAACTTTAAAACAAACTTCACGGTTCAAAAAGTCTTTGAAATGAAAAAAAAACTTCTTATCGTTCTCTTATTGGCAACGGGGATCACCCTTTGGGCAAGCCCGCTGCATTCCAGATTAAAACACAGCATCATCATTGATACGGATTGTAATGACAGTGACCTGCGGGCCATAGGTATTCTTTTATCGCATCCCGGAATAGCCATAAAAGCCATCCTGGTATCCGATGGTAAACTTCAAAGCGAAGAAGGGCTTAAGAAAATCGGAAGTCTCCTGCAACAATTCAAAGCCGACACGATTCCTGTTGGCTCAAAAACAGAAATTTCAGCCAAAGTTTCACTGGCTGAAATTCTTGAGGCTTCGGAAGAACAAATGACGATCGTCTGCCTTGGCCCTTTAACCAATATTGCACTCGAACTAAAAAATAATAAGGGTTTATATAAAAACATTGAAGAACTGATATGGTATAATGAATCACCTGATCCCCTGCATGGCTACAATGATGAATATGACAAAAACGCAGTTGATTTCCTGTTTAATTCAGGCATTGATATGGATGTTATTTCCGGCCTGAACAATGATTTTGAAAAGGCTGGTCAACGTGAGGAACTTTCAGCAATTTATTTGGCCAATCCCGAATTATTTGAAATGTCCCCGTTGGATGAATATAAAACGGTGAACGTGAATAAAAACCAGAATATCCCCGCAATCAGGGAAGTTATATCCGATATGAACACAGGGAATTACAAACCGGGTCATTTTGCGGCATTATACGGGTTCCCTGTGCACCGCGAATTATATGCTTATGACGTAAGACAGATCATGGGTTCAGCAATAAGCCGGTATGGTATGGATGAATGGAAAGCCTGCGTGATAACAGATGAGTTCCATGGGCATCTGGGGGTATTCTCCATTGTCGGAGCCAAGATGGGCATCTATGCCAGGGACTATTTCGGAATTGGTCCTGATCTTCTTGAGATCCACACCTATGCAGGATTAAAAGAACCTTTCAGTTGCATGAATGACGGACTGCAGGTAAGCACGGGAGCTACGCTGGGGCAGAATTCAATCCATGTAGCAAACGACACCATCGCCAAACCGCAGGCTGTCTTCACCTACAGGGACCGCTCCGTCAGGATAAGCTTAAAACCCGAGTTCCTGGAAGAGCTAAAATCAGTTATTGACCAAGGAATAAAAAACCATGGCCTGGAGGATGAAGCTTACTGGACACTGATCCGGCAGACCTCCATAAAATACTGGCTGGAATGGAACAGGGAAGAAATATTTGATATGGAGATCCTATAAATTAACCATCCCAAATCAGGGCCTGCCCCGGTTTAATTGGTATTTTTGCCGTCTATACAACTTGCCCAGGAAATACAAATTAAATCTGGATATAAATAAAACGGCGATGACAAAAAAAGCAATGGTTGATAAGATCAGATCAAAAAGCGGGTTCATTTGTGATATGGACGGTGTCATTTACCATGGAAACCAGATCCTCGACGGGGTGAAGGAATTTGTGGAATGGTTGAAGGACGAAAAGAAAAGGTTTGTTTTCCTAACCAACTCCAGTGAGCGGACCGTCAGGGAACTTCAGGATAAATTGTTGCGCATGGGCATTGACGTGGGTCCGGATCATTTTTATACCAGCGCGCTGGCAACTGCCACCTTCCTGAAAAGCCAGAAACCGGGCGGAAGTGCCTACATCATCGGAGAGGCCGGTCTGATCAATGCGCTTTATAACAACGGCTACACAAGCAACAACATCGATCCCGACTATGTGGTAATGGGAGAGTCCAGATCATACAGCTACGAGACCATCGAAAAAGCGGTGAACCTGGTTCTGAAAGGTGCCAGGCTGGTCGGAACGAACCCCGACATCACCGGTCCCATCGAAAACGGGATTGCCCCGGCTACCAAGGCACTCATATCTCCCATTGAACTGGCAACCGGGAGACAGGCCTATTTTGTGGGCAAGCCCAATCCCCTGATGATGCGGATTGCACTGAAAAAAATCGGCGTTCAAAGGGAAGATGCCATCATTATCGGGGACAGGATGGATACCGATATTGTGGCAGGCATAGAGGCTGAAATTGACACCTGCCTGGTTTTATCGGGCATCTCTGACGAAAAAACAGTTGAACAATACGCCTACCGCCCCCGTTTCGTCCTGAAAGGTGTCCATGAGATCGTCAAGGATTTTTCATAGATACAGAAGAGAATGCAACCATAAAATCCGGCAGGGAGTCTTGGAATTGAGTGAATTGAAAATCGAACGGATTATCAAATTTCAGGCTCATGGAAAAGAAGGGATTAACGATCGCACTCTTTTTTATCCTGCTCTTTATCGGAATATCCTGTGCCCCGGCAAAGAGAGCGAGTGTTGAGAACAAACGGCGCGGCCTGCTCATGCTGGAGGGAGAACATATTTATAAAAACAAGGGATTCTACAGCAGCAAGAAAGCATCCAAGCGACATAAGAAGAGCGTCAAATACCACACAGGAAAGCGCAAATACTAAAAGGACGGCAGGACCGTTATACAGTTCCAGCGCATGGAGTAGCAAATTTGCTTTACTTAAACACAGTGTATCATGAAAAATATTCTCTTCCTGTTGTTTCTAAGCTTCCCGGCCTACCTGGCTTCTCAGGTGATTACTGAAGAACAACTCTTATTGATGCTGGAAAGTGCGCAGGAGAATTGTGTCGGCGCTCATGAAAGCGTTGTTCTGACTACAAATGAGGCATTTGCAAAATCCGTATGGGGCCAGAAGGTCAGATTGAACGAAGCAAAAATCATGAAGTTCTTCAACTATCCTTCCGGGGAGAAAGTATCAGCGAATTTTGATGTTTATTTAAATAACAAAGGTGCCGGGGCTTATTCCTATGATCAAAAAACAGCTGCAGATCTTTTAACGGCAAACGGGGTAAGGGTGACGCAGTCTTATGATAAACTTTGGATCAATGCCAAACAGGATATTTTGTATGCCGGGAATATCAAGGAGGGACATAAAATCGCCCTGGAAATCTATTGTCCCTATCAAAAATTTCTGGAGGCACTCAGAATCGGGAAGATTCAAAGCATTGAATTCCTGATCACAGGCGTAAGCGGGAGTGTCTCAACGGATAATAAAATTTATGGCGTACTCACCCAGGTCAATGTTGATAAGCTGACAGTTAAATGCCCGAACGGACATGAATTTGACAGAGATGCCGGATACAAATTTTGTCCCACCTGCGGCGAACCCTTGAAATGACGGGGCGCCTGTTCAAACCTCACTGGAACAGATCACAACTTGATGATCATCCTGACCAGGATCTCTCCTCGTACCAGACTCTCATAATGATCCTCATCCAATTCAACGGTTTCATTTTGACCTCTGTATTCCGCTTCAAATTTCTTCAATATCCCATACAGACATGTATACTGGAATCCAATGGCAAGGTTCTCAGCTACCGTGAAAGCATATCCGATGTCCATCGACACACCCATCGATTTGCCATTTATAATAAAATCATCCCCGAGCTCTCCCTCATCGTTGTATCCCATGTAGCCCATTCCAAAACTCCCTGTAAAAGCATGTTTCGTATTCAGGCTTAACAACCTTGCTGCATAACTGGCACCCAAGTAACGGATGATTATATTATCTACCAAATCACCATGAAACGTATAGCCTTCCGCATTTGTTATAACAGAATTATACATCGAATTAGATGAGATAAATCTTGAGTATTTCAAACCAATCCCGGAAGAATACCCCAGAAATAAAGCCGCATCAATACCAAAGACCGGACCCACCAAAAGTCCTTCCACATATTCATGCATTTCAGGAGACAGCCTGGTATCAATTTCCCCAAACCGATAACCCAGCCCTCCATTGACAGATATCCAGAGGTTTTTCAAATCCTTCATCGCGACTAGCTGTCTTACCGATGTTCCGTCTCTGGCATAAAACTTTCGTTTATATGTTTTTATCTGATCCTGTGGCATATATGTATTGAATACAACTCCATCGCTGTTTGTAAAACTGAAAAATAAACTATCAATGGTTATGGTTTTAATCTGGCAATTCAAGGAGTCCTCATTTGTTGTGACAATCAAATCCTGTGCATTCACATAAAAGAACAGCGGTATAAAAAGGGAGGTAATAAGTAATCGTTTCATGATGTTGGTCAATAGTTTATTGAAAGGGGAAGGATTCCAAAGTATGCTGAAAAAATTAGGTTCAAATGGAGTTTCGCATATTTCTTAAACTGTGAGAGTTCGGAAGTACCTTTATACCCCTATCAAGGTACTCCCTTGTTTTCCTTATATTTCCATGATTGTAATAGTAAAACGCCGCTGTTTGATAGGCAGAACTTATCTCACGTGATAGTAGTGAAACATCCTTTGTGAACTGGATTTGCATTTCAAACTGGGCGAGGCTTTGGCTTCCTTTCGTCGGATTCTTCTGGCTGAACCAATATTCAGATGTAGTAAGCAGAATTCCCAGGTCAACCAGTTTCATGACGGGCATCTCATAGACAAGCGGGAATTTATCCCGGTAGTAGTCCAGAGATTCCTTTTGTTCCAGAGGCGAGATCAAGTCACTATTGAAAAGGCTAATAAGTATATCCTTAATCAGGATCTGGATCTGCTTGTTCTCCGGATCCAACTCATAGAGGTTATCAAGGTATTCCAGAGTGGCATTAAGTTTCGCGTCATTAAGCAGATCTTCAATGATCACTCCATAGTATACCAGGGATATTTCCCTAATAAGCTCCTTACTCTCCAGATTCTTGGAAAGCAGGTTAAAACCCTTCTCATAATTTTTCAGATCATGTCTTTCTTTGAAAACCTTCTCAGTAATCCTGACAAATTCTGACAGTATATCTTCATCGGTGATCCCGAACTCTCTGTATCTTGACATTTTGATCAATAATTCCACATCAGAAATTGTGTGATATTGAGACATATGCAATACCATCCATCCAGACTGTAATAACATGTTAGCCAACTCAATACAAGGCTTCAGGTAGAATGCCTTTTCAAAATCCATGAAAGCCTTATTATATTGCAGTTCCCTGAACTGGAAGATTCCCCGGTTGGAATACTGCCGGGAGGCGAGTTCATATTCATCAATCTGGCTTTCCTTAAAAGCATACTGCATGAAGATTTCTGAAATATTCCCCTCCACTGCTTTGTCCTGCGGAATAAGTTTTCCCCTGGACAAATTATCCACATATGTCTCCTTTTCACTAATGCCCAATGCGTTGACCCCCTTTTCTGCGTCTGTACTCTCCACCAGAATGGTATGAGATCCCGGGTAGACTACCAGGTTCACATGATTCATCCCTTTCTGAATGGAATAGGGAATGTCAAAATCTGAAAAAAGGATACTGTAAACAATGGTCCCCGTTACACAATTGAATTCTCCATTTCTGAACAGGTCCGGAAACAAAGCGTCCTCTTCGTACAGGGTCATCAATGAAGCATGGGCTCCCTCATAAATGATACGGACCTTTTTCTTCTCCTTTTTATCCGCAATCTTTTCCTGTTCGAATTGATTGATGATGGCTCCTAACTTTGCCTTGTATCTGCCGGCTTCCGATTCTGATGCTACATCAATCGCCAGGAAAAGATCCTTCAGGTCCACATCCTGATTCTTTTCGATTTGCGCAAAAACCATTTCCTCATACACCGATCCAAAAGAAAGATCAGAAAAATAGACCAGCCTGTCCAATTGCTGTGAAAATGATGACTTCACAGATGTAATGGTCAGAATAACCAACAGTATTTTAACGATCCTCATCTTTTTAACTAATTCACTTGAAGTATTTTCCTCAATATGTATCTGGCCTCTTTAATCATGATTCCCTGGTCGAGCAGCGATTGGAGGTCTGAAGCAATCCCGGACAAGTCCTGGTCCTGATGCTCATTCTTGAATTGCAAGTACATGGCGTATGATTTCTCTATCTGCCCCAGCCGTAATACGCTCAGTGCTGCATTAAACTTCGCAATGTATCTGGAATTGTCCATGGTATAAGCCTCCTTCGAATACGCATAACAGCTCTGGAAATCTCCCAGCTCATAACAAAGCCAGCCAAGATTGGTCAATATATCTGTGTCTACCGGCCGGATCTGAAGGCATTTTTCGAATGCGCTGCGGGCCGAAATGAGCTGGTTGGTATGGATGTAGCACCAGCCTAAGTAAGAGTATGCATCAAATTGATCAGGATCCTTACCCACTACCCTTTCAAAATATGGAATGGCCTTGTTGTATTCTTCCTTGTAGAAATAACAACTGCCCATTCCTGATAGCACGAAATATTTGGTGCTGTCAATTTCGGCTGCCCTTTGATAATCCAGTAAAGCAAGATCATATTTTCCCTGCATCAGGTAAGAATCCGCCCTGTAAGCATAGCCTGTAAAACCAAAGGGATCAAGTTCAATGGTCTTTGTAAAGAGATAATCAGCAACCCTGTATTCCTTTTTCCAGTAATAAATCTCTCCCATCATCAGATAAGTATCCGGATTGCCAGGAGAAATCTCCTGGGCTTTTTCAAGATACAGAAGTGCACTGTCTGGTAGATTTAATTGCTTAAAACAATATCCTGTAGCATCATATAGCATATAATTTCGAGGCGACATCTCTATGGCCTTCCTGTAGACCTGGATAGCCTCTTCAAAACGGGCCTCTTCCTGGTAAAAAAAGCCAAGGCGATTGGCTACGACCGGACTGTCAGGAAAAAGCTCAAAGGACTTAAGAAGATCCATCTCCGCTTCCTCCTCCATTCCCAGTTCAATCCTTGCCAGAGCCCGAAAAAAATATCCGTAAGCGTATTCAGGATCAATCCTTATTGTCTTGGAGAACGACTCATTTGCGCTTTTCCAGTTTTTCATTGCATAGGCTATTCCTCCATCGAGAGAATGAGCCGCCAGGCTATTCGGATCTTTTTCAAGGTAAGCCTGCAAGTGAATTGGAACGGAAGCCAGATCCCTCCTGTCAAATGCGGCAAACAACATTATCCTCTGATCGAGCAGATTATTCCCGGTGATTGGTTTCCGGGAATTATAACTTTCTCCGCGTGCCACACGTCCTGCGAAAAAATCATACAAGAACCTGGTTAGTTGACCTTCCACATCCCTCGGAAGCTCCCCTAGCGCAACCATCCTTAAGAAATCCATGTATTCAAGGTCCGAATAGGACATGACCCTAGAGAAACCAAAGGAATTGTTGAGAGCCTGATATTCTTCGGACATAACAATGATACCCTGTTTCCATCTGGCAGGATGGAAATAACTATGACCCTCCTGAACGATGGGTTTGTATATCGTTTTATCAAACAAGGGGATCTCTGCTTTGCCTAATACATTAGTGGAAAGTGTATCAATCCTCAGATTCCCTTCGGCCTTCGTCAATGCGAGGGAGAGCAGTAAGATAATCATACTCCTCATGGCGTATAATTGTTGGTTCGCTTTGGTGCCATTAATCTGCTATACGAGATTGGTGAAGAATTGATACAAAAAAAATTGTGCAACCCATTCCGGGAAGACTGAGCACATTCAATATTTTGAAATCTCAACTGCCCTCTGCATAAAAAGGGATGTTTGCAACGGCCATGTTCCCCTGCCCGTCATACATATAGACGAACAACCTGTAGTTCTTCCCATCTTCTCCCGGAACCCTGAAGCGGATCATCCCCTCTTCAGCCTGCTCAATAAACCCCTCCACACCTTCAGGTTTCACTTCGCCCTGTCCCGCATAGGCCCCGAATTCGGTGGGTTCGGGCAAAAGTTCCCATTCGAATCGCAATGCATCCTGATCGGGATCTTCGGTAACCACCGCTGCCGTGTTGATACTGCCGGGAGCTAAGGATACATTTTCCAGCGCTTCCATCCCGTTGATGGTGATGGATTTGATCAGGGGGGCACGGTTGTCAGGCCATTGGCCCGTCCACATATACTGCATGGTTTCAATCGCCGCGGTCTCTTCCCTGTTGCAGAACATGTTGAACCAGGTATGGGTCCTCTCCTGCCGGTTGCTGGTCCACAGAAAAACATAGGAGCCGATACACCGGGGATCGGACAGGACAACCTCTTCATATTTTTTCCTGTAAAGCGCAGCCTTCTCCGTGCTGGTTTCCTCGATCACCACACCCCATTTCGTACGGGGCACTTCCCACCAGCCCGAAACGCCCCACTCGGTCACCGCATAGGGCCCGGTCCACCCCTGCTCGCTCAGCATGGCCGGAACCTCCGGCATCACCCCGTATGTATTGATTCCCAGCAGGTCCAGGTTGGGGCACCGTTCCATGATATCCCTGATCTTTTCGAATCTTCCGCAACCTACCACAGTCATCACCGGGTGATCCGGATCGGTCTTCTTGATCATCCCTGCTATATCGTTTACCGCATCCCACACCTTCAGGTTGTAATCCAGGTCTCCGGGAATATGGTCCAGTTCATTCCCGATGGCCCACATCAACAGGGCCGGATGATCCTTGTTCTCCTCCACGATCCCTTTGATCTTCTGGAGCTGAGCCTCCACCGCCTCTTTGTCATCATAATCAAATCCGCCCCTCTGGGATCCTACCGGGAGATTGGCCAGTACAGTCAGGCCAAGGGAATCTGCCCGGTCAAGCATCCTTGGACTGCTGCGCAGCGAATTTCCACCGTACGCCGCAAGCCTGTCCAGGTAATCCCATCCAACGGCCCCTTTGATGAAGTAGGGCTCTTCGCCCCTGAACAATTGATATGCGCCATCCTTTTCCTTTATTTCCACCCGCATGGGGGCGCTTTTACAGGCATTTATCATCAAAGCTCCGGCAATAAGGGCGATCCATACGCAATTGTTCCATTTATTCATCGTCCATATATTATATCCCGTCGGGTCGTTTGAACAGATTCTTCAATCCATGGGTAATGGCGACTGAAGGAACTGACATGTGTGTCTCTCCTTCAAATATTTCTTGAACAAGCCTCAGCCCCTTATAATTGTGTGTTTGAATATTCAGAATGAATTCATCTATGGGATTTGTATAATCTTTGTTTTCCAGAGAACCATAATACACATAAACAGTACGATTTAGTTCCTTATGCCTGTTGAAATACTCAGCTTCCAATTTGAAAGTAATTTGATTACTCGCATTTAATGTTGGAGAGCCGATAAAATATTTACTAAACAGTTCTGGTTGTTTAAACAGGATATAGGAATTCAACAATCCGCCCAGAGAATGGCCGCCAATGGCACTTGAATCCGGAAGGGTTCTGTAATTTTTATTGACTGCGGGTAATAATTCATATTGAATAAACTTGATGAAGTTGTCCGCCCCGGAAGCATTCTCTCCTTCATCAATCAGGTTATCGCTGCCCGGTACAAAATCTCTTCCTCTTCTCTCCCATCTGTATTTTAATCCCTGTCCATAACTTATCCCAACAACAATAACTTCCTGAATCTCCTGACCAATCATCAATAGATCTGCAATTCCCTTTGTCATTCCAAAGGAAATATCGCCATCGGTGATATAAAAAACAGGATAGGATTTGTCAGAGGCAGCATAGCCCATGGGTAACCCTACCTGAATCACATAAGTTTCACCTTTTACGTATTCTGATGCGATGGAGAATTGTTCGGTGTTATCAAGGCAGACTTTGCTAAGTTGCTCCTGAGCGGTTTGGGCACGCATTCCAGTTGTAAAGAGCCACAGGAATACTACAACAATTGTGATTAAACAGTTATTTTTCATTGGATCAAGACATTTGTATAATGTAAGTTACCTGTTCAAAGAATCAAAGTCAAATTTGTATTTCAATTACTGCAAAATCTCAATTGCTTTAGGTAAGTCTCCTGGTGTCCGATTTCGAACAGGGGGCGTTCTAAAAATGACCGATAATCATTGCTTATTATCGCATATTAATATATCCTATATGCTGGTTATTAGTTATTTACGATAAAAGGCATACTTGTTGAATACCAACGTAAAAAACCTCAGGATTCATGTTCGGAAATTTTTTCAAAACTGCTTTCAGAAATCTCCTGAAAAACAAGAGTGTGACGTTTATAAATTTGGCGGGACTGGCCATCGGCCTCGCCAGCTGTATCACCATCCTTGCATACATCGGACATGAATTAAGTTTTGACCGTTTTCATGCAAATGCCGGCAACATTTACCGCGGTGTGGTTAAAGTCACCTCCGAAAACGAATGGGAAACATCTCCTCAAATGGTGGCAGCCATCGGCCCCTCTCTCACCGAAGATTTTCCAGAAATTGAAAAAACGGTCCGGTTCAGGGTTCCGGAAGACCGCTACCTCAGCTTCGACAACCAGTCATATTTCGTCGAAAATGTACTCTACAGCGATTCAACCCTGTTTGATGTCTTCTCGTTCAGGCTCCTCCAGGGTAATCCCGGACAGGCTCTCGCTGCTCCATTCTCCGTAGTCCTGTCGGAGCAGACAGCCCAAAAAATTTTCGGGACTGCATATGCACTGGGAAAAACTGTTTTGCTGGATAACAAGGAGCTGCTCACGGTTACCGGGATCATCGAAGACGCGCCCGGCAATTCACATATTCAATACGAAGCACTGATTTCCTTCTCAAGCCTTTACCAGGATAAAAAAATGCACCTGGGATGGAACGGAGGCTGGGCATACTATACCTACCTGCTTGTCTCCCCGGGTACTGACGTTGAAGCTCTGGCGGAAAAATTCCAGGCCTTCTTTGACAGGCATATCAATTACATGTTCGAAGGCACCAGCATCAGCCTGAATATGTATTTGCAGCCGCTGACCGAGATATATCTGCATTCAGGGCTCGCCGGTGAAATAGGCCCCACGGGCAACCAGTCCTACCTGGTCCTGTTCTTCCTGATCACTCTTCTAATTTTCACCATCGCCTGTATTAACTATATCAATCTTACTGCCTCACGTTTGGCAGCAAGGCAGCGGGAGACCGGGATCAGGAAATTGCTCGGTGCCACAAAACAGGGAATTATAAAACAATTCCTTACGGAATCGGTAATCCTGAATGTGATAGCCCTCATACTTGCATTCATTCTGGCTAAGGTCTTTCTGCCTGTTGTCAACAATCTAACCGGACATGAGCTTCATCTGTATCAACCTGCTTTTATGCCCTTTACCCTGGCAGTATTGCTTCTAATCCTGGCATCGGGCGTATTTGCAGGCTGTTATCCCGCTCTGCAACTTTCTGCGCAGAACACCCTGAGGCTTGCCAGGCAGGCTGGGCCTGCCATTCCCCGCAGAACCAGTGCAAGGAACATCACAGTTGTGCTGCAATATACCATATCGATCGCCATGATCATTTGCTCCCTCTTTTTATACAAACAGCTCAACTATATCCGTCACAATGATCCGGGATTCCGAAAGAAAAACTTTCTCCTGATTCCCCTCCAAACGGATAATATTTCCCGCAGGCATGAAATGATGAAGGCTGAATTCATGAACATCAGTGCCATAGAATATATTACAGCCTGCACTGAATATCCGGGCGGTGGCTATACGAGCAACGGCTATACACCTGAAGGCTACGAGGAGGCCATATTGATCCATGTACTATATACCGATGAGGACTTTGTTCCCATGATGGGTTTGAGGGTAACTCAGGGACGCAATTTTTCAAAATCCCTTGAGACCGATCGGAGCAAATACCTGGTCAACGAAACCTTTGCCCGGTCCATGGGCTGGAAGGATCCCATCGGAAAAACCATTGAGCGAAACGGGAAGCATGAGGTCATTGGCGTGGTCAATGATTATAACTTTGCCACGCTTCATGAACCGGTTGCTCCACTGATCCTTTCCCTTGAGAGAGAAGGACGGTATCATTATTTCATGATCAGGGCAAAAGAGGGACAGACCAATGATGTGGTTGAACAACTCAGCAAGAAATGGGACCAGATAAACCCTGAAATTCCCTTCGAATACAGTTTTCTGGAAGATGTCAACGAAACCGGTTACCTGAATGAAAAACAGCAGGCAACGCTTATTTTGCTGTTCACGCTTCTGGCCATCCTGATCGCATTTATGGGATTGTATGCCCTCACATCCTATGAAACAGAACGGCAAACTAAAAACATCGGGATCAGAAAGGTACATGGTGCTTCTGCTGTCGAAATCCTGGTCATGCTGCTGGTAAGGTTTATCAAATGGGTAATCATCTCCTTCCTGATTGCCTGTCCGCTTGCCTTCTACGCCATGAACCGTTGGCTGCAACACTTCGCCTACAAAACAAATATGAGCTGGTGGGTCTTCATGGTGGCCGGGGTCACAGCCGTTTTGGTGGCATTTTTGACCGTAAGCTGGCAAACCATCCATGCGGCCTTGCGCAATCCTGTCGAAGCCCTTCGGTATGAATAAGGAGATCTTCTTAAACCCAGCGGGCGAAATTATTCCTGTCAAAGCCCGGTTCCCAGGTATAAACCTGGTGCGCATTGAAGCACACAAGTTCAAACATCCTGTTTTTAAATTCAGGAAAATTCATCTACTGATGACTCTATATGGCTATTTATTTCTCTTATGCATCAATAATAGTGCATTTTAGAAACATAATAAAACATATGTTTTTCTTAAATCTTCAGAATATCAATGCATTTTCCCATACCCTGGCCTTACCAACTACCCGAAGAACCTCCACCGCCCGATGATCCCCCTCCGCCGGAAAATCCACCTGATGAACTGTGGCCACCTGAACTCCAGGATCCGCCGGAACCTCCCGATGAAAAGGAAAAGCCTCCGATGGAAGCCCTTCCTTTGGTTTTCAGGTCATTCTTGGCCTTTTTATACCAGGGTGTGGTCCGCATGTACAATTTCGCCGACGGATACCCGATGAGATAGATGAAAAAAACGACCAGGGTAGCCTTCGGGCCTATGACCATGATAGGAAAGGTCGCCCAGAAAGGGATTAAGAATACATAGAGGAACCATCCAAAGCCCGGAGTAAAGAGGCCTATTGCCGTGAATAGCCCGATGATGCCGAAAACAAATGCACCCAACAGGATTCGTGCGCCCCAGGGCATGTCCGGACTTTCAAGGTCTGAGAAACCCGATGGTGAATAGGATACGGATGCTTCATCGAAATCTGCTGCTTCGGCAAGTTCCTGGCCTTCCAGCACACTGATAATGGCCAGGGCACCCCCGGTAATTCCCCCGTCATAATCCCCTTCCCTGAACCTGGGTGTCATGACCTCACGGATAATGCGGCTGGCCATGAGATCCGTCATCGTACCCTCCAGGCCGTAACCCACCTCTATTCGCATCCTTCTTTCATCCGGTACAACAACGATGAGTATGCCGTTGTCCTTATCCTGCTGTCCCAATTTCCATTCGATGAATACCCTGTTGGAATAATCCTCGATGCTTTCCCCCTGAAGTGAAGCGATGGTCAGAACAACCACCTGGTTGGTGGTCCTTTCTTCGTGCGCTTTCAGTTTTTCACCCAACAATTCTTTCGCATTCTCCGAAAGGATCTGGGCATTGTCATTTACCCTTCCGGTTAAATAAGGGATTTCAGCACACCTGGCCACGCCGGCAGTGGCGAGCATGGCAATAAACAGAACCCATACCGTTAACTTTTTCATATGCCCTCCTCCTCAATGATTTCGTCTGAAAGTTCATTCCTGCCGGTCCGGCCCGGGACAGGGGAACCCAGTGCAGTCCGGATTCCGTCGAGACCTGTCTCCAGAGCCTGCCTTAACTCATTTCGTCTGAGGTGGATGGTCATATTTGAAATAAGCTCCTTCAGGACCTCATCGTTCAGCAGGCTTCTGACCCCTTTATCGGGCAGGATAACCACCTGCCGTTCGAACCTGCTTACCAGAAGAAGGATCCCCCTGCGCTCTTCCGTGGAAAAAAGTTCACGGGAGAGGAAGAGCGATTCGGCGTACTGCATGGTTTCAGATTCTTTGCGCCCGGTCGAAAGAAACAGGGTGCCAAAACGTGGGAACAATACGGCCAGGAGCGCAGACAAGGCTCCGGTGGCTAGAATGAATGCCACCGAAAAGAGGATCAAGGTTCCGGTCAGCCAGCCCAGCACAAACAGATCCAAACCGATCGCCACCAGGCTCGCAACGGATGCCCCGATGGCGAAGGCTTTCCAGGGAATCTCAGCATAACTGTCACACCGCACAACCGATGCCAGCACGATCTGGGCCCCTGTCTGCTTTTCCGTCTCGGCGATGCGCTGGTCGAGCAGGGTGCGGTCGCTGTCTGTAAGAATGTATTTCATTTAACGAAGCTTGTATATCCAAATATATATTAAATACCGGCACTTACAGATTTCCCGATGAGAGAAAAGTCCTTTGTATCCTGTGAAACAACAGATTCAGAGAAGAATCTCGCGATTTTGAAAAGCTGGTTTTTGATCCGGCCGAAACAAAGAAGATTTTGCTTTTAAATAAACGGCTGGATAGCGTTCTGTTGCGTGAATCCTCAAAATGAGAATCATTTGGTTGATCATCCGGGGGTCATGCACCTTGCAACAGGTGGCCCTATTTGACAAAACTCAGCGTCAATGGGCTGCTTCCGATTCCCAGGATGCGTACAAAGTAGACTCCATGGTCCAGCGCCGCCACCGGCAGGATAATCTCCCGTAAAGCCAGGGCACCCGTGAATACCTCGCTGATCAGTCTCTGCCCGACAGAATTGCAGACCTCCACCTGGAGATTGCGATAGACGGTTTCGCCGAGCTGCAGGTGAATTTCATCCGTGGCTGGATTCGGGTAGAGAGCTACGGCCTGGACTTCCGCCTCCGGCAGTTCAGTGGACTGGTTCAAAGCGATCTCAACACTGTATACCAGATTGCCCGGGGCGTCAAAAACGTTCAGGGTTACAGAGCTGGATGTACTTTCAGCGAAAGCGTATCTCACACTTTCCCCGGTAAGGATGGTCCCGTCGCTGAATTCCCAGGAGCACTCGTATCCGGAATCGGGAGCGGCATAGTCCAGATCGTATTGGGAATCGAATCCATAAATCGTCCAGTGACCAAATGGTTCAAAAGGTTGTGAATAGTCGATGATGGCAAATGAACCCAAGAGCTGGCAGCCATCTGTCCCTGTAATGCTGACATAATAGGGAACATTTAAGCACAAATTGCTTGCCGCCGGGCCTGTTTCACCTGTTGACCAGTAGAAATCCACAGCTTCAACCGGAATTCCTTCTGCATCAACAAGGCTGGCACTGGCTGTTCCATTGCAGTAATAGCCCCCGAGGATGTTCGAAGTGGTCAACGAGATAAAATATGGGCAGGGCTGAGGGAAAACCGTGTCAATTACACCTCCCGCAAAGATATAATCACAGTAGGTGCTCTTACAGTTGTTGTCGTTCACCACGGTGAGGCACACCTTGTAATGGTCCGAAATTGGCGGCCCCAGGTACCCTCTTGCATCAAGGGAGTCGCTGCGTTTCCAGAATGTGTGGACCGGGTTTTGTTCGTTTGAAAAAGAGCCGTCCCCGAAGTCCCAGAACCAACCCGTAGGATTTGTGCCCATGGAAAGATCCTGGAACGCATACTGTTCCGGGTAACTTTCCATTACATCATAGGTATAGAGGGCCTGACAACCGGGCATGATGGTACTGTCGTTGTAACCAATGTAAACGGGCGCACAGTAGCTGTTTGCACAGCCGTCAGCCGTGGTAATGCTGAGACAAACATTATAAACACCGCCCATAAAGTCAAATCCATGGATGGGGTTTGCTTCATCGCTGGTGGTCCCGTCGCCAAAATCCCATGCATAGGATACTGTATTTTCAGGTGCGGATACCCTGAAGGAATAGGGTATTATTTCAGGAATACTGACTAAACTGTCGTTGACATAGGGATAAAAATAGACATAACACAATGGATCAGGATAGATGATTGTATCGGATGTAATTTCCAGGGTTTTACAGATGGTTGACGAACAACTGTCCCTGGTCGCAATGGTAAGGCAGACCCTCGGTATGAAGACACCGCTTTCATTTGCGCCACTGATGTTTCCGGACAGGAATGTGAATATATGCATGGGATTCTGCTCCTCCGAAAAGTTTCCATCCCCGAAATCCCAGAACCAGCTTACAACCTCACCTTCAGACTGGTCGTCGAAATTGACCGCCATACCGGGGGCGAACATCATGATCATGTCGTTCACTTTCCACTCAAACCCAGCCCGGCAGTCAGCGGTGGTATCAGTTTGCGGAAAGGCTTGCATGCTGAGGAACAGTAATCCGGTCAGCGCGGAATAAATCTTTTTCATGATCCAATATTTAAATGTCTCATCAAACATAAGATGATTTTCAAGGCAATTGGTTGCTTCACGGTGAAAAAAACAATTATTCCTGTGGATCGGGATGTTTGATTAACTTCGGTTAAGATACCGGCCTTTCAGCAATGCCGGCAGGAATATACCAGTACAGGCAGGACTTAGACCATCATAATTAAGGATAATTGCAGGTCGGGACTTGCTCCCGAAAATCAATGCTCCGAAAAACTGATTTAATATATATTTGATAATTAAATGTTTAACAAAAATACTTACGGATGAGAACACCAACCAAATGCGCCTTCCTTTTTCTTCTCCTATTTCTCCATTCGGGTATCTACGGCCAGAATGAAAGATGGAATCTTCCGGAAGAACTTACCTTACTCTTAGACAATGAAGTAAAAATGGTCATCGAATCGAATGAGATTCTCAAAATCCCAACGGACAAAGAACAAGATACCATCTTTAGAAACCTGCTGGCAGATATTAACAAAGTGCAAGATTCATTGTCCAGGTTGAGCGTACCTCTGACAATTTACTACTACATCATCGACGAGAACAACAGAAAACTGGAGGTTGTGGCAAACAGCGGAACCAAGGCCGAATTTATTTTTAATGGCAATTCCGGCACCATCGTGAGCGGTTTCCATAATTACGCGATAGAATGCAACTTAGGGAAGAACAACAGACTGATCCTGTATACAAATGAATTGTCTGAATTAAGCAGCCTGAACGATATTGCATTCACGGAAATAGTTCAACAAGCACAGTCGGACATTTCCGTGAGAAAAATACCTGCCCGAAAAGCGAAAACGTGTTCATACAAATTAGAAAACAACACGATAGATCAGGCCAGCGCCGATATCCTCAACAGAGGGATGCCTGTAATATCGCCAGGCGCGGGTTTTGGTATTAGCTATATCTACGATCGTTTCCTTGCCAATGTATCAGCATCAGTTGGATATGTGTTTGCACCAAAAACCGGGAAAAGAAAAACACTTGGAATATCCTTTGAATGCTTTGCGAATATCGATCCCAGTGAAGCTTATAACGTGCAATACAACTATTTTGCAGATGTCTTCTTTGGCGCTAAACAACCTTACAATTCATTTTACTTCTTAAGAGATATAAAAGTCTTTATAGGATATCTGATTAACTGCGAAGGGGATGTCTTCCAGAAAAACACACTTCGTTGGGGCCTTGAAATGCCCGCTGGAAAAAACTTCCGGATAGTGTGTGTGGGGTACCATTTAAATTTGCAGAAAGGCAATGAAGGTCTATTCGAAGTAGGGATCAGGTACAAGATCTTCTAAGTTCACAGTGGGGTATGCGGGGCAGGTTTTGCTGTTTTCCTAAGAGAAAATGGTCCAATTGATGTTACTCATGCCGGAAGGCAGAGAGATTCAAGGTCAGCGCGAGCATTGGGATGAAGCAATCCTTAACATTCATGAACTGCATCTCAAAATAAACAGGTTACTGATATTACAGGGACATGGACCATGTATGAAATGACGTGGACCAGTGGTCAGGATATCAATACAACCACGGAGGACCACATAAAGGACCAGGGAATGATCACCGGCTATTTTTTTATGCCGGAAGGGAAATTCAAACTCATCAGCAACATGACCGGCTCAGGAAATATGGAAACCGCAAAAGGCAGCTGGAAGCTGGAGGGAGACCAATTGACCTGTAGTGTCATAATTGGAGAGAATCTTATGTGCGGTTTACTTCTCTAACTTATTGTAGAGCCAAGCAAAGATCCAACCACTGATTACTCCATAAACGAATCCCCATAAAAGTCCGAGGATTGCCCCCACCCAGGTAACCTGGTACCCTATAAACAGCTTATGAAGCTTGGCAAGCTGTATCCCTTCCTGGTTGAAAATGATAAACACAACTGTTATCACAAAAATAACAACACCCAGTATTATACCGGACGATAATGCGAAAGCCCTTTTGTTAAGTTTCATACGCTTAATTTTGGAATTAGAAAACACTCAAAGAACAAGAAACAGAAGAGAATAAGAAGCATCAATAAATACAAATCTATGTATTACATACATCCCTGTCAACTTATTCTTTTCAAACACCGGTGTATATGCCCCAAAAATAAAGCCGGCAATTCAATTGGATAGTAAAAGATTGCGCACTGCACAGGAATGGAATAAACGGTTAGGAATTGAAAGGGTTGAAAAACGGGATGATGTGTTGGATAAGTTATCTCCTTTGCCTCAACAGGACGGTGTATACGTCACACATGAAGGCATCGATTGCATGTGGATTAAATTTGCATTTGAGCATCCGGGTCTTATTGGCACCTTTGGGATGCTGCCGGGAGATGGTGTGGGCATGTATGGGGATGGGATGGCGCACCTGATATTCCTGCACCCGGATTTCCTAAAAACGGAGACTGGATTGTCAGATACGAGGGGTTCAATACCATGCCCTGAGAGAAATGCAGATTCCAATTGTCGGAGAATTACCCGAAGATTACCGGTGGACTGGAAACAAACGAAGAAAACAGGGAAAGGCAGGATTTGGTTTTCCCTTAAGAAGAATTGCTATATCTGTTACGCAATGTATTTTTTCCGGTAATTCAAAGGAGTAAAACCGGTAATTACCCTGAATTGCCTGATGAAATATGAGATGTTGTTAAAACCACATATATAGCAAATTTCAGAGATGGAAAAATCTTCCTCTGCCAATAACCGGCAGGCATGCCTGATTCGAATCTCGTTCAGAAACTGTATAAAAGTTTTATGGGTTCTTGTTTTAAAATACCGGCAAAAGGCAGATGAGGAAAAAGATGCTAAAGAAGCTGCCTTTTCTAAAGTTATCTCCTGCCGGTAGTTTTCGATTACGTATTTGTATACTTTATTTAACCGGTCCGAGTCCCTTTGATTGAGGCCGTGTTCTACAACCGGGCCCGATAAAAAATAATACTCTTCTTTTAACGAGATGAGTTCGAGTATGGACAATAATAAAGTGATCCTGCTGAATCCTGCTGAATTGACAATTTTGAGCATTAATGCCGATACATCTTCCCTTATTTGTCCGGTCAGTCTGATGCCCCTTTTTGATTGTTCAATCAATTTGTCGATGCTTTTGGATTCCGGCAATTCCCAAAATGTCTTTCCGAAAGCTTCTTTATTGAACTGAATATAAATGGCTTCTGATACAGGCATACTGTCGCTTCTTTGAATTCTTTTATCACTGTACCATACATGCGGGACATTTGCCCCGATCATTACCAGGTCACCGGGGGAAAACCGTTCAACAGAATCCCCGACAATCCTTGTGCCCGTTCCTTGCACAACCAGTAAAATCTCTGTCTCCGGGTGGAAATGTAATGGTGAAGGGAATTGGTTTACCCCCAGGTAATTTACATAGAATGAATGATTGGGGTTTGCTTCAATTTTTTCGAAAGCAGGTAACATGCAAATATCGTATTATTTTCTAATAATATCGTCTCATATAAATCAAATCAGCCTTGATATATTTGTCTTGTAAGCTATTTCTATACAGTTTATTATATTGTGTAACAGCTATTATGCTGGGTTGACTTATATATATAAAAATAACAATAAAATGATAAAAAGAAAGCCAAAAATTGGATTTTTAGGCTTAATGCAAGGATTATATGATGCATTTATGCCTGAGCTGACAGGCCGGCAGGAAAAATATGCAGGGGAGGTAATCGCAAAATTAAGACCTGGTTTGGACATTCATTTTCCGGGTGCATCCAAAACACGTGAAGATGTGGAGAAACAAATGAGTTATTTTAACTGTGAAGGCTTTGACGGAATCATCATCGTTAACCTGGTATATGCTCCCGGAGTGAACCTTGTAAGGGCCCTTCAAAACAATCGCCTGCCTTTATTGTTGGCAAACATTCAACCTGTTCCGGAAGTAACCACGGACTGGGACATGAATGATTTAACCTATAACCAGGGTATTCACGGGATGCAGGATACTGCCAACACGATTATACGTACTGCCGGAAACAACTTTTATGTTGTTACTGATGACTGGAAAGATCCTGGATTTGCTGAATTAGTTACCGACTGGGCAACAGCAGCCATGACGGTTTCTGCAATGAAGAATATGAAAATAGCGTGGTTCGGGAAAATGAACGGTATGCATGATACAATTGCAGACTGGTCAGCCATAATGCGTGTTATTGGCCCTGAAATCCAGGAAGTAAGAATGGGTGAATTATACAGGATAATGGAGAATCTTTCTCAGGATGAAATTAATGCCCAACTCGCAGAAGACCGTGAAAACTTTGAGATCGACGGAAATATGCCGGCAGAAAGTCACGAGTTTGCTGCCAAATTAAATCTTGCCATTGAAAGAATGTTGGTTGCGGGGTATTATGCTGGCTATACAGCCAACTTTGATGTGTTTGGTGGTGACGGACGTTTTAAACAATTAGGACTGCTGGCTGCTTCCAACATGATGGCCAAGGGATATGGCTATGGTGCCGAAGGAGATGTAAACTCTACCATACTGGTTGCTGCAGGACATGTGCTTGATAAGGATGCCCATTTTACGGAAATGTACGCGATGGATTTCAAACGCGACTCAATGCTCATGAGCCACATGGGTGAAGGCAATTGGAAAATAGCAAGGAAAGATAAACCGGTAAGACTGGTATATCGCGAATTAGGTATAGGTGGATTGGAACATCCACCAACACCCGTATTCATGGCCGAGCCTGGAGTAGCAACAATTGCTTCTTTGGTACCGCTAAAAGGTGACTGCTTCAGGCTGGTGGTAATGAAAGGGGAAGTACTGGAACACAAAGAGTATCCCAATATTGAAATGCCACATTACCATTTTAAACCGGATTCGGGAGTTAAACAGGCTAATACCAACTGGTTAAAAGCCGGAGGGACACACCATCAGTGCATGCACTTGGGCGACCTGACCAGGAAATGGGAAATGGTGGCAAGCATGCTCGGTATAGAATATATTAAATGCTGATTTAAAAGATTCATCAATAAGTATTTTGAAAGAAGGGTATATATCAATCATTGACCTGGGAACCAGTAGTATCAGGAACTCCATTTATGATTTAGACGGGCGCCTTGTAAAATACAACCGTTACGGAAATCCCGTTTTTTACCCAAAACCAGGATGGGTAGAACAGGATCCGAAATTATGGTGGGACCTGTTAAAAAAGAGCTATTTGGATCTTCCCAAACCTGTTCGCCTGAATATTAAGGCAATCTCGGTAACCAGTCAAAGGGAAGGGATTGTACCCGTGAATCAACGGTTCGAACCTTTGGATAATATCATCATCTGGCTCGATGGACGAACCGAAAAAGAAGCTGTCGATATAAAAAATGCGTTAGGGAGAGATTGTATATATGATATCTGCGGATTGGTCCCACATCCTGTGTGGTCCCTGTCCAAGATCTTGTGGCTTAAAAGGAACAAACCACGTATTTTCAAAGGCACCAGTAAGTTTCTACAGGCAGAGGACTACTTTGTATCCCGTCTGTCAAAGCAGGCAGTTACCGAATTCTCAATTGCTTCCCGCACCTGTTTGTTGGATGTGAAAAACAAGAAGTGGTCTGAAAAGATACTCGATAAATTTGAAATTGAGATTTCAAGGCTCCCGGAACTAATGGAACCCGGGACACAGGTTGGAAATATTGATCCCCATATAGCAACAGAGTTTGATTTGAACCCGGAGACCAAAATCTTTACTGGCGCGGGTGACCAGCAGGCAGCCGCTGTAGGTTCAGGTGCAGTATTCGCAGGATCGGTCAGTATAGGTATAGGGACCAGCTCTGCTTTATCGGTAACAATTGAAAAACCCATTCCCGATCATTCAAAAAGAATTATACTTAATTGTGCAGCATTACCCGGAATGTGGGAATATGAACCACCCATTTGGAATACAGGCGGATTGATTAAATGGTATTTCGATCAGTTCAAGACAAGTCCGGATAAATATGCAGAAACGCTAAAGCTATCAACTGAAATACCTGCAGGCTCAGAAGGTTTAATCGCTTTACCATATTTTTCAGGCAGCGGATCGCCCCGCTGGAATCCTGCCCAAAAAGGGGTTTTTAGCGGATTGACACTCGCTCATACAAAAATCCACCTTTTAAAAGCATTAATGGAAAGTGTGGCTTTCGAAATAAAACTAAATCTTGATTCCGTCAGGAAGTCCGGGATAGAGATCAAGAGCATTATCCTATCAGGGGGAGCATCCCAAAATATCCCGCTTTGCCAAATCATTGCAGATGTTATACAAATGGAAATAGAAATATCTTCTGAGACAGAGGCTTCAAGCAAAGGGTGTTTTATTTTAATAAAAGCTGCTCTCGAAAATAACACCGACTACAAAGGAATATTCCAATCTGTCTCTTCAAAAAATAAGACCATTCTCCCACATAATACACATGCCCGGATATATAAACAGATTTATAAGAATTATATCCAATTAGGCAACCTCTTCGACCATAACCAACAAATATAGATGAAGTATATACCTGCTGTAAGAAACATAGAACAAACAAGAGACTTACTAACCCTGGAAATGGATAAAAACAGGAGCATCCCGTTTTTCAGCTTTGCTAAAAAAATGATACGATTTAAACCCCAATGCAGGAGATTTGGAATTACCCTGCTTATTTGTTTCTCATTGTGCCATTTTGCCCAGTCCAGACAAAATGAAAAAATTTACAAGCTTTCGTCACCTGACAAAATGATTGACTTACAGGTTATCATAGGGCAGAAGATCTATTTTTCAGCCTTTTGGGATGCTCAGCGGATAATCTATTATACTCCGGTATCAATGACCCTGAAAGACAATACCTGGGGAGATGACCCGAAAATAGTCTCCTATGACCAGGAAACAAAAAATGAGGTGATCAAAACAGTTTATGGAAACAGGAAAGTAATCGTGAATCAGTATAACCAATTGACCCTTAGGTTTGAAGGCAATTACTCCCTGATCTTCCGTGCATATAATAGAGGCCTTGCTTATCGATTTACAAGCAATTCAGAAGATTCACTTACCATTTGTAACGAGGAATTAGGTTTAAGCCTCCCGGAATCAGCCCATGTTTGGGAACCACAGGAAAGTAGTTATGAAACTGACTGGAAACTGAAAAATGTTTCGTCAATGGAAAGAGGAAGAAAACTGTATTTGCCTTTACTTTTTAAGGTTCAGACCGATAATGGCAGCCTGGTCAGGCTTGCTGTGACGGAAGCCGGTTTAATCGATTACCCCAGCTTGTTTTTAAGCAGGTCACCAACAAATGAAAATTGTTTCCACAGCGTTTTTGAGAAATTTCCACTATCAGTAAAAGCCGGTGGCTATAATCATTTTATTGATGTCCCCGATAAAACTGCAGACTTCATTGCTAAAACGAAAGGGGAAAGAGAATTCACCTGGCGTGTTTTCCTGATTACCGATGACGATCGTGACCTGGTTGATAACGATATGGTTTTCAGTCTCTCTTCCCCACAGAAAATAAACAATACAAAATGGATAAAACCTGGCCAGGTGTTATGGGATTGGTGGCATGATTACAATATTGAAGGGGCCAGTTTTAAAACTGGTATTAACAACGACACCTATCGGTATTTTATTGATTTTGCTTCGGTAAACGGAATCCCTTATGTCAATGTGGACTGGAAATGGTCCCATTTCAAGGATCTGATGCTACCAAATCCCGAAGTTGATATTCCTGAGTTGGTTAAATATGCCGAACAGAGGAATGTGAAGCTCATTGTTTGGTGTATATCCTATACATTGGAAAAGCAGATGGAACAGGCTATGAACATGTTCCAGGAATGGGGTATAGCGGGTATTAAAGTTGATTTTTTTGACAGGGACGATCAGGCAACAATAAGAATGTATGAAAGAATCGCAGAATCGGCTGCTGATCATCATTTAATGGTAAATTTTCATGGCTGTTCAAAACCTGCGGGTTTACAGCGGACATATCCAAATATCATGAATTTCGAGGCAGTTATGGGTGCTGAGGGTAACAAGTGGAGTGAATCTATTACACCTGACCACGACCTGAATATTGCTTTTATTCGTCAAATATGCGGTTCAGTGGACTATACCCCCGGTGCCATGTCTAATTACGGGAAAGGGTATTATCACATTACTTATCCCCCGGGCAGCCAGGGTACACGTTGCCATCAGCTGGCTATGTACGTTGTATACCTGCAACCATGGGCTATGTTAAACGATATACCTACTGCTTATGCGAAAGAACCGGAATATTTTAATATACTGAAATCGATTCCAACGACATGGGATGAAAGCAAAGTCCTCCAAGCAGAAGCCGGGGAATATGTTGTCATGGCCAGGAGAAAAGAGGAAGCATGGTATATTGGTGCCATGACCAACTGGAATGAACGTAACATTGAAATTGACCTTTCTTTTCTCAGTGACGGGCATTATTCGGCAACATTGCTTTCTGATGGAATAAATGCCAACAGGCTTGCATCAGATTATCAGATATCCCATGAACTTCTGGACAAGAATGAAAAAATAACATTGGAATTAAAACAGGGAGGGGGAGCATTTATAAAACTGGATCATCATGAATAACCTGGAATCAGGCAGATTACACCTGATAGGGGAATATATTTGTTTTGTCAAACCATAAATATCATGCCAATTATTAAAGATGCTGAACAGACGCGCAAGATCATAAACGATCTGATGAGAGAGAAGAAAAGTATACCTTGCTTTTGCACGGAGAGTGTCTATACTACTGAAGCTATCTTCAAAGGCACAAAAGCCTATAAGGAGCAGGCGGGAATTGCCGGAAATATGCCATTAATCATCGCATTTACAGCCAGTTATGAAGACAGACAGCAATTGAAGAACTATACTGGTCTATCAGATTTCAGGGAAGGGATTCTGGCAGTAATGGCAGATATTGAACGGCTGGCGAGGCCGGACGGACCATATTGTGATCTGGATATTATGATACATCTGGACCATGCACAACCAGGAAAAGACAACTGGATCATAGAAGAGTACGGTGACAGGATATCTTCGGTTATGTGGGATTGCAGCAAATATAGGTTGACTGATAACATTGCCATGATGAAGGATTTCATCCGGAAGTACCGTTCGTTATTTGTGGTTGAGGGAGCAGTGGATGAAATATACAACTACAGTCCCGACGGTACGAAACTTGGTGTTACAGACACTGTCACAGATCCGGAAACGGCAGAACGTTTTTTCCGGGAGACCGGATGTGACCTGATCGTAGCAAACCTGGGAACAGAACACAGGAGAACGGAAGGGACAGTTAAGTATCATGGGGATAAAGCCCGGGAGATCAGCAGCAGGACCGGCCCGATACTGGTGCTGCACGGAACCTCCAGCCTGAATGAAGATGAACTCAAAAACCTAAGAAATGATGGAATCATAAAAGTTAACCTTTGGGGAAACCTCGAGTCCAAACCAGGTAAGAGTTTGGCTGAAACCATTATTAGGAATTTACATCATATTTTGCCCGAAGAGATGGTCGTTCAATTAATTAAAGAGGGCTATCTTAATGAGAAGATGAAAAGTAAGTCCTATAAACCTTCCATTGCTTATCTTACCGAGAAATACCGGCGAGATGAGGTTTATCTGCCGGAAGCAGTTTCAATCATAAGGAAGTTTTATTCAGTTTTGTATGGATAAGTTTTTTATGAATTGCAGCAGGCAAGAGATCTTGAAACGGGTTGGATCTGTTCAACAGATTGCCGGAACTCAGCGGTATTTAGTGGAAGAAGGTAAAGGAAAAGGAATATCAATGCTCAGGATGCGAAATGGAACTCAGAAGTGGCAATTTGTTTTACTTCCCCTATCTTCACTTTGGACAGTTCATCTTCAATTTCCAATACTTTTGGTTTATAAAAAAACCGGGAAATTTCTTTTATTTGGTGGATCGCCAGGTTCCTGTGTTGCCTGAGAAAATCCTTTCACAGGAAATCACCTTATATTTATATAATGAAAAAAGCTGTATCCTTCGCGCTCATTCTTGCAGCACTGGCTGGTTGCACCGGCAAGAAAAGTGACATTCCGGCCATTGATCCGGCATTTACCAACTACGTATCGGGGTTTACCAGCGGGGTTATTTCGGTCAGCTCCCACCTGACCATCCGGCTTGTTTCAGACGTTCCCCAGGCCATCAGGGAGAAGACCCTCACTCAAAACCTGCTGGAGTGCAAGCCTTCCATCAAAGGGGAACACTCCTGGGTGGACAGCAGGACCCTGGAGTTCAGTCCCGACGAGATCCTTGAACCGGGCACTATCTATCAATGCAGGTTTCACCTGCAACAGATCATGGATGTTCCGGATCCTCTGAAGATCCTTGAATTTCAGTTCCAGACCATCCAACAATCCATTTTTATGGAGTTGGAAGGACTCAATAGCCTGGATGAAGCGGAGCTGAAGTGGCAACAACTGAAAGGTACCCTTAAAACGGCTGATTTTGCACAGGCGGACCAGGTGGAGCAGGTACTGACCGGGTTCCAGAACGGGAAAGCGCTAAAGGTAAGCTGGACGCATAACAGTGAAGGAACACAGCATGAATTCCTTATCGACAGCATCTCCCGGAGCGAATTGAAGGAGCAGGTGCTGGTGAAATGGAACGGCCGCGGTATAGGGTGCAAGGATCAGGGAGAAGAGGTGGTGGAGATCCCTCCGCTGGGTGACTTCAAACTGATGAAAACATCGGTCAGTCAGCAACCCGAACAGTATATCAGCCTCTTCTTCTCCGACCCCCTCAGCAGGATGCAGGATCTGAGGGGCCTGATCTACCTTGAATCGGGTGAGGATCTCAGGCTTGAGACCGAAGGGAGCCAGGTCAGGGCCTACCCGGTGAACAGGCTGACGGGCAGCCAGACAGTGATCGCCAGCGATGCCATAAAAAACAGTCTGGGTTATAACCTGGTTGAAAAGTACCGGCAGGAGATCGTGTTCACCAGCATCAAACCCGATGTTGCCCTGATGGGCGACGGCGAGATCCTGCCCGGAACTGACGGATTGATCTTTCCCTTCAAAGCGGTTAACCTGAAGGCTGTGAATGTAAGGATCATCAAGATCTTTGAGTCGAACATCGGACAGTTCTTCCAGGAAAACCAGTACAGCGGTAACAGCGATCTGAAACGGGTGGGCCGCATCATTCTGAAAAAGGAGATTCCCCTCGCCGCCGGTCGCCCCATCGACTATGGAACATGGAACACCTTTTCGCTGGATCTTTCAGAACTGATCCAGACCGATCCCGGAGCCATCTACAATGTCTCCATCACCTTCGACCGGTCCCAGTCGCTTCTTCCCTGTGCAAACGGAAATGAGAAGGACCAGCTGGAACCATATGAAGAGGACCGGGAGCCTGAACGCTTTAACAGTCCCCCCACCGGCGATTACTATTGGGACTACGGTTACTGGGAAGAATATGACTGGAGTGAGAGAGAGGACCCCTGCACCGACTCCTACTATGCCTATAAGAGAACCCTGAACGAAGCTTCCAGGAACGTCCTGGCTTCCGACCTGGGGATCATTGCAAAAGGGGGCAGCGGCACAGATCTTCTCGTGTTCATTACCAGCCTTGTAACATCCGAACCCATGCAGGGTGTTCAGGTGGAGATCTACAACTACCAGAACCAGTTGATGGAGGTGAAACAGACCGACCAGAAGGGAATGGTGTCCATTCCGCTGGAACAAAAGCCCTTTCTTTTGATCGCCAGAGGAGGCTCACAGCGCGGATACCTCAGGCTGGATGATGGCTCAGCCCTCTCCACAAGCATGTTCGATGTGGGGGGAAACAGGAGTGCCGGCGGGATCAAAGGATACCTCTACGGCGAACGCGGGGTATGGAGACCGGGCGATTCGATCTATATGACCTTTGTGCTGGAGGACAAAAACGGGATCCTGCCACAGGGACACCCTGTACGGTTTGAACTCTTCACTCCCGAAAGCCAGCTTTACCTGAACAGAACCAGGACGGGGGGACTAAACGGGGTATATGATTTCAGGTGTGCCACCCTGGGCGATGCTCCCACCGGAAACTGGCTTGGAAAGGTGAGCGTAGGCGGATCGAGCTTCACGACAACTGTAAAGATAGAGGCGGTTAAACCGAACCGTCTCAAGATCAGCATCGACTTTGGCACAGAGATTCTGAAGAGCGGGTCCGTGAAGGGTTTGCTGAGCGCCCGGTGGCTCCATGGTGCCACTGCCAGGAATCTGAAGGCAGATGTTGAGATGGACCTGAGACCGGTCCATACCAGTTTCAGGGGCTATGAGGACTATGTGTTTGATGATCCGGTAAAGAGCTTCGAAGCAGAAGAGGAGCTGGTTTTTGAAGGAAGACTGGACAGCCTGGGAACATCCCGGTTCACCCCGGGGATCACGGTTGGGAAGGAGGCCCCCGGCATGCTGCAGGCATTTTTCAAGACCAGGGTTTTCGAGAATTCAGGAGATTTCAGTGTGGATCGCTTTCCTGTGCTATACTCCCCCTATAAGCACTATGTGGGTGTGAAAATACCCAAGGGTCCGGGCTGGAACGGGGCCCTCTATTCCAATGAGCCCAACCTGATCCCTGTGGTAACCGTGGATGAATCGGGCCATCCAGTGGATATCGGGGGACTTACCATTGAAATCTATGATGTGAGATGGAGATGGTGGTGGGACCGGGACGCGTACGACGATCTGGCCTCCTACGCAGGCAACAGCAGCACGAACCTGATCCGGAGAGATACGATCAGTACGGTAAATGGCAGGGCCATGTACAAGATGAAATTCACTGAAAACCTCTGGGGAAGGAAACTGATCCGGATCACCGACCCGAGAGGGGGACACAGTACCGGCCAGGCTTTCTACCTCGACTACCGGGGTTACTGGGAAAATCCAACCCGGGAGGGTCCGGGGGGTGCCGAGATGCTCACCTTCACCACCGATAAGGAAGCGTACCAGGCAGGTGAGGAGATCCTGGTGAACCTGCCCCGGATCAGTGAGGGCAGAGCCCTGGTAAGTATTGAGAACGGATCCAGGATCATCCGGACATTCTGGGTCGGGTCGCCGGTGGAAGGGGCAGTTCCCATAAAGGCCACGGGCGAAATGGCTCCCAATGTCTATATCCATGTTACCCTGATCCAACCTCACGGAAACACCACCAACGACCGGCCCATACGGATGTACGGCATCCAGTCGGTCAGCGTGGTTGACCCGGGCACACTCCTTCACCCGGTGCTGAAGATGCCCGATGTTCTGGAACCCGAACAGCAGGTTGAGTTTACTGTATCGGAACAGGATGGAAGAGCGATGACCTACACAGTGGCCGTGGTGGATGAAGGGTTGCTCGATCTGACCCGGTTCAGAACGCCCGACCTCTGGAACCAGTTCTATGCAAAAGAGGCCCTGGGAGTAAGGACATGGGACCTTTACCAATATGTAATGGGCGCCCTTAAGGGGGAGATGGCCGGACTGCTCTCCATCGGTGGTGACGAGTTTGTGAAGCAGGATGATAATACAAACCTCAACCGTTTCAAGCCGGTAGTCAAATATTTCGGACCCTTTGGGCTCCAGGCCGGGAAAAGCAACAGCCACTCGTTCACCATGCCCAACTACGTCGGGTCGGTAAAAACCATGGTGGTTGCAAGCCACAGGGGGGCCTACGGAAAAGCTGAAAAGACAACGCCGGTTAAAAAACCCCTGATGGTGCTCGCCACCCTGCCCCGGGTGATCAGTCCGGCCGAGACCGTTACCCTGCCGGTCACTGTATTCTCCATGGATCCGGATGTAAAGAATGTCACTGTGGAGGTAAAAACCAATGATCTTTTCCAGGTGGTGGGTTCGTCAACCCAGAAGATCACCTTCGATAAGGAGGGTGACCAGATCGTGGACTTCACCATGAAGGTGGCAAAGACCACAGGCGCCGGGAAAGTGGAGGTGATGGCCAGCAGCGGAAATAAAAAGGCCAGCGATATAACCGACCTGCAGGTCCGGATGCCCAATCCGCGCATCTCCGGTACCAGCAGCGGGATGGTGGAACCGGGCAAAACCTGGAGTTCGGTCTACGAAGCGCTTGGACTCGCAGGGACCAACAACGGTGTGATGGAGGTCTCTGTCATTCCGCCTATGAAGCTCGGGCAGAGACTGAAGTACCTGATGCAATATCCCCACGGGTGTGTGGAACAGACCATATCGGCCGTCTTCCCCCAGCTCTTCCTGTCACGGTTTGTAGAACTGGACTCCCGGCAAAAAAGCGAGATCCAGGATCACATTACAGCCGGGATGAATAAACTCCGGTCCTTCCAGGTTTCGGGCGGGGGACTCACCTACTGGCCCGGGTCTTATGGAAATGTAAGTGAGTGGGGTACCAGCTACGCCGGCCATTTTATGCTGGAGGCAGAAGCTCTTGGATACAACCTGCCCCTTGGTTTTCTCAATAACTGGGTCAACTACCAGACCCGCACGGCCAACAGCTGGGAGAGGGAGTCCGGCAATTTTGGTGACCGGAGGAGCAATGAGCTCAACCAGGCATACCGGCTCTACACCCTGGCCCTCGCTAAAAAACCCGCCCTGGGAGCCATGAACCGCATGCGGGAAATGAAGGAGCTCTCTGCAACAGCGAAATGGACACTTGCGGGTGCCTATCTGCTGACGGGTAAAAAGGAGGTGGCCGCAGAACTGCTGGCCAGACTGACCACCTCGGTTGAACCCTACAACGAACTCTCCTGTACCTACGGAAGCTCCCTGCGCGACCAGGCCATGATCCTGGAGGTAATCACCCGGATGGGGGACCAGGTCCAGGCAAAGAGACTGGTGGACGAAATGGCCGGGCAGATGGCTTCCGGGGAGTGGTACAGTACCCAGACCACCGCCTTTGTCCTGCTGGCCATCGGTAAGTTTATGGGCGAGACGGATGCCTCCGCAACCATGGAGTTTGAATACAACCTGAACGGAAACCGGCAAATGGTCAAATCCTCCGCTCCTCTTTCCAGGGTGGAGCTTCCCTTTGACGGAGAGAAGGGCGGGGAGATCGCCGTTACAAACAGTGAAACGCGCAACCTTTTTGTGAATATCCAGCTGGATGGGATCCCGCTTGATAACCCGGTGACGAACGAGGAAAAGGATATCCGGATGGAGGTTTCCTACCGGAACATGGAGGGAAAGGAGATCGATCCGGCGCAGCTGGAACAGGGGAGCGACTTTATGGCAGAGGTGCGGCTTACACATCCCGGGATCAGGGCCGGTTACAAAGAACTCGCCCTGACCCAGATGTTCCCGTCAGGATGGGAGATCAGGAACCTGAGGCTGGATGACATGGAGTCGTCCCGCGCGAAGGATCAGCCCGATTACCAGGATATCCGCGACGACAGGGTTTACAGTTACTTCGGGCTTGACAAGGGCGAGTCCAAAACACTGGTCATTCTGCTCAATGCGGCCTACCTTGGAGAGTATTACCTGCCGGCGGTCTATTGTGAGGCCATGTACGACAACTCCATCCACGCCACAATAGCAGGGAAGTGGGTCAGCGTGGTCAGGCAGAAATAGTCGCCGGTGGCGAGGATAGCGAGACAGAAAAAGGTCCCGGTGGTGAGGATAGCGATACAGAAAAAGGTCCCGGTGGTGAGCATGGTCAGATGGATGGTTCGGAACAGGTATCTGCTGGTTGCCGCGATGGTGATCAGCATTGCCTTTCTGTGCCTGCCGGTGGTAACCTTTCACGATCCCACCAATACGGTACTGGAGGATTCCCGGGGAGCGTTGCTTTCTGCAAGGATCACCAGCGACGGACAGTGGAGGTTTCCCGAATGCGACAGCGTACCCTATAAGGTTGGCCAGTGCATCCGCTACTATGAGGACCAGTATTTCAGGGTCCACCCCGGTGTCAATCCGGTTTCACTCACCAAGGCGCTTCTCAGGAATATAAAAGCCGGGAGGGTAGTGAGCGGGGGAAGCACCATGACCATGCAGGTGGTGCGCCTCTCCAGGAAAGGGAAACCACGCACCGTGGCCCAGAAGATCATTGAGATGGCGCTGGCATTGCGCCTTGAACTCAGTCTCAGCAAGGATGAGATTTTCCGCCTGTATTCCTCCCATGCACCATTTGGTGGCAATGTGGTTGGAGTTGATGCAGCCTCCTGGCGGTACTACGGCAGGCCTGCCAGCAAACTGTCATGGGGAGAGGCTGCCGCACTGGCCGTCCTTCCCAATTCTCCCTCGCTGATCTATCCGGGTAAAAACAGCGAGATTCTGCTGCAGAAAAGGAACCGCCTGCTCGACAAGCTGGAGGAGAAGGGGGTGATCGGTGGTGTCAGTTGCGATCTGGCCAAAGGGGAACCACTTCCCGGGAAACCCTATCCCCTGCCCCAGGTAACACCCCACCTGCTGGACCGGGCCGAAAGGGAGGGATACGGTGGTAAACGCAATGTAACTACCATCGATAAAGCTCTCCAGGAGAGAGTCACGGGGGTTGTGGAGAGACACCATCAGCATTTGATGCAAAATGAGATCCACAATGCAGCAGTGCTGATCATCCACATTCCTGAACGCAAGGTCGTAGCCTATGTGGGAAATACCCTGACTGACGACGAAGGCAGCGCACCTTATGTGGACATCATAGGAGCTCCACGGAGTTCAGGAAGCATCCTGAAGCCCCTGCTTTACACCTTTATGCTTGACGAGGGGGAACTCCTCCCCGACAACCTGGTGCCCGATATCCCAACCCATATCTCGGGATATACTCCCCTGAACTTCGACCGGACATACAGTGGTGCCGTTCCTGCCGGCACCGCCCTGGTGCGGTCGCTCAATGTACCGGCTGTACGAATGTTACAGGCATACGGAGTGGAAAAGTTCCACTCACGGCTGCAGTCGCTCGGTTTCTCCTCCATCAGCCAGCCTCCCGGACACTACGGGCTGACGCTGATCCTGGGCGGAGCAGAGGTGACGCTCTGGGACCTGTGCAGGGTCTATACGGGAATGGCCGGCAGCCTCAACCATATCCAGGCAAATGGCTACAGGTACGATCAGGGTGAGTACAGCTCACCATCCTACCTGTTGAATAACAAGGAGCCCTCACCCAATAAAAACGATCTTTCCGCAACACTCAAATCCAGCGGGATCATGAGCGCAGCCGCCATCTGGAACTGTTTTGAAGTCCTGACCGAACCGGAACGTCCCACCCAGGAGGGATCATGGGAGCGCTTCTCCTCCTCCAAAACCATTGCATGGAAAACAGGTACCAGTTTCGGCTACAGGGATGCCTGGGCTATCGGGTTAAATGCCGAATACCTGGTTGGGGTATGGATCGGAAATGCAGACGGGGAGGGCCGCCCGGGTCTCACCGGGGTCAATGTGGCAGCACCTCTGATTTTCGAGGCATTCGGATTGCTCCACTCCTCTGCATGGTTCGAACCCCCGTACGATGAACTGACAGAGATTGAAGTCTGCGCCCGGAGCGGATTCCGGGCCGGACCCGATTGCGACCAGGTGAAGACACAGCTGGTGCCGGATGCAGGTAAAAGGGTGGAAGCCTGCCCCTATCACCGCAAAATTCATCTCGATAGGGAGGAGCATTTCCGTGTAAACAGCGACTGTTACCCGGTCGATAAAATGGTTTCCAGGACCTGGTTTGTATTGCCCCCGGCCATGGAGTGGTACTACAGGAAAAAAGCTCCCCATTACCATACCCTTCCACCCATGGCTCCCGGATGCGATGAAGAAAACGATCAACCCATGGAGATGATCTATCCCCGGGAGACCAGGCAGGTCTTTATTCCAAGGGGACTGGACGGAAAATTAAGCCGGGTGGTGTTCGAGGTTGCTCACAGGGAAACGGGAGTCACCATTCACTGGCACCTGGATGATCAGTACCTGGGAGAGACCAGCCTGATCCACGAGGTTGAACTGACAGCCCGGCCGGGCAATCATACACTTATCCTGGTCGACTCCAGGGGCCATATCCTGGAAAAACAGTTCGAGGTGGTGGAGCAGGCTCAGCGGTGACGAAAACGAAAGCGTGACTCTTTCCTGCCGGGTGATAAAAGAATATGGCTGCTTACAAAGCGCATATATTCAATGATTTAGAAGGCATCCTCCCGGAGCACTCTCCGTTATAGTTACAACAGTTGTGGCGACTGGCATTGTTCCTGCTGCCGGATGCTTATTTAAAGGCTAAAATCCATAAATTCAATGTAAATCGTCACGCTATAAAAACGCTCTACAAGTACGATGAACAAAGAATTTCAAAGAACGATTAAATATTTTAATACCCACTATTGAAACAATCTTTTCGATATTCACTAATTATCATGCAGGTTGGTTTTAAGCCTGGTGGTCAGGTTAAGTGCAAATTACATATGGTTTCTATGGCTCGGTTTTTGCCTGGCGGGTCTTGTCGAATTATTCGTTAGGTTCTCATCTGCAAAAGGCGTGACTGGGCCTACACGATAAAAAGAACGAACAGTTAAGGATGAACGATCAATACTTCCCGGTTACCCGCTCCTATTTGGTTTCCAGTATCCCCTGCAGGCGGATGTCTTCGGAAGAAGCGCCGATCATCACCTCCACCTCTCCCTTTTCAAGGACAAAGGCATGGCCGGCTTCACTCCAGTACCTCAGTTCATCGGCTTCCAGTGGCAGGCTTACCCTTTTGCTTTCTCCTGCCCTGATATGGATCCGTTTGAATCCCTTCAGGGCCAGGTTGGGACGATCCACTTCCGAACCGGGGTGCCGGACATAGAGCTGCACAACCTCATCACTGTCAACTTCTCCGGTGTTCTTCACCTCCAGGCTGATCGCCAGGGCCTCCCCTTCGCGCAGGCTTGCTTTCCCAAGCTCCAGTCCTGAATATTCAAAGGAGGTATAGCTTAGGCCGTGACCGAAAGCAAACAGGGGCTTGTGCTGATCATACATGTAGGTCCGGCCGTTCCGTATGTTGTAATCCAGGATGGGCAGAAGCTGGTCCATGGAGGCCGTCCAGGTCTGAACCAGTCTGCCGGCAGGGCTCACCTTCCCAAAGAGGATATCGGCCAGACCGTTGCCCAGTTCCTGGCTCGACTGTGTGATATGGAGGATGGAAGGCACATGCTCTTTGGACCAGGGGATGGCGTAGGGAAAGCTGGAAACCAGGACCAGAACGGTGTTTGGATTGGCTGCCCTGACCAGCCTGACCAGGTCCTCCTGTTCCAGGCTGATGGCCTCCCGGTCCACTTCCTCGCGCCCGTCGCTGGCCACATAATTCTCTCCCCAGGCCAGGCCATAACCCAGGGGGTGGTTCCCGATGCATACGATGGCCACATCCGATTCGCGGGCGGCGATCACTGCCGAATCCGCTTTGTTGCTGGCGGCATACCTGACAGTGACCCGGTCCCCGGCAGCCTTCCGGATCCCGTCCAGCACGGTGACGCTGTACGGGGGCGTCCCTGCATACCAGTCGGAGATCACCGTATCGGCAACGGGCCCGATCACTGCCACCGAACCCAGCTGATCAAGCGCGAGGGGCAGAAGACCCTCATTTTTCATCAGGACCACCGATTCGGACGTGGCACGGCGTACCAGTTCAGCGGCCTGGGGGAGCGTCCAGGGCCTTACCGTATCCTGGATTCCGATCCCGGTATAGGGATTGCCCGGACTGTCATCCAGCAGCCCCAGCCTGAGCATGACCCGGAGGGTCCCCCTGAGAACCTGGTCGATCTCCTCCTCCGTGGTAAGCCCCCTTTCCAGTGCTTCCTTCAGCGCAGGCTTATAACGGTCCAGGAACATGTTGATCCCGGCCTGAATGCAGGCTGCTGCGGCTTCCGGGTAACCGGGGAAGTAGTGGTGACTTGTTACCAGGAGTGAAAAGGCACCCCCATCGGTACAGATGATACCATCCTGTCCCCATTCTTCCACGGTCACCTCCTTCAGAACGGGATGAACCGTACAGGGAATCCCGTTGTACTTGTTGTAGGCGGCCATATAGGCCCTTGAACCGCCCCCGGTAATGCCCTTCCAGAAAGCGTAGCCGTAATACTCCCTGAAAAGCCGGTCATCGAAATCGGAGGAGTTGATAATACGGATGTTTTCATTGCTGTTTGCCAGGAAATGCTTCATCAGCGAAGCCGTCTTCCAGTAATTTGGATCGTCGCCCTGCAGGCCCCGGACATAAGCAGTTGTCATCACCCCTGCCAGATAGGCATCTTCACCGTAGCACTCTTCGGTACGGCCCCACCGGATATCCCTGCCCAGATCGGCATTGGGTGCGAACACGATCAGGCGGAGGTTTCTGTAATTTTCATTCTGGGCCAGATAACGTGCCTCATGGGCTTCCCAGGCAGCCAGTTCCTGGTGGAGCTCCGGATCCCAGGTCTGGGCAAGCCCGTACGCCTGTGGAAAGGTCGTGGTCGGTGCCGCCCCTTTTCCCTTGACCGCCCAGTTGGCCGGACCACTCAGTGCCACCCCGTGAAGCCCTTCCACGGTCCGGGTACCCTTCACGCCCAGCCGGGGCACCCCCGGCAGAAAGGGAGACAGGTGATCGATCTTCTCCTCCAGGGTCATCAGTGAGATCAGGTTGTCGATCCGCTGATCATCAGAAAGCTCCGTGTTCTGAAACGGATACTCCTGCGCACTTGCAAGCAGGGTGCTGAAAATTAAACAGGCGAAAAAGAAACAGCGATAGGAGGCAGAAATCTTCATATAATTTTGTTTTTGGGGGTGATCCTGAAAGGTAAGGAATAAAAAGAAACTTTGATCCAAAAGGGAGTAAGTCAAAAAGCCCGGAATCTCTGCCTGAGACAGCAATCGTCGGGTCCAGTATCGGTGGCGGAAAAAAATCGAATGACACAAGCAGGAAAAGAAGACAATATGAACATTATGGATGAGCCCACAACAGGACTTCACATGCCGGGTATTTATAATTTTTACTAAATCACAGAAATATCGGTAAAAAACGAAATACTGTGGTTATTATAGAACACAACCCTGATATTATTAAATTTGCTGACTGGATAATTGACATGGGATCCGAAGGAGGAAAAGAGGATGGCGAAATGATTTTAAAAAAAAATTGCCGGCCATTAAAAAATAAAAACGCGAGCAAACGAACCGATCGAAAAGACGGAATGTAACATGAAACATGATATTTTATTGTCGAAAGATGGTTTTGAAATATAATCTGTAGTTTCAGATGGAAACCATTTACCTGATATTCGTTATTATATTATTTCTGCTTGCAATCTCAGACCTGATTGTTGGCGTAAGCAATGATGCAGTCAATTTTTTAAATTCGGCGGTAGGTTCAAAGGCTGCTCCGTTAAAAATCTTAATGCTTGTGGCCGCTGCGGGAGTTCTGGCAGGAACGGTTTTTTCAGGTGGTTTGATGGAAATAGCCAGAAGCGGTATTTTTTATCCTGACAAGTTCACATTTGCCGATATTATGCTGATTTTTCTTGCGGTGATGATTACAGATGTGATTTTGCTTGACGCATTCAACACCATAGGTTTCCCGACTTCCACCACAGTATCACTGATTTTTGAGCTTTTAGGAGCCGCAGTGGCAATTGCAGTTTTTAAAATTGCCGGAGGTGAAGAATATGCACCACTTGGGGAATATATAAATTCCGCCAAAGCGTTGACCGTTGTTTCGGGCATATTGGTCTCTGTAATCGTTGCTTTTACTGTTGGTTCCATAGTTCAGTATATAACCAGACTGATTTTCACTTTTAACTATGAGAATAAACTCAAATACCTGGGGGGGCTTTATGGCGGACTAGCAATTACTACCATCGTATATTTTATTCTGATAAAAGGAGTAAAGGATGCTTCCTTTATGACGGCTGCCAACTACCAGTGGGTGAAAGAAAACAGCCTGCAGATACTCATGGTCAGTTTTGCGGTCATCACCTCTTTACTTTACACGATTAATATATTATTCAGAATTAATGTTCTGAAAGTTGTTGTTTTGGCTGGAACATTTGCGCTTGCAATGGCATTTGCCGGTAACGACCTGGTAAATTTTATTGGTGTACCGCTGGCCGGATATGACTCTTTTTTAACCTTTATAAACAGCACCGGTGCCAATGCCGCTACTTTTACCATGGAGTCACTCAGCGGACCGGTAAAAACACCTCTTATATTCCTGCTTTTATCGGGTGCAATTATGGTTATTACACTATATAAATCGAAGAAAGCGCGCACGGTAATTATGACCGAAGTAAACCTGGGCCGTCAGGATGAAGGCGAAGAAAGGTTTGGTTCCTCAGTTTTATCAAGGGGAATAGTTAGCTTTTTTCTTGGAATAAACAGGTTTGTTTCAGGTATTCTCCCTGAGAATTTGAAGAAATGGGTGTCGAAAAGGTTTGCTCCCCTTCCCAAAAAGAAAAAGGAGAAAAACCAGCCTGCATTTGATCTTCTCAGGGCATCGGTGAATCTGGTGGTAGCAAGCGCCCTTATTGCCCTTGGAACCTCATTAAAACTTCCTCTTTCAACCACCTATGTAACATTTATGGTGGCCATGAGTACAAGCCTTTCCGATGGCGCGTGGGACAGAGAAAGTGCCGTTTACAGGATTACCGGTGTTTTTTCAGTGATTGGAGGATGGTTTTTTACGGCAATATCCGCTTTTACGATTGCTTTTATTATTGCCTCACTGTTTTTTTATGGTGGAGTAATTGCCATATTTATTATGATCTCCGTGGCTGTTTTCGTGGCTTACCGAACCCATAGAATACACCTGGATAAGGAAGAAATGGGAAAAGCCTCAAAGGAGGAAGAAGAAGCTGTAAACCAGGGTAATGTAAATGAGTTCTGCATTAAAAAAGCACGGGAGGTTTTTAAAAAAGTAATCAAATACTACGATCAAATAATTGCGGGAACCGAAAACACTGCTAAAAGCGAATTGAGGCATATTAGAAAAAGTATAGCAATGATGCAAAAGAAAGCCCGATTGCACAGAAAAATTGTTTCACAGTTGGTCAAAGGAACCGTGGAGCAAGATGCCGAGCAATCCTATTTGGCCATCAGAACGCAGGATAACCTTCTGGAAATAATAAATTGTATCAGTTTAATATCAGGCGCTTCCTACAACCACCTGGTAAACCACCATAAACCATTAAACGAAATGCAGCTTGGCGAGCTAAAAGCAATAAATAAAAGACTTGCCCTATTTCTGGATGGTATAACCCAAATTTTTTCAACGGCCGATAATGCGGCCATGGTTGAAATAGAACGGTTAAAAACCACCACCGAAAATGTAATTGAGATGAGCAGCAAAAACGAAGTAAAAAGAATACGTGAAGAAACGACCGGAAACCGAAGCAGTATATTATTTATGAGCATCTTGCAGGAAACCAGAAATATAGTACACTTTTCAACGCAGGTTATGAAGAGCCTGACAAGGTAAATAAAACCCGATCCTTGTAACTTTCGTGCCTTTACGTAACCTATGAACCGATAATTCAATCTTCAGGATAAAGCATTCAAAATACCGGATTATGAAAAAGATATATTTCACGCTGCCCGCATTGATGTTCTTCAGTATTCAAGCCATCCCGCAAGCTGATACCAGCGCTGCCTGCCGGGCCGGGTTTGAGTGGAAAGTGAACGATATGATCATGATGTTCGCCCCCGGCATGGCTGTCAACTTCTACGACCGGTCCGAAGGGGAAATTGCAAGCTGGTTCTGGGATTTTGGCGACGGGACGACCAGTGATGAACCAAACCCCGTCCACGGATTTGACTTTATGGGTGGTGTTTTTAATGTTTGTCTCACCATTACCACGGCGGACAGCTGTGCAAACAGCTATTGTGCACCCGTTTACATTGGCAACAGCGACACCACGGTCATGCCGGGATGCCAGGCCCTCTTTACCTATAATGTGATGGAGAGTTACCCGGAACAATTCGCATTCCAGGACCTTTCCATGGGCACCAATCCCACGGGTTGGTTCTGGGACTTCGGGGATGGCACATTTTCAAACGAACAAAACCCGGTTCACGTATTCGGGAAACGCAGTGACTCCCTTGATCCGGCAGGGTATTTTGGACCACCCGTCTCCGACCATTACAAGGTTTGCCTCACAGTGGTCAATGAGGACAACTGCAAAAGCTCCTATTGCGATTATGTCTATATGGGAGGCGTGACAGACACCATTTTCCCGCAGCCCTGCCCCTATTTCATTTCATTGACCACCTCGAACATCCTTGGAGGAAATTACTGCAATGGCACTGCCCTCGCAAGTCTGGTTGATGCCGAAGGAAATCCGGTTGAAGCCGTTGATTTCTACTGGTCAAACGGTGAAACCGGCCCGGCGGCAAGCGGTTTATGCCTGAATATTCCCTATTACGTCAGCATTACGGGGATGGATGGCTGTCAGCTCGTGGGTTCATTTGCCATCATTGACTATTCACAACCCATGAACCCGGTTGGTTTCTGGACCATCTACGGATTCCGTTCCTGCTACGATCTGAATTATAACCCTCCCGATTCCGGATATGTCTGTAACTGGACCTTCAGCGACGGGACCATCCTTACGGGTGATAATGTAAATTACGCATTCACGGGAAATACGTTTAACTCCGTAACGCTTAACGTTCTGGATGCCTCTGGGAATGTGGTGTACAGTGAAGAAATCGCTTTACAATCCTCCACCCGGATTCCAGAAACGAAAGGTTCATCCCTGAAACTATATCCGAATCCTGCAGCCGATGAGATTCACATAGCGCCTGGCGAAACCCTTCATCGCAATGTACAGGTGGACATATACAATTCCCTTGGGCAGAAACTGATCAGTGAAGATTTCACCGAAGCCTCAGGATTGTCAGAAATAAGTGTATCGGTAACAACGCTGCAGCGCGGAATTTACTATGCACGTGTTCTTGGAATCGGGAACAGCGCGGTAACCTTGGGTTTCGTCAAATAAAGCGATGCAGCCTTTCATGGAAAAACCGGGAGCATGAAGTGAAATGATTTATCAAAAATCATTTTACGGCAAGGGTTCCCGCGAAAAATATTTTGGTTTCAGTTTGGTCCAGACAATGATCCCGATACCTGCAAGAATGCAGGGAATACTAAGCAATTGCCCCATGCTTAACTTCATTCCCGCTTCAAATGCGACCTGGTCATTCTTCACAAATCCGATGAGGAATCTTGCGGTATATAAGGCAATCAAAAAGACGCCCAATATGAATCCATCCCGCACTTTCATATTTTTCTTCCGGTAAAAAACAAACAGTACTGTGAAAATCAGTAAGTAACTCAGTGCCTCGTATAATTGCGTCGGATGTCTTGCTATTGTGGGTAACAATTGACCGGTAGTGCTATCATATAGTCTGTCCCTTACAAATTCAACTCCCCATGGCAGATTGGTTGGCAAACCATATATTTCTGAATTAAAGAAGTTCCCAACCCGGATGAATGCCCCACCCAGTGCCGCTGTCATATGGTAAAGAGGTATATTTTTTTTTTACCGGATCAGTTCCAGGTAGCGTTCCCTGTTTTTCAGAAAATCAAAAACCCGGTCATGGTAAGACGAAAATCCAGGCAGGGGAATTCCATTGGGCGGAACCGCTTCTGATCCGTAACCGGTCTGGAACATATCGTGATGATAGATTGCATAGCCGCCTGCTTTCCAGACGTTGAAAATATGTAAAATATGGTCTTCAGGCTGGGTTGGTGATTTTGGGCCACCATACCTGGGGGTACCCTTTCTGGCCGGCTCATCGTCAACCACAGGTTTCCGGAATTTGCTTATCAGGTATGCAATCTCTTTTGCTGCGACTTCCCAGTGCCGGTGGTCGTCGCGGGTGGTATGCGGTGACAAAAAATCAAGTTCGCGGTTTTCTTCGCTGCTACCCAGCACTCCGGCGTATCCCGGTGAATTGGTTACCAGGCGGTTTGCATCCGCCTGCCTGATGATGTTTACATAGTCGATGGTGCGGTAATCAAATTCGTTCCAAATCTGAAAGATGAGATTGCGGAAGGGCCTCAACGAACTGGCAACTTCCTCCACAGCCCGGTTTGAAGCCTCATCCGTTATACGCAGATTTTGGTTCCAGCTTTCGCGCGAAAACAAAACCAGCAGAATGACCATTCCTTCTTCATCGGCATCAGAAATAATTCCCTTTAAAGTTGAAACAAGTTCAGGTTTTAAAGAACCGTCTTCATTATACAAAGTTTTACCTGTTCCCCCGTCCACAAATCCGCGGTCATTATCCCACTGACACCAAATCCGTAATACATTGATCCCGGTTTCCCGGAATTCCCGCAAATACTGTCGCCTGATTTCGCTGCTTTTATTAAACGCCGGATTGTACATGGCATTAAAGAAACTGATGCCGGTATATTCAAACGGTTCGTTGTTCATTTCGAATTTGGTCCCGGCTACAGTTATATTATTGTTCCCCTCTGCAAATAATATTGCCGGGAAAGTCATCAGAATCAGAACCAGGGCTAAAGCCTTAAAACAATCCTTCATGATAAATCCGGTTAATTCCCAAACTGTCAAATTACCTTCTCAAATATACAGCTTAGAATTGCATGATGAAAAAACCAGAAGCATTGACCACCCAGGGGTGCAATGAGCAACAAATCCTGGTCTAAGCGATCCACCTCGATTTTTAAAAAATAATGTCATCTTAAGGATGAACGATCAATACTTCCCGGTTACCTGCTCCTATTTGGTTTCCAGTATCCCCTGCAGGCCCCGGACATAAGCAGTTGTCATCACCCCTGCCAGATAGGCATCTTCACCGTAGCATTCTTCGGTACGGCCCCACCGGATATCCCTGCCCAGATCGGCATTGGGTGCGAATACGATCAGGCGGAGGTTTCTGTAATTTTCATTCTGGGCCAGGTAGCGTGCCTCATGGGCTTCCCAGGCAGAAAGGGAGACAGGTGATCGATCTTCTCCTCCGGGGTCATCAGTGAGATCAGGTTGTCGATCCGCTGATCATCAGAAAGCCCCGTGTTCTGAAACGGATATTCCTGCGCGCTTGCCAGCAGGGTGCTGAAAATAAAACAGGCGAAAATCTTCATATATCTTTATTTTTGGGTGGCCCTGAAAGGTAGGAGGAAAATAGAAATTTTAATCAGCATTGGATGCTACCCCGCACGCACCGGTCATCAAGGCATGACCAGATGAACTTGCTAGTTTTCCGGAATGTTCGAAACTCCCGGTTTTTCAACAGTAACATCTGACTATTTACTACATTTATACAATCACAAACCGGTCAAAACCGGCTAAACCATGTGGAGTAATAAAACCATAATTACTATTATTTTCGGTTCGTTTCTATTGATAATGGCTGCCAAATCCTTCGGCCAGACTATAAATTTCGAGTTTGATCATTATTCTGCGAACGAAGGTTTGTCAAATGGTTATATTACTACGATGCTGCAGGATTCCAAAGGTTTTATCTGGATTGGGACTGCCAATGGCTTAAACCGTTTTGACGGGATCTCCTTTAAAACATATTATTTCGATCTGAATGACAGTGCATCCATTTCCGGCAGCCTGATAACTTCAATGGCTGAAGACTCGCTGGAAAATATCTGGATTATGACCTCCGGCGGTTTTTGTGTATTTGATAAAAATACAGATGTCTTTGCAAGAAAAACATTAAGGGTAAATGGAATAAAGCTAAACAGATTATATATCAATGCCTGTTACATTGACAGCAAGGGTTATTTTTGGATTAGTTCTTCCAGCGGAATCTACCGGTTTAAACTCTATGATAATCCGCAAATTTCAGGTGGTATGATTGATGCGGAAATGTACTTGCTGGTTGAAGATGATGTTGACCAGGTTTACAAAAATTACTTTTATTCTTTTGTCGAAGATAAGGATGGCAAAATATGGGTAGCAAGTTATAGCAATAAACTTTTCTTTTTCGATAGCCGGCAAAATAGATTTATTCCCCAGCCCATCAATCATCCCGACGCGGAACAATTGAGTAATATTCGCAAACTGTTGTTTAAGGACGATGAAGGTGACTTTTTCATTACGATGGAAGAGAAAGGATTACTGGTTTGGTACCGTGAAAAAAATAAGTTCAGTTTTTACAAACCTGATGGCGGTAATGCAGGTCCCAAAGGCAATATTTTATATGCGCTTGCTGAAGATAAAAATGGATTGATATGGATCGGCGACAGGAATTCTGAAGGCATAAGTATTTTTGATAAGAAGACGGAAAGGTTCCAAAATATACGCTCAGCCGAATCCAATCCATATTCTTTAATATCGAATAAAATAACTTTCATTTACCGTGACAAAGCCAATTCAATGTGGGTTGGGACCATCATTGGAATTAGTAAATACAGTCCGGGCAAACTTAAATTCAAACGCTATTTCAGCGATCCGGTACTGCCCGATAAATTAAGCTTTAATAATGTGCTTTGCTTCGCAGAGGGTAAAACAGGTGACATATGGATAGGAACAGATGGCGGAGGGTTAAATAGACTTGACCGTAAAACAGGTAAATTCATACACTTCGTTCACGATCAAACCAATCCAAACGGATTAAGCAGTAATGCGATTATTTCTCTTTGTGAAGATCATGAGGGGACTCTGTGGATGGGTACATTTGACGGCGGACTGGCAAAAATGAAAGACAATAAATTTAGTGCCATATATCCTGACTCTGCCAATCCCTGTTCAATTTCGGATAAAAATATCTGGTCTGTACTTGAAGACAGCAAAAATAACCTGTGGGTAGGCACCCTGAGAAGCGGACTGGACTTATTTGACAGAAAAACCAACCGTTTTTATCATTACACAAACAGACGTGGTGATTCAACAAGCATTGCCAATAATTATATTATTGAGCTTTATGAAGACAGCAGGCAGAACCTGTATATCATAGGCAACCAGGGTGTCAGCATAATTGATTTGAATGCAGTCGATTTTTCAAAAGTGCCGCCTGTTCTTGCATCCCGGAATTTGCTTCACGATGAAAACAAAAACAGCATCAGCAGCAATGATGTGTATTGTGTAAAGGAAGATAATGAGGGAAATATATGGTTTGGAACCGTAGGTTCCGGTATCGATAAACTTGAGCCCTCCACGGGAAAATTCACCAATTATTCCATAAAGGACGGATTACCCGGTAACTACGTCAGTTCAATCCTGGTTGACCAGGCAAATAATCTATGGCTGGCAACAGATAAGGGATTGGCTGAATTTGATCCTGAAACCAAAAAAGTCACTGTATTTGACCTTAAAGATGGCTTGCAAAACAGAAGTTTAAAAGGCTGGGCAATAAAAACCAGAGATGGGGAGATGTTTTTTGGCGGTACCAACGGATTCAATTCATTTTATCCTGAACAGATAAAAAACAATTTAAATAAAAACGAACCTCCTGTTGTTATTACGGGATTAAGAATATTCAACAAACAGGTTAAAATCAATGAGAAAATAAATAACAGAACCATTTTAACCAGAGATATCAGTGAAACTGATGCGTTGGAATTGACCTACAAAGAAAACTTTTTCACCTTTGAATTTATTGCCCTCGATTATATGGCACCGGAAAAAAATAATTATGCCTATATGATGGAAGGTTTTGACAAAGAATGGATTCATAGTGGAACCAAACACGAAGCCAATTACACAAACCTTGATCCGGGCACCTATGTATTCAGGGTAAAAGCCTCCAATAACGATGGACTCTGGAACGAAGAAGGAACCTCGATCAAAATTCTGATCAGGCCGCCCTGGTGGAAAACACTGGTGTTCAGGATTAGTTTTGTCGTAGCGATAATCATCCTGATTTTTTCTCTGTTTTATTCACGGATCCGTCAGCTAAGGAACCAGAAGATACTCCTTGAAGAAACTGTTGTTGCAAAAACCGCGGAATTGAAGGAATTAAACGCATCAAAAGATAAATTCTTTTCCATTATTGCACATGACCTTAAGAATCCTTTCAATGCCATTATTGGCTTCAGCGAACTATTGTATGCAGAGGCAGGTAAAGAACAGTATGCTAATGCCGGTGAATATGCCATGATGATCAACACTTCTGCGGTTCAGACCCTGAAATTACTTGAAAACCTTCTGGAATGGGCAAAAACGCAACGTGGAAACATCTCATTTAATCCTGTATCAATCAATCTGAGTGATGCCGTAACAGAAGAAATGATCACACTTGACGGTAATGCAAAAAGTAAAAACATTGAACTTAAAAATAGTGTCCATAGCGATTTAATGATTATCGCTGATAGAAACATGATCAGAACCATTTTCCGGAACCTGATATCAAATGCCATCAAGTTTACCCGCAGGGATGGGAAAATCGAAGTCAAGGCTTCAACAAAAAACAACACAACAGAAATATCTGTGTCGGATAATGGCATTGGTATGACGAAAGAAATGATTGCAAAACTTTTCAGAATTGAAACCAATTTTGCCACCCCCGGTACCGAAAATGAAAAGGGTACCGGACTTGGATTGATCCTGTGTAAAGAATTTGTTGAAAAACATGGCGGGAAGATCTGGGTCGAGAGTGAAACGGGTAAAGGAAGTGCTTTTATATTTACGCTTCCATTGAAGACAGGGTCATCATCCTGAAACTTACCAAGCACCGACAGATTCAGGAATGATAATAAAGCTTATTTCCTATTCTTTCGTAAACCTGTTAACCAATACCCCATCATCCACATTCATATTCAGAATATACAATCCAGGAGGTAGTTCAGACACGTTTATCCCGCCTTTTTCAGCACCAATTTCACTGCTGAATATCATTTGTCCATTGGTATTATAAATGCGTACGATGGACTTCTGTCGGAGTCCTTCTATTTGCAGCATGTCGCTTGCAGGGTTGGGGTAGATTTTAACTTCATTATAATACAGATTTGCTGTGCCAATAGTTAAACCATTTTGTTTGACTGCTACATACTTGTCGGATACATCAGTTCCAGATATGATTAGATCAGCAGTTCTTTGTTCTGCTGAAGTATTGGCTTCTGCTGCTAAAATTATTGCTGCATCACCAGTTCCAGAAGTAGTACTTGCTGACAACCATGATTCCAAACCTGATATAGACCAGTCTATATTTGAGGTTATGGTGAATGTCGCTGTGCTGTTGGCTTCTGCTCCAAGGACAAGTGATGCAGGAGATATATTGAATACAATGGAACTTCCTTTTTTGCTGTAAAACCATAGGGTTTTAAAATATCCTACCCAATCACTGGTTCCTGAATCCCAAATATACTCTACATAGGACAATTGATTCCCTTCTGAATCATGCGTGTACCCATATTTCCACAATCCCGCCCAATCACCGGCTTCCGAATCCCAATAATATCCTTCCGCTGACAATTGATTACCTTCTGCATCATAGGTGTACTCACATTTAAAGTATTCCACCCAATTGCCGGATTCCGAATTCCAACCATACTGTAAACTGGACAATTCCTTTCCTTGTGAATCATAGGTGTACTCATTTTTCTCCCCTTCCACCCAATCACCGGCTTCAGAATCCCAATTATAAGTGACATCTGACAATTGATTCCCTTCTGCATCATAAGCGGATTCCCCTTTCCGGTTACCCACCCAATCACTGGCTTCAGAATCCCAATCATACACTACAAAGGACAGTTGATTCCCTTCTGCATCACGGGTGTACTCACTTTTAAAGTATTCCATCCAATTGCCGGATTCCCAATTCCAATTATACTGTACAATGGACAATGCATTCCCTTGTGAATCATAAGTGTACTCAAAATAAACTGATCCCACCCAATCACCGGCTTCCGAATCCCAATAATAACTGACCTGTGACAGTTGATTCCCTTCTGCATTATAAGTGGACTCCTCTTTCCAGTTACCCGCCCAATCACTGGTTTCCGAATCCCAACCATGAAGGACAACAGACAATTGATTCCCTTCTGCATCATAAGTAAACTCCTCTTTCCAGTTTCCCGCCCAATCACTGGCTTCCGAATCCCAAGAATAATAGACAACTGACAATTGATTCCTGTCTGCATCATAAGTGTACTCATATTTCCAGTATCCCACCCAATCACCGGCTTCCGAATCCCAATAATATACATCCTCTGACAATTGATTCCCGTCTGCATCATAAGCGGACTCATTTTTCTCCACTCCCACCCAATCGCTGGCTTCCGAATCCCATCTATATTCTTCCACTGACAATTGATTCCCGTATTCATAATATCTGTAAATCACTTTTGGGTAAGCCAAGCTGCCAATCCAATCCATTATTGTAGTGTTATATACATAACTAAGTATGCTATCCAATTGGTCAACCCCCAGTACCTCATGATTATGAATGTCCTTTAATGGACTTACTTTTAATACTTTGTGGTTACTTCTGCTTGGACAGATTATTTCATCTCTTATATTCTGACTGAGGGTATGGAAGAAAACGAATAATAGTGCTAATACCGGGATGATTCTTTTCATGATAAAAATATTTATGTCAAATTACTTGCTCGAATTCTACATAAAACAGGCTTGAAACCATTGGCTCTCACCGAAGTAGAACTTAGGGGAACCGAGTTTACGAGCTCAGCGAAGCTAATGCGCTCGCGGATTCAATATTTAGAAATATCGACCATTTGAGCCTATTTAATCAGAATCATCTTCCTGGTTTGCCTGAACTCGCCTGCCTGCATAAAACAGATATAGATGCCGCTTGAGAATCCTTCAGCATCCCAGGTTATTTCATGCATCCCGGGCTCAAGGCTGTGGTCCGCCAAACGCTCGATTTCACGTCCCGTAAAATCAAGAACCTTCATGGTAACATGAGATGATGTTGAAACGGTGAATCGTATGGTTGTGTTTGAATGAAATGGATTTGGATAATTCTGCTCAAGGTTGAAGGGCTCTTCAATTTCAGGGGAAAGATTCTTCATGTCATCCACCAAGCCCGTTCCACCACCGGTGGTCGTTTTCAAAATGATCTTGTTGGCGCCGACTACCCAGCCGGTATTTTCATCTATAAAACAAAGCGAAAAAAGGTCCTCCTTTGTTCCGCTTTCCGATAAACTCCATGTACTACCACCATCAGTGGTTTTTAGGATAATCCCTTCCCTTCCAACAGCCCAACCGACGAGATTATTTACAAAACAGACATCCTGAAGGTCTTCAGGAACCCCGCTTGTCCGGGGATTCCATGATTTTCCACCGTCGGCTGTTCCAAAGATTGCACCATCCCAGCCAACAACCCACCCATGCAGATCATCCAAAAAATGGCTTGCCATTATAACCTGATCATTCCAGAGCGATGACCAGGTAGCACCGCCATCGGTGGTTTGAAGGATCTCCATACCCACGGCCCAGCCAACCTGCGAATCCAGGAAATAAATATCCTTCAGGAACCGATTCGTCTCTTTCAGTTGCGTTGTCCAGCTTGCTCCACCATCTGTCGTATGGAGGATGATCTTATTATCCCCTGCAGCCCAACCATTTTGATCATCGACAAAATGGACTGCTTCCAGGTCTTCGGTGGCACCGGAGGCCAGTTCATTCCAGCTTGTTCCTCCATCGGTGGTCTTCAGGATCAATCCAGACTCACCAACTATCCAGCCGGTATAAGAATCCGTAAAAAAGACATCCTTCAAGCTTTCTGTTGTACCACTTGTCAATTCATTCCAGGTTGTGCCCCCGTCGGTTGTTTTAAGAATGTCACCGCTCCAGCCAGCAATCCAGCCGTTTTCCGCATCCAGGAAACAGACTGAACTGAACCAGCCAAATGTGTTTCCCTGGAGACGCCAAGCTTCAGTTTCTGTTTGAAAACTTCGTTTTTCAGAAAAAGCAGAGGTGCCGCCGGCATTTTTAGCGCATACACGCCAGTAATAGCTTGTGAAATAGTCAAAAGGGCCGGCTGTATACTGCGTTTCGGTGATGGCAGCATCATCAAAAACAAGCGTCAAAAATGATGAATCGGTCGAAACCTGCAGCTGATAGGTCTCAGCACCCGATATATAGGACCAGGTGAAAGTGGGCGATACTGTTTGTAAGTCTCCGTCCCACGGGGAGTTAAGGTAGGGGGCTTCAGGAAGAGCGGGAATAGTTGTAAAACTCCAGGCGCGTGACCAATCGCTTGTTACCCCGGCGGATTCAGCGTTTACCCGCCAATAGTATTCGCTGCCATCCTCAAGACCACTCACATCAAATGATGTGCCTGTAATCCCGCTTTGGTCCACAACAAGCGACATACTACTGAAAATTGAGTGCCTGTCAACCTGCAGATGATATGATGTCGCTCCCTCCACACCTTTCCATTGCAATGTCGGGCTTGTGGAAACTCCGGTGGCATCGTCGGGCGGCCATATGAGTGCTGGCACAGAAGCGGATTCCGTGGTGAAATTCCACGTATCCGACCAGCCGCCTGTTCCGCCCGGATATTCCGCGTTGACGCGCCAGTAATATTTCGTATCGTAGTCAAGCCCAATGACAGAAAAAGAGGTGCCATCAATTCCGGTTTGTTCCATAACGATGCTGGAAATATTGAAATCGGATGAGGTTGAAACCTGTAAGTTGTATGATAATGCATGGTCGGTTGGATCCCATCTCAATTCCGGGGAAGTCGGTATTTCTGTGGATCTGTTTTCGGGACTTATAAGCGTTGGAACAGTGCATGACGATGTGGTGAAATTCCATACAACTGACCAGGCGCCTGTACCTTCCGCATATTCCGAATTGACCCGCCAGTAATATTTCGTATTGTAGTCAAGCCCGCTGACAGAAAAAGAGGT
>JAZDPG010000028.1:0-69660 GCA_043797815.1 Bacteroidota bacterium
AACCCTTAAACCCCCAACCTCCCTATCCTTTTCCCTATCCTTTTCCCTATCCCCTTAAACCCTTAAACCCTTAAACCCCCAACCTCCCTATCCTTTTCCCTATCCTTTTCCCTATCCCCTTAAACTCTTAAACCCTTAAACCCCCAACCTCCCTATCCCCTTTCCCTATCCTTTTCCCAATCCCCACAAACCCACAAACCCACAAACCCACAAACCCCCAATCCCCCAATCCCTCAATCCCTCAATCCCACAAGATTCGCAAGAATGGTCAAACACGGACCAGTGAAACATTGTATTTTAGATGGATCATTCGGACCACCAAAATGAACATTCAACAGCAGTCACGGAAAGAATACCTTCACCGCATCAACAGGGTGGTAGATTATGTGGACGCCAACCTGGACCGGGAGCACTCACTCCAGACCCTTGCTGAAGTGGCACATTTCTCGCCCTTTCATTTCCACAGGATTTTCCGGGTTCTCACCGGGGAAACAATCAACAGCTATGTGAAAAGGATCCGCTTGCAGAAAGCAGCAAGCATGTTGCTTACCGATCTTGAAAGATCCGTAGAGGACATAGCCTCCCTGTGTGGTTTTAACAGCACTGCCGTTTTCTGCAGGGCCTTCAGGAATCACTTTGGTACAAATACCAGCGATTTCAGAAAAAACAATCCATACCAGGAAAGCAAGAACAGTCAATACGATGGCAAGAATGGTCAATCCCGTGAGCACCAGGTCCAGTACATTAGCGATGATATTATAAACCAAAATCGCAATGTAAAAATGGAAGCAAACATTCAAGTAAAAGAAATGCCTGCCATGGATCTTGTCTACTGCAGACATACAGGAGCTTTTGACCAGATCGCCGGCGCCTATGAGAAACTGTTTAAATGGGCAGGCCCCAGGGGCTTGCTTGAATTCCCCGAAACCAAAACCGTTACTGTTTATCATGATGATCCCAAGGTGGTGGACCTTGCAAAACTTCGGCAGAGTGCATGCATCACCGTAAATGAGGATGTGAAGACAGAGGGGGAATTCGGAAAGATGCACATTCCGGGAGGCAAATATGCGGTTGGGAGTTTCGTAGTGAAACCACATGAATTCGGTGAAGCGTGGGATGCAGTCTGCCGATGGCTGGCCGACAGCGGCTACCAGCCTTCAGACGGATATCCCTACGAATACTACCCAAAGGAGCATGAACCCGGGAATCCCCCCGTTTTCACAGTGGACATCTGCGTTCCGGTAAAATCCTTGTAAAAAGTTCTAACGAAAAAGAGGCCGTACCTTTTGATACAGCCCCCTATTCGATATCGGTTTTCCTTTCCTAGTTGAGCTCAGGAAGCCGCCCGGGGGTCCATGGGGCCTTGAGTGCTTCCAGATGGCTGTCCAGCACCTTGATTTCATCCACGACTTTCTCCAGTTTAGCCAGGACAGGCGGAAACTCCTCTTTCAGTATGGAAAGCTGGTCTTTTTCGGTCATGGTCACATCCGATGTGGATCCGTAGTGTGTATAGATCATTGCACTGAGCCGGTCATTCAAAGGCACCGGCATGGGAGGCAACTCCTCGGAACTTGCTTTGGCCTCAGGACCGTTAAACGCATAGTCTATATCCTTTAACCTTGCTTCAAGTTCATTGACCTTTTCACTCAAATCAACACCGGCACCGGGGGTCTGAACCAGGGCCTTTTTGATGGAAGCCAGCTTGGTCAGCTGCTCCTGTACGAGCCTCTGGGAACCGGACATAACCCTGGAATATTCGGAGACCTGGTTCTGGAATTCAACCAGGGCTGCGAAATCCATGGTCTGCAATGTGGCATCCTGGAGCAGTTTTGCTTCAAACTTTACCGGGTCCGCAAGCTTTGTGACTTCACCACCGGCCACCATATGCAATCCGACACTGTAGCTGCCGGGCATGGCAAGAAGACCGCTTCCGCTGCTCCTTCGTCCTGTGCCTGAAGTACTTAATGAGATAGGTCTTGTGGAGGGATAGCGCAGGTCCCAGGTGATGCGGTTTACACCCCCGGAAGCTTTGTTTGTAAGTTTCCTGATGGGATTCCCGGAGCCGTCATAAATCGTAAAGATCAGCCCGGGAGCCTCTTCAGCCTCCTCCTTGCGCAACTGTTCCATGCTGGGCTGCGGGATGGGCAGTTTCTTTTCGAAAAGCTCTTTCTCTGACTCATGACGCTCTTCCTTCAGGGTTTTGGGGACCTCTTTGACGTAATAGGTAAATGTGGCGCCGAATTCAGGATTTGCCGAGCTGTAGAATGTGGATCCCTGTCCATATTTCCCGCCTGTCTGGATGTACATCAGTGCATCGGCCACCGGGAAAATCTGTGCTTCCTGGTCCAGGATGGACTTGTTTCGGGCCAGTTCCCTGAGGGGCGTATAATCATCCAGAATATAAAATCCCCTTCCGAAGGTCGCCACAACCAGGTCGTTTTCATTCTCCTGGATCATCATGTCCCTCACGCTGATGGTAGGCATCCCCGAGGTGAACCTGGTCCAGGCCTCTCCACCGTCTATACTGAAGAAAAATCCGAATTCCGTTCCGGCAAACAGGAGACCCGGCACTTCCGGATCCTGCTCAATGGAGTGGACGGTTCCGTTCTCCGGAAGGTTTCCGGATATGGAGACCCAGCTTAAGCCTTTATCGGAACTTTTCATCACATAAGGCTTGAAATCGTCCCGCTTCCGGTTGTTAAAAGTGGCATACACCACATTGGCATCGAAGCGGTCGGCAAGCAGGTCGCTTACATAGGTATACTCCGGGACACCTGGGAAGTTTTGGATTTTCCTCCAGTTTGCACCACCGTCGGGAGTGACCGATACCACACCATCGTCTGTTCCCACATATAGCAGGTTCTCATCGAGCCTGGATTCAGAAATGGAAACACCGGTTCCCCAGAGGCTTGTGGATACATCTTTCACCACGGCGTCCAGGCTCCAGTAATGGTCCATCACAGGCCAGGTATTCCGGTCGGTACCAGAGGTCAGATCCTCACTGATCACCTCCCAGGAGTTGCCCCTGTCCTCGGACCTGAACACTTTGTTTGCCATCATGTAGATCCTGGTATTGGAGTGCCTGCTGACAATTAGCGGTGTATTCCAGTTCCATTTGTAGGTGTCCTCTCCCTTCCTGGGTGTGGGTCTTATTCCAATGCTTTCTCCGCTTTTCCGGTCATACCTGCTCACGTTTCCATACTGTGATTCACAGTAGACAATGTTGGGGTCACTGGGATCCACTGCTGCCCAGAATCCGTCTCCGCCCTGTATGTCCTGCCACGCTTCATTGGTCACCCCGTCTGAACACTTGTTCTGGGAAGGTCCGCCGAGGGTATTGTTATCCTGTGTTCCCCCGTACACATTGTAAAAAGGAAATTCATTGTCCACAAAAACCCTGTAGAACTGGGTGACAGGAAGATTGGATTTGAAGAGGAAGGTCGCTCCCATGTCAAAGGTCTCATAAACCCCGCCATCGCCTCCGATCAGGTAATGCCTGGTATCATCGGGATCGATCCACAGTGCATGGTCGTCCACATGCCTGCCGTCGGTACTGATGTCGTTCCATATCTTCCCACCATCAAGGGTCACTTTGGATACGGTCTCCATGGAGTAAACCTTATTTACATCCAGCGGATCGCAATAAATCTCATTGTAATACTGTCCGCTGCTGTGATAGTCGCTCATCTTCTCCCAGGATGCTCCACGGTTCACGGAGCGGAAAAATCCGCCCTTGTCTTCAGCAGCCTCCATAATCAGGTAGACCACATTCCGGTCGGCCGGGGAAACAACAATTCCCATGCCCCCGATATGTACTTCCGGTAATCCCTTCATGGACCTGACCCAGGTCTCACCACCGTCGGCTGAGCGGTAAAAAGCCGATTCCGGGCCTCCGCCGATCTTTGTGAACACGTGTCTTCTGCGTTGCTCGCTGGTGGCATACATCACATCGGGGTCACAGGGATCCATGATCACATTGTTGACTCCGGTATGCTCACTGATCTCCAGGACTTTCTTCCAGGTCTCACCGCCATCTTTGGTTTTATACAATCCCCTGTCTCCGCCCGGGCCCCACACGGAACCTTCAGCTGCAACAAAAACAATATTTGAATTGCGGGGATCCACAACGATGCCTCCGATTTGCCTCGATTCCTTCAGGCCCATGTTCTTCCAGGACTCTCCCCCGTCTTCTGTCTTGTATACACCGTCACCATAGGCCAGTGCACGCTGGTGGTTGTTTTCACCGGTACCAAGCCATACCACATTGTGATTATTGGGATCCATGGTGATCACACCGGTGGAATAGGAATCGTATTTGTCAAATACAGGTTGAAATGTTGTCCCGTTGTTGGTGGTCTTCCACACATTCCCCGAAGCAATGGCCACATACCATTCACTCTGGTTCTCCGGGTTAACGGCAAAATCAGCGACGCGCCCCGAAGTAAGCGCCGGTCCGATGCTGCGCCATTTCAGTCCGGAAAGGATTTTGGAAGGAATACCCGCTGTCTGCTCCTCCTCCCCTTTCTTATCCTTCTCTTTTGCATAAAGGGCAAAGGGATGTGAGCAGGTTATTCCCAGAATAATCAATGAAGCCAGGAGAACCCTGGCGGGCGCGAGATTTTTCATTATTGTATAGGTTTGTTTGGGTTTTGAGAGGATGAAAATAACCATTTCCGATGAGATTCAGGAATCTTCTTTTATGTTATAAAAGACTACTTTTGCCCAAAACCAGGCTTATGTTTGATACCATTTTAAACCACAGAACCATCCGGAAATACTCCGTTGATCCCATCCCCAATGAGATCCTGGAATACATTCTTGAGGCAGGGACGCGTGCTTCAACCACAGGCAACATGCAGGCATATTCCATGGTGGTGACCACCGATCCGGAAATCAAGGAGGAGTTGTCACCCTGCCACTTCGGCCAGCCCATGGTCAGGGAGGCCCCCGTTGTAATTACCTTTTGTGCTGATTTCAACCGGTTTAGCAAATGGTGCAGATTAAGGAATGCGGAACCCGGTTACGACAATTTCCTCTCCTTTGTTACGGCAGCCATTGATGCTTTGCTGGTGGCACAGAATGTATGTGTGGCCGCTGAAGATGCGGGACTCGGGATCTGCTACCTGGGTACAACAACCTACATGGCCGGAAAGATTATCGATGTGCTTGATCTGCCTCCCGGAGTAGTCCCGGTTACCACGGTCACCATCGGCTACCCGGATGAGCATCCCGGCCTCACCGACAGATTGCCCCTGGAGGCAGTCGTTCACTGGGAAATATACAGGGATTATTCCGAAACAGATATCAACAATCTTTACCGGGAGAAGGAGTTGATCAATAGTTATCAAGAATTTGTCAAAGAGCACAACAGGGAGACCCTTGCGCAGGTTTTTACGGATGTTCGCTACAAGAAATCAGATAATATTCTGTTTTCCAATTCATTATTAGAAGTATTGGAAAAGCAGGGATTCATGAATAATCAACTATAACAGGCTGTTCATAAAACATTTCCCTGTAAGATCGGTTTTACTATGATGAAGGAGGTTTTTTTGTTATAAGATATATTCTATATTTGTAGCATATCAGAATCTGGAAAAAATAATTGCCATGAAAAGAGCTGTAATCATACTCGTACTTGTATTTGCTGCAGGAATACTACTGAGTTCATGCAACAAGCATACCTGCCCGGCATACAGTCAGGTTGACACAGAGCAAACAGAGCCTGCAGCTTAGTCCTGGTCTGGATTTCTGATTGTTTAAATTGAAGATTTACCTCCGGTAGATCTTTTTTTTTCTCCGTGCATCAACAATCCCCTGTTGATTTCGTTACTTTTGTAAAGCGGCACAGCTGATTCTCAATGCATAGGTATCTGATACTTGTTATGGTCATTTGTTCTTTGGCTCTCTCGGTTCTGGGACAGGGGGATATTGATGAGCAGAGGCATACCCTCTTCCGGGATGAGAGCACCTTCGGAGCTTTTCTCAATTCCAACGGATTTGGCATCAACTACCGCTATGGATTTTACCGAAATGCCAAAAACCAGTTTATCATTGATGCCGACCTGACCTATGTGAAGCATCCCAAAGAGGTAAAAACACAGGTAGCTTATGAGTACAGTACACGCAGGTATGTTTACGGGAAGGAGAACCTGTTCTGGGAACTGAAAGGAATGGCCGGCTGGCAAAAAGAGCTTTACCGGAAGTATGACAAAAATGGAATATCCGTCCGGCTATTCTATGCCGGTGGTTTTTCCCTGGGATTTCTCAAACCCATCTATTATGAAGTTTACTCTTTCTCAGCCATCGGTGAAGCTATTTCACGTGATTATTTGAAATTTGATGCCGCCATCCACCAGACTCAGATCGGCGGGCGGGGTTCATTCTTTATGGGATTTGATGAGCTGGGTCTTGTCCCCGGAATCACAGGTAAAACAGGACTCAGCTTTGAGTACAGCCATCGCGATGCAGTGATCCATGCCCTGGAGGCCAGTGTGAGTCTTACAGTATACCCCAAGGAAATTCCCATTATGGCTACTGACTACAATAACTTCTTGTTTTTCAATCTGTCGGTCGGATACAGGTTTGGAAATATCCGGGACATCAGCGAAGCTGCAAGGGCCAAGTCCAGAAAAGACCGGAGAAAGGAGAGAAAAGCGCAGGATCCGGGCATCTCCTATCCTGTATTTTAAGAAAATATAAATGGGGAAAATTGACCCATTTGGATTTTTGCCAATTTGATATTATTGCTTAAATTCGCACTCCTGTTATTCAAAAAACGGAATTAATCGTAATCATTTAATATTTAAAAACATGGGAAAAATTAAAGTTGGTATTAATGGATTCGGCCGCATCGGCAGACTGGTTTTCAGGGTTGCTGCGGAAATGCCAAATGTGGAAGTTGTTGGAATCAATGACCTGATCGACGTGGATTATATCGCATATATGCTGAAATATGACTCAACACACGGACGTTTCAACGGAACCGTTGAGGTAAAAGACGGATTCCTCGTTGTTAATGGCTCCAAAATCAGGGTTACTGCTGAAAAGAATCCTGCAGACCTGAAATGGGATGCAGTGGGTGCCGCGTATATCGTTGAATCCACAGGGCTTTTCCTCACCAAAGAGAAGGCCCAGGGACACATCGACGCCGGAGCAAAAAAAGTAATCATGTCTGCACCTTCCAAGGACGACACCCCCATGTTCGTGATGGGAGTGAACCACAAGAAATACACCAGCGACATGAACTTCGTTTCCAACGCTTCATGTACCACCAACTGCCTGGCTCCGATTGCCAAGGTACTGAATGATAAATTCGGTATTATCGAAGGCCTGATGACAACTGTTCATGCCACCACCGCCACACAGAAAACTGTGGACGGCCCTTCCATGAAAGACTGGAGAGGCGGACGCGGAGCAGGACAAAACATCATACCTTCCTCCACCGGAGCTGCCAAAGCTGTTGGCAAAGTAATTCCGGAACTGAACGGTAAACTGACAGGTATGGCTTTCAGGGTTCCCACCCCCAATGTATCAGTTGTTGACCTTACCGTTCGCCTGGAAAAGGGAGCTTCCTACAAGGAGGTATGTGCTGCCATGAAAGAGGCCAGCGAAGGCGAACTGAAAGGTATCCTTGGTTACACGGAAGAGGCGGTTGTTTCAACCGACTTCCTTGGTGAAAGCTGCACATCGATCTTTGATGCTGGAGCCGGAATCGGGTTGAACGACAACTTTGTAAAGGTCGTAAGCTGGTACGACAACGAAATGGGATATTCCCTCAAGGTTGTTGAACTGCTGATCCACATGAGCAAGGTGGACAAGGCATAAGCCAAGGCATCATCTTTATACCAGGGGAGCTCTTTCGGGTTCCCCTTTTTTTAAAAAAAAACCCCGGTTTCCCGGGGTAAAAAATATGTCGAAATGGGGTGTTGAATCAGTAATATTCAATGTGTTCAAATGGGATCTGGATGGTTTGCTCGTAATGCTGTCCCAACTCTTCAATGGATTCATCGCCCTCCTCGAAGTACCACTTGATCTGCACATCCTTCCCGGCATCATGGTTGATCTTCATGATCCTGAGGACTTCAAGCATGTATTTTGAAGAACCGCTGTTGATGTATTCAAGTTTAATGCTCATCACTGTCTTTTCGGCAGGGGTCAGGAAATATTCATTGATCCACTCAATCAATCGTTCGAAAAACTCCCCGGGATCTTCAGGGATTGACCTGCCCTCCAGTGACAGTTCACCTGTATCCCCGATAAATTCCACTTCAGGTGAATTGAATGTCTTTTTAAAATAGAGGTCTTCCATATACAATCCTATCGTTTACTCATACCTTAATGCAAGGATCGGATCAAGCCTTGATGCCTTTACCGCCGGGAAATATCCCGAAATGATTCCGACACCGAAACACAGCCCGATCCCCAACAGAATCCATTTCCAGGGTATAATGAAACTGGAACCCATGGCTAAAGATAAGCCATTTCCAATGATTATTCCTAACAAAATTCCCACAACTGCTCCCAATTGTCCGATGACAATGGCTTCGTAAAGGAACTGTCGCTTGATCATCAGGGACTTTGCTCCCAGTGCTTTTCTGGTCCCGATCTCTTTGGTCCTTTCGGTGACTGAGACCAGCATAATGTTCATTAATCCGATCACTGCTCCCAACAATGTAATCAGTCCGATGATGGTGGCAGCAATGGTAACGAATTTCAAATTCTCAATCAGCATCTGGGCGAGCTGATCACTCTTGGTAATATTGAAATCGCTCTCATCCCTGGCTTCCAGTCGCCTGACCAGCCTGAATAATCCTTCTGCCTCTGAAACACATATATCCAGCATCTCAGGCTTGCCCGGCTTCACATTGATGGAATATCCCATCTGTGGCCTGGAGAAATACTGCCTCACATTGGTGTACGGGATCAGGCAAACCCGGTCGGTCCCCATTCCTCCCGATTGGCCCCGCGATTTCAAAACCCCCACAACCCTGTACCTGCCGTTACCAACCGAAATAAACCGGTTCAGCGGATCCATGTTGCTGGCAAATGCCTGCCTGGCCACCTCATCTCCGATCAGGACCACGTTGGAGTTGTTTTCAATATCACTTTCAGAGATATTTCTCCCCTTCTCGATTTCAAATCCTGCCGTGTAAATATAATTTTCATCAATTCCCATCACCGACGTATTGGGATTGGAAGTATAGGACTGGTATTTAATTATGGCAGATCCCGATGCCCGGGTCCATACCGATACCTGTGCCGGAAATTTAAACCGTTCCTTAAACGCTTCGGCCTGCCTGTGGCTGATGAAATCGTGGTTCTTTCTCCTGTAGGTCTGGTTCCCGATCTGCACCCGCATGCTTCTCGATTCAATGGTAAAGGTGTTGGCCCCCATCAGGCTGAAGGATTCGGTCAGGCTGGCCTTAATCGAATCAATGGCCGTAAGGATCCCAACCAGTGCCATGATCCCGAAGGCAATGATAAATATGGTCAGGATTGTCCTGAGCAAATTGGTCCTGATGGCTTTCAGGGCAATCCGTACATTCTCTATAAACATGGATACATTCACCGGTCAGTTAAGGAATTCATCATAAAAATATAAAATTCTGAACAATTGCGCGCTGATTGTGTCAGGCATACATACCATTTTCCCGTATCTTTACAAGGTACAAAAATAGTTATTCAATGGCATTCGATTTTGAAATGATTCAAGAGACCTACGGGGCTTTGCCCGGCAGGATCAAGCAGGCAAGAAATATCCTCTCCCGTCCACTGACGCTGACAGAGAAAATCCTGTACGGGCATCTGTTCAATGGTACAGGCTTGCGTGCATTTGCAAGAGGTGAAGATTATGTGGATTTCAGGCCCGACCGCGTTGCCATGCAGGATGCTACTGCACAGATGGCGCTGTTGCAGTTTATGCAGGCAGGCAGGTCTAAAGCTGCTGTTCCATCCACTGTTCACTGTGACCACCTTATCCAGGCCAAAGCAGGGGCCCGGGAGGATCTTAAAACAGCACTGCAAACCAACCGGGAAGTATACGACTTCCTCGGAAGTGTATCCAACAAATACGGCATTGGTTTCTGGAAGCCGGGAGCAGGGATCATCCATCAGGTGATCCTTGAGAACTATGCCTTTCCGGGCGGAATGATGATCGGAACCGATTCCCATACAGTAAATGCAGGAGGTCTGGGAATGATTGCCATTGGAGTGGGCGGAGCCGATGCAGTGGATGTGATGGCAGGCATGGCTTGGGAGCTTAAGTTCCCCAGACTGACCGGGGTCAGACTTACCGGCAAATTAAACGGGTGGACATCGGCCAAGGATGTGATCCTGAAAGTTGCCGGGATTCTCACTGTAAAAGGTGGTACAGGCAAGATTCTGGAATACTTTGGCGAGGGGGCGGAATCCATATCGTGCACCGGGAAAGGAACAATCTGCAACATGGGTGCGGAAATTGGTGCCACCACCTCACTTTTCGGTTATGATAAAAAAATGCGTGATTACCTGAAAGGGACAGGCAGGGAAGACGTGGCCCTTGAGGCTGACAGGGTTGCCGTTCATTTGACAGGTGATCCGGAGGTCTACGCCAATCCTGAATCCTATTTTGACGAGGTTATCGAAATTGACCTCTCCACCCTGGAACCTCATATCAATGGTCCATTCAGTCCGGATAAGGCATGGCCCATCTCGGAATTTGCCAGGGCTGTTCAGGAGAATGGCTACCCGCAAAAACTGGAGGTAGGGCTCATCGGATCCTGTACCAATTCATCCTATGAGGACATTACCCGGGCAGCATCCATTGCAAAACAGGCCAAGGAGAAAAAATTGAAAGTATCATCCGAATTTACTGTAACACCGGGATCGGAACTGGTCAGGTATACCATTGAACGGGATGGCCTTATCAACACTTTCGAAGAAATCGGAGGTGTGGTACTGGCCAATGCCTGCGGGCCCTGCATTGGTCAGTGGGCCAGGCATAATGCAGAAAAGCAGGAAAAGAATTCCATCATAACCTCATTCAACAGGAATTTTGCCAAGCGAAACGACGGCAATCCCAATACATATTCATTTGTTGCCTCACCCGAAATCGTTACTGCAATGGCCGTGGCGGGTAACCTGACCTTCAATCCACTTGCTGACACCCTGGTCAATGAATCAGGAGAGCAGGTCAGGCTTGATGAGCCTGAAGGGCTGGAACTGCCCGTTAAAGGGTTTGCCGTGGAGGACAATGGCTTCCTGGCACCTGCCGAAGATGGCAGTGATATCGAGGTCAAAGTGGATCCTGAATCGGAACGGCTGCAAATCCTGACGCCCTTCAGTCCCTGGGATGGGAAAGACCTCACCGGACTGAAACTCCTGATCAGGGCCAAGGGCAAATGCACCACCGATCACATCTCCATGGCAGGTCCGTGGCTGCGGTTCAGGGGACACCTTGACAACATTTCCAACAACATGCTGATCGGGGCGGTGAATGCAGCCAATGACCTTACCAATGAGGTCCTGAATCAACTTACCGGTACCTACCAGTCAGTACCTGAAACGGCAAGGGCCTATAAGGATGCAGGGCATGGCAGCATCGTTGTGGGAGATGAGAATTACGGGGAGGGTTCCTCCAGGGAACATGCAGCCATGGAACCCAGGCATCTGGGCGTCAGGGCGGTCCTGGTGAAATCTTTTGCACGTATTCATGAGACCAACCTGAAGAAACAGGGAATGCTGGCACTAACCTTCGATGACAAATCCGATTATGACCTGGTCAGGGAGGATGACCAGGTGGATGTACTGGGCCTCACCTCCCTTGCACCAGGAAAGCCATTGGAGATCAGGCTGAACCACACCGATGGGACTTCCCATCAATTCAAGGCCAACCATACCCTGAATGAAAACCAGATTGGCTGGTTCAAGGCGGGCTCGGCGCTGAACCTGATCAAGAAGGAAAACCAGTGACAAAGTGCTGAACGTTGATCCCTTTATCAATGCTTTCTCCCGGCTGGGGGAATTCCTCAGGCAATTTCCGGAGCATCAAAAAAACAATGCACCGGAGCTGGCTCACTTGAACATTTCTCTGTACGATTCGTTCCAATCCGTTCTCCACCGGGAATATGTCAACAATCCCTGGTTTACCCCGGACTGGGTGAACCGGGCCTTGTTTGGAATTGCCCGGATGCTGGATGAAGAGGTGCTCAGGAAATGGCTTGGCCCATACAGGTTGTCCACACGGAAAGACGAAACTGTTAAAACAGTGGGACTGGTCCTGGCAGGCAATATTCCGATGGTTGGATTTCATGATATACTCTGTGTGCTGGCGTCGGGCCACCGGATTCTGGCCAAGCCCTCATCCAGGGACGACAGGCTGATCAGAAAGACAGCCGAAGCCATATCACTTATTGATCCCTCTCTGGGTGGCCGGATCACCTTTTCCGGTGACACGCTTTCTGGCCTGGATGCTGTCATTGCCACCGGCAGCAACAACAGTGCCCGCTATTTTGAATACTATTTCAGGGACATTCCCCATGTCATCCGGAAAAACCGTAGCGGAGTGGCGGTAATCACGGGAGACGAATCGGAGGAAGAACTGGCCGGGATCGGGGAGGATATTTTTACCTATTTCGGCCTCGGCTGCAGGAACGTAACCAAACTCTATGTGCCCGAATCGTATGACCTGAAAATACTGATGAGTGCAATGGATGGTTTCAGCCACCTGCGCGAATACCACAAATACATGAACAATGTGGAATACTACCGGACCATTTACCTGATGAACCGGCAGGACTTTCTTGATAACGGGGTATTGCTTTTGAAAGAGGATAGAGCCATCGCCAGTCCGGTAGGAGTTGTTTTTTATGAAAGATATTCTGAAATTGGAACTGTAAAGCAGCAACTGAAGGTCCGCGATGAGGAGATACAGTGTGTGGTATCCATCTCGCCGGGGATAAGCAAAGCCATCAAACCGGGTACATCACAACAGCCCATGCCCTGGGATTATGCAGACGGTGTGGATACCCTCAGGTTTCTTAAAGAACTGAATTGAGATGATCCTTCTATTCAGAATTATCAGCGATGAGGACCAGGAGTTCTTCCGGGACCTGGTTATTGACGGATCGGACACTTTCCTGGATTTCCATCAGGTACTCCAGGCGAACCTGGGGTATGATCCTGCACATCTGGCTTCATTCTTTATCACCAGTGAGAAGTGGGAAAAGCAGAAGGAGATTACCCTCATTGACATGATGACGGACCAGGAAGAGGCAAGCCCGGTCATGGGAGAAGTAACCCTGGAGGAGCATTTCACCGAAGTAAACCAGCGGATGATCTATGTGTTTGACTTTTTCTCAGAACGGGCACTTTTCATGGAACTCATTGAAACTTCGGATCAGGCTTCGCCCAGGAAAACACCCTTTATAGCCGACGAGAGAGGAGATCCGCCCATCCAGCTGGCACTGGACCGGCTGGAAGATGAGCCGGATTCCTTTCCCGGCTTTGACAATGCATACGATCACATGGATGATCTCCGGCTGGATGACCTGGATCTGGATCTGCTTGACTCAGGAAACCCTGAGGATTTTTAATATGGAAAAGACACTGGTGATCCTGGCCGGTCCCACAGCCATTGGTAAAACAAGCTGCGGGATCTCGCTGGCCAGCCACTTTCAAACAGAGATCATTTCAGCCGATTCAAGGCAGATCTATCGTGAGACATCCATCGGAACAGCCGTCCCCTCACCCCGGGAACTTGCTCAGGTGAGGCATCATTTCATCCAGACCGCTTCAATCAATGACCCCTATCATGCAAGCAGGTACGAACAGGAGGTATTGACGTTGCTGGAATCCCTTTTCCAATCATACCACCTGGTCCTTATGGTAGGAGGTTCGGGCCTCTATATCGATGCAGTTTGTTATGGAATCGATGACCTGCCAGCGGCTGACCCTGTTTTGCGGGCTGCCCTGCTGGACAGGTTCGGGAAGGAGGGAATTGAGCCCCTTGCATTACAGCTGAAGGAGTTGGATCCGGTAAGTTACGGGCGGGTCGACCTGAAGAATCATCAGCGGGTACTGAAAGCCCTGGAGGTATCCATCCAAACCGGGAAACCCTATTCGGGATTTCTTTCACGCGCACCCAAAAAACGGCCGTTCCGTATCCTCCGGATGGCCCTGGACACAGAGCGTGTACTACTCTATGAAAGGATCAACAGGCGTGTGGACCTGATGATGAAGTCCGGACTCCTGGAGGAAGTAAAAGGCCTGATCCCCCACAGGGAAATGACCGCCCTGAAGACGGTGGGATACAGGGAACTGTTCAGGTACCTGGATGGGGATGTATCCCTGGAGGAGGCTGTGGATCTCATCAAACGGAATACAAGGAAATTTGCACGGAAGCAACTTACCTGGTTCAGGAAGAACCACCTGTATACCTGGTTTTCACCAGGTGAAACCGCTGAGATGATCCGGTGGATTGAAAGCCGGTCAGCTGCTGAGGATCATTGAAGCATAGTTGTCCCAGCTCATTTTGGAAGAAGTGGCATATACATGCGCTGCGGGGATGGGTTCCTCAATGGACCTGATCATAACCCGGGCCATGGATTCAGGGTTTTCCGCTTCGGCCAGGTAGCCATTGTATCCGTCCCTGACGGTCTCCTTAAAATGACCCACACGGGCTGCCAGTATGGGAAGTCCGAAATTATAAGACATGGATTCAACCCCCGAAGGCGTCGCAGCTGAATAGAACAGCGTGATTGAGTCACTGGCCTGGAAATATTTATTTACATCTTCGTTGGGAACAAATTCTGTAATGGCTTTTACCTGCTCATGTAAATTGTACCTGTCAATCAGTTCAAGGGGCCTGTAGTTTTGCTCATCATCCTGTTTATTCAAAAGGAGCTTCTTTGCCAAACCAAACAGGGCGCTTTTTACCCGGGTGGAGAACCTGGCGGAGTCCAGTGTTTTCCAAAACAATTCACCAACAATAAGCAAGGACACATCATCGCGCTGTTTACTAAGCAGGTGAAAAGCTTCAATCACATTGTGAAGCCCTTTGTATTTCCGGATAAATCCAAAAAAGAGGAACACATGCTTTTTCAGGCCCAGGGATGATTTGAATGCCTCCACATCGAAGGATTCATCTTTTTGGAACATATCGTAGACCGGGTGATAGAGTTTCAAAACAGGAATTCCGCCCTTCACTTCAGGCTCTTTCAATGCTCCAAACGTTTCGTCAGGCTTCAGCAGACTGTATTTCCGTCCCGGGAGCAACTCTATAAGCTCCTCATAGGTTTTCAGTGAATGGGTAATGTACGCGTCGCTGAATTTCAGGCATCTCCGGGTTATCAGCCGGTCCAGCCTGCTGTTCTCCTTCTGTACCACAAAGTGCAGGTCGAAAAAAACCATGATTCCGGCCTTCTGTAATTTCCTGGCCAGGTACCGCAGGGGAATACCCTGGATGGCAATGGCCCACTGGATAATGACCTTGTCCGGCTTCAGGGAGCGTATCAAACGAAATGTCTTTCTCCAGGTTGCCGGACTGTTGTAGTTCAGCACGTAATGGACTTTGATATGCGTCCCGGCCAGTTGATCTGTTTTGCTCTTCCTGTCTATAAAATCCCTGGGAACAATAGCCGGATACTGCTGGGTCCATGAGACAATGTGCGCTTCCACATCTTCTGTCCTGTCCAGTGCCTTGGCCAGCGATGTATTATAATTGGCTATCCCGCCCTTGAACTGTGGGCCAGGTCCGAAGGTAACGATCCTTTTCATGCTTCAGAAAAACTCCTTTACAGGGATCCAATTTGCTTCAAAGCAGCCTTATAAACCCTTCCCATACCCTCTTCAATGGAGATTTTTGGCTTCCATCCGAACTTTTCAGTAACCAGGGTCATATCGCAGTAACGGGAATGAACCCCGACCGGTTTGTCCAGCAGAGGCTTGATCTCGGGAGAATATCCTGCAATTCCTGTAAATACACGGATCAGATCCAGGAAAGATGTAAGCTTGCCCGAACCGATGTTGTATGCAGTACCGTCAGATACATGATCCATCAGGATGAAGATCAAATCAATCACATCATCAATATGTACAAAATCCCTGCCCTGTTTCCCGGATCCCCATACCTCGAAGGGATTCTCCTTCCTGGCTGCGCGTGCTGCAATGGCCGGAACAGGATAGGAAAGGTCCTGGTCCTCTCCATAGCCCGAAAAAGGCCTGATGCATGCTACTGAAATCCCGTAATGTTTTGCTGCAATCTGAGCCAGGAACTCCCCGGTGAGCTTCGACCAGCCGTAGGTCATATCGGGAACTCCCAGGTTCTTCTTGAAATCGATATCCGATTCCCTCAGGGCAATGGCCCCGGTGGTGGACTGCAGACTAATGGGATATGCAGCACTGGAGCTGGGATAGAGGACCCTCCTGGGTTTATGCTGACAGACCCAGTAGAAGAATTCCGCGTCAATGGAAAGATCCAGTGCCACAGACATGGGATCCCCTTCAATTTTTAGCCTGCCACCTACAATGGCAGCAAAATGGAATACATCTGCAAACCTTTCAAATTCAAGACCATACGTATCCTGGAGATGCCTGGGATTCATCCTGAGACGAAACAACAGGTCCCTGAAATCGCCTTTCCAGAAATAGATCCGTTCCTCTTCACCGATGATCTCCAGGTCACCGCTTGTCCTTGCGTGTGTGTAATCAAGCCAGGTGGATGGATGGGTGCCTATGGAAAGGTCATCCACGATAAAAAGTTTATCACCCGTGGTGCGGTAAAGCCGCTTTACCATATTCCTTCCCACAAATCCACATGCCCCGGAAATCAGATGTATCTTCATCTCCCTTTCAATCTTTATGACAATTAAATCTCCTTCTCGATCTCGTAGCTATTCCTTTCAGCTGCGCTCCTGGAGATCAATTCTCCCAGAAATCCCCCGATAAACAACAAGGTACCCAGGATCATGCTGGTCAGGCTGATATAAAAGAATGCACTGTCTGCAATCAGCCCCTGTGGCACATGTTTGATCAGAGCAATCAGTTTATCAATACCCATGTAGAGTGCAATTCCAAATCCAATGATAAACATCAACGATCCGATGAAACCGAACAGGTGCATGGGCTTCTTTGCAAATCGGGTGAGAAAGGAGACGGTCAGAAGGTCCAGGAAACCCTTGACGAAGCGGTCCATTCCAAATTTGGTGACCCCGTATTTCCGCTCCTGGTGTTGAACCACTTTTTCACCGATGCGCGTAAAACCGTTGCCTTTGGCCAGCACCGGAATGTACCTGTGCATGTCTCCGTATACCTCAACACTTTTCACCACATTGATCCGGTACGCTTTCAGCCCGCAATTAAAATCATGCAGCCTGATTCCGCTTACTTTTCTGGCCGCCCAGTTGAAAAGTTTGGTTGGGACCCGTTTGGTAAAAAAAGGATCATACCGCTTCTTCTTCCATCCGCTCACCACATCAAACCCTTCATCAATGATCATCCGGCGCATTTCGGGTATTTCCTCGGGACTGTCCTGCAGATCGGCATCCATGGTTATCACCACATCTCCCCGCACCATGTTAAAACCTGTATGCAGGGCAGCTGATTTTCCGTAATTACGGCGGAATTTTGCCCCCCTTACCTCTTTATACTTTTTACTCAGCAGTTCGATCTGCTCCCAGGAACCGTCATTGCTTCCGTCATCCACAAAGATCAGTTCATAGGTGAGTTGACGGCCCGAGAGTACACGGTGAATCCAGTCGCTTAATTCGGGCAGCGACTCCACCTCATTGTACAGGGGAACTACAATCGAAAGATCCATGGAATTCTCAGGGAATTATACCGCACTGTTTGCAGGGGCTTCATCCTTCTTAATGAAAGCCGCAGCGATCAACCCAACGATAGTATTTAAAACAAGCCCTCCGATGGCACCATTGATTAAAATCTTTTTCAGTGTGAATGATTTTTCAAGCCTCGCAATCAAAGTGTCATGCATATTCTCTGGCACCCTTGGATTGGAGAGCAACTTCTCCTCCTGAACAAGGCGCATCTTATCCAGCAACTCGTTATCAATCATCCCATGAAGCACATAGGTATAAACGGTGTTCAGGAGGACGGCAACCACACTGATCATCACAGCCATGAAAAGGATCTGACCATAGGAGGCAAATCCACCCAGGTACTCCTTCCGGTAAGCAAGCAGGCAATAAATAAGCACAATCCAGGTAAGCAGTATGGTCACCCAGTTGGACCAGCCTTTTAAGGAGAGGTCCATGATGTAAAAAATGACTCCAAAAAGAATGGAAACGAAACCTACAATCGCTCCATAGATAAGCGCAGGTTTCAAGAATGGGGCTTTTGCTTTTTCAGTCATGATGTAAGCTTTATGGTGTTGGTAAATTGGTTTCAAAAAAAAGGGCAAGCTACTTATATCGCACCGCTACAACCGCCTACCCTTGCTACCTTCCGGTCCTGGGGGAATTCAGCAGGAGCTGGTCGTATAAGACTTGCCCAGTCTGCAAATTTAGTAAAACTTTTACCTTTTTTCTTTTTCCTTTACCCTTTTTTGGGTCTGAGGCTCCTCACCTGTGCACCTGCCTGCCACATTTCGGACTCTCTAAGCTCTTTGAGCTCTGTTGTAAGCTGATCACGATAGTTGGGTCCGCTGGTGGTCTCCAGAACCACTTTGGTCTCCTCCCCACTCTTGACCCTTTTGTACAATTCATTGAAAACCGGAAGGGTGGCCGCCTTGAATTTGGGTTTCCAGTCCAGTGCACCCCGCTGGGCTGTAACACTGCAGTTGGCATACATCCAGTCCATTCCCTTCTCGTCCACAAGACGGATCAGGCTCTGGGTCAGCTCCTCCACAGTTTCGTTGAAAGCCTCGGAGGGACTGTGCCCGTTCTGCCTCAACACTTCGTACTGGGCCTCCATAATACCTGCAAGGGCGCCCATCAGCACACCGCGTTCGCCGGTAAGGTCGCTGTATACTTCATCTTCAAAAGTAGTGGGGAACAGATACCCTGAACCGATACCGATCCCAAGCGCCAATGTACGCTCTTCGGCTTTTCCGGTATAATCCTGAAAAATGGCATAGCTGGAGTTAATCCCGGTCCCGGCAAGGAAATTACGCCTTACACTGGTTCCGGAACCCTTTGGAGCCACCAGGATCACATCTACATTCTTTGGAGGGATCACACCGGTCTGCTCCTTGTAGGTCACTGAAAACCCATGGGAGAAATAAAGGGCATCACCCTCATTCAGGCATGGTTTAAGGACAGGCCATACGGCACGCTGCGCGGCATCTGATACCAGGTACTGGATCACAGTGGCTTTCTTTGCAGCCTCTTCGATGGGAAAGAGTGACTCTCCCGGTACAAATCCATCCTTGATTGCTTTGTCCCAATCCTCTTTGAACTCAGGAGCCTGACCAACGATGACATTGATCCCGTTGTCTCTGAGGTTCAGTGCCTGTGCAGGACCCTGTACCCCATAACCAATGATTGCGATGATTTCATCTTTGAGCACTTTCTGTGCCTTTGCGAGGGGGAATTCTTCCCTTTTTACGACATTCTCTTCAACGCCGCCAAAATTCAGTTTTGCCATTTTTCGTTTTTTATCTTTTAACTATTTATTTTACGACTTACCTTTTTCACAAACCCCCAAACCCTCAACCCCTCTATCTCCCTATCTCCCTATCTCCCTATCTCCCTATCTCCCTATCTCCCTATCTCCCTATCTCCCTATCTCCCTATCTCCCTATCTCCCTATCTCCCCTTTTTCCTCAATCCCTCAATCCCACCTTTCAATATGTTACAATTTCATCTGCCGTCTCCTTGTGGTGTGCATCAATTTCCTTCAGATAGGATGAAATCTCCTTGATCTGTTTGGTGAGGGCAATCCGGCCCGAACGTGCAAACTGAAGCACGCCATATACCTCAAGCTCCCTGAAAAGCTCTCTGGTTTCGTCTTTGTGGCCGGTTTTTTCAACAACGATGTATTCCGGCTCCACGGTCAGTATCCTGGCATTGTAATTCCGGATAAGTTTTTCAACCTCATCCCCGTTGGCAAATGCCGTAGTTGGGACCTTATACAGTGCAATCTCCTGGTAAACAATCTCATCCAGCGTATGATAGAAAGCTTTCAAAATACCGATCTGTTTTTCAATCTGTTTGGTCACTGTTTTGACCATATCTTCTGTGATGTTGACCACAATGGTGAATCTAAAAATTCCCCTGACCTCCGACTCGGACGTATTCAGGCTTTCGATGTTGATCTTCCTTCTTGAAAAAATCACGGTAATCCGGTGCAGGAGCCCCACTTTGTGCTCACTGAAAACCGATATGGTATATTCCTTTTTCATGTTCTTTTGTTGTTTAAATGTTTTATAATCAGCCAGGCGGATATCGCGAGTCCCGATATTACTCCAAACGAATATCAGACACGGATGCACCGGCAGGAACCATGGGGAAGATGTTTCCTTCTTTCTGCACCTCAATTTCCAGTAAGAAGGGGCCGTCAAAGGCGAGCAGGTCATCCAGTGCTTTGTCCAGTTCATTTCTGTCACTGATCTTTTTTGCAGGTACGCCAAAGCCTTCTGCAATCATGCAAAAATCAGGATTTGTCAGCCCTGTGCTGGCATACCTTCCGTCAAAAAAGAGTTCCTGCCACTGCCTTACCATTCCCAGGTACTGGTTATTCAGAAGGATCATTTTCACTGGAAGTTTGTACTGGGCAATGGTCCCCAACTCCTGGATGGTCATCTGAAAACCGCCATCCCCTGAGACTGAAACCACGGGCCGATCAGGCTTGGTGAATGCAACTCCCATGGCTGCCGGGACACCAAAACCCATGGTACCAAGACCCCCTGATGAAACCCATGAATTGTGCTCCTTGTGCTTGTAATAGCGGGCTGCAGCCATCTGGTGCTGTCCCACATCGGTCACAAGGATGGCCCTTCCGTCGGTTTTCTGGGACAATTTATTGATCACTTCACCCATATGCATCTTGGGATCATCGGGGAAACAATCCTTATCCATAACCTTTTTCTTTTCAATGGCTTCCAACACCCTAAATGACTCCAGCCAATCGGCATGTTCGGCCGGTTTGATCTTGGGAAGGAGAAGTTCCAGGGCAAGTTTGGCATCCGAATGAATGGCCACATCGGTTTTGATATTCTTGTCTATCTCTGCCTGGTCAATCTCTATGTGGATCACCTTTGCCTGCGGAGCATAGGTACTTATGCTTCCTGTAACCCGGTCATCAAACCGCATCCCGATGGCGATGAGCACATCACATTTATTGGTGTTTACATTGGGGGCATAGTTGCCATGCATGCCCAGCATACCAACAGCAAGGGGATGGTTCTCGGGAAATGCGGACATCCCGTTCAGGGTGTTGCCCACCGGCAAACCTGCCTTTTCTACAAATGCTTTGAACTCGGCTTCAGCCCTTGAAATGGTCACTCCCTGTCCGCACAGTACCAATGGACGCTTCGATGCATTGATCAGCTCAGCGGCCATATCAATACTTTCGGGAGTGGGTTTGGGATTGGGCAGGTAGCTTCTCACCTGTGTTATTTTTTTATAATTGAACTCCACCTCCTCAAACTGGGCATTCTTGGTGATATCGATCAACACCGGTCCGGGTCGTCCCGAATTGGCATAGAAGAACGCCTTGGCCACCACCTCACAAATTTCATCTGCGCTAGTGATCTGATAGTTCCATTTGGTAATGGCCATGGAAACACTGACCATGTCTGTTTCCTGGAAAGCATCCGATCCCAGCAGGGGTGCACTCACCTGGCCGGTGATGCACACCAGCGGGGTTGAATCAAGCATGGCATCAGCCAGGCCTGTGACCAGGTTGGTAGCGCCCGGTCCCGATGTGGTGAAACAGACTCCGGGTTTCCTGGAGATCCTTGCAAAGCCCTGAGCTGCATGCACAGCTCCCTGTTCGTGGCGCACCATCACATGCTTCAACCGGTCTTCGTAGTGATACAATGTATCATATACCGGCATGATCGCCCCTCCGATATACCCGAAAGCGGTATCAACTCCCTCTTCCAGTAATGCCAGGACGAGCGCCTCTGCTCCGGACATCTTTTTGCCGGCCAGCGTCTCCTCTCTTGCCTTCATTTTAGTCTGTGTTTGCATGATATCTAAGTATTAATTTGTAATTTTTTTCTTTCACCTTTGCACTGAGTACTGAGTACTAAGTACTGAGTACTGAGCACTGAGTACTGAGCACTGAGTACTGAGCACTGAGTACTGAGTACTAAGTACCTGGCACCATCCTTATGGCTCCCCGGTCGGCCGAAGAAACCATGCTTGCATAGGCCTTCAGCGCCCCGGAAACATGACGGTCCCTTTCAGGCTTCCATCCCAACGGATCTTCGTCAGCCTCTTTCCGGCGTTGTTCCAACTCCTTCTCATCCAGCAACACATCCATGCTGCGTGAGGGAATGTCAATGCGGATCAGATCACCTTCCCTGATCAGACCGATGGCCCCGCCATCAGCAGCCTCAGGAGAGATATGCCCGATGGACAATCCCGAAGTTCCTCCCGAAAAACGTCCGTCGGTGATCAGTGCACACTTTTCACCCAGACGCCTTGATTTGATATAGGAGGTGGGATAGAGCATCTCCTGCATTCCCGGCCCTCCCCGTGGACCTTCAAAGCGGATCACCACCACATCACCAGCCACAACCTTGTTCCCGAGGATGGCATCACACGCATCCTCCTGGGAGTTGTAAACTTTGGCCGGACCTTCAAAAACCAGTATGCTTTCAGAAACACCCGCCGTTTTCACGATGCATCCCTTTTGTGCAATGTTTCCCGTAAGTACAGCCAAACCGCCATCCTTGCTGTAGGCATTCTCCAAATCGCGGATACATCCCTCAACACGGTCCAGGTCAAATTCATCATACCTTGTATCCTGGGATCCCATGGTCAGGTTAAACCTCCTGGCCGGAGCCGCCGAGTAGATATCCTCAATGCCTCCGCAACGCTCCTTTTGCATCAGGTCATGACATTCCATGGCCTCCCCCAGGCTCTTTCCATCCACACGGGGTACATCCCGTTTGATCAGTCCGGCCCGGTCCAATTCGGCCATGATCCCCATGATTCCCCCGGCCCGGTTCACATCCTCCACGTGGTACTTTGAACTGGGGGCCACCTTGCACAGCACCGGAGTGGTACGTGAAAGGCGGTCAATGTCTTTCATGGTGAAGTCCACTTCGGCTTCATGGGCAATGGCCAGCAGGTGCAATACGGTATTGGTGGATCCTCCCATGGCGATATCCAGGGTCATGGCATTTTCAAATGCTTCAAGGGTCCCGATGCTCCTGGGCAAAACCTTCTCATTGCCCTCCTCATAATAGGAGAGTGTATTTTGTATCAGCTGATGGGCAGCCTGCTCGAAAAGCCTTTTCCTCTCCACATGGGTGGCTACAACGGTCCCGTTTCCGGGAAGTGCCAGACCTATGGCTTCATTGAGGCAATTCATGGAATTGGCCGTAAACATTCCGGAACATGAACCGCATGTGGGGCAGGCAAGCTTCTCGATGCGGTCCAGTTTGGCATCGCTCACCTGAGGATCAACAGCCATCACCATGGAATCCACCAGATCATAGGCCTCATCACCGTCCCATCCTGCCTCCATGGGTCCTCCGGATACGAAAATGGCCGGTATATTCAGCCGCATGGCTGCCATGAGCATGCCGGGAGTGATCTTGTCACAGTTGGAGATGCAGAACAAGGCATCCACTTTGTGTGCATTGGCCATATACTCAATGCTGTCGGCAATCAGGTCCCTGGAGGGTAGTGAATAAAGCATGCCGTCGTGTCCCATGGCGATGCCGTCATCGATGGCTATGGTATTGAATTCAGCAGCAAAATACCCGGACTCTTCAAAGATCGCCTTGACCTCCTGCCCGATGTGGTGCAGGTGGGTATGTCCGGGAACAAACTGGGTGAATGAATTGGCGATCCCGATAACAGGCTTCCCAAACTGGGACTCCTTCATTCCATTGGCGCGCCAGAGGCTCCTTGCCCCCGCCATTCTCCGTCCCATGGTGCTGGTGTGACTGCGGTACGTGATCTTCATTCCTCTGCTATTTTCTGTTATAAATGAAAAAGCCATCCTCTTTGCTGAGAATGGCTTTTGATTTTTTTATCGTTTCGTTATACCACCCTCAGTCCGTTCCTGGGACAATCACCAGCACGACCACCACGAGAATGTTATGTAGAATGTTGTTTAACATATTTCTAAAACATGCACCAAATATAGAGATTAATTTAATGCACCAAAACAAATCCCGTGAAAAATAACAGTTTATTCATCATTTGGTTCATCCTCCGTTTCATCCGGAGGCAATTCGAGGATCTCTTTGGACGCAACGGAATCCAGGGTTTCCACTGTTTTCAATTTTCTCTCCATCACTTTGGTACGGGTCGTCTGTAGTTTTTCCAGCGTGCCTGAGGCCGTAGCAAGTTGTTTCCGGACCCTTTCCAGATGCTCCCCGAATAAACTGAATTCCGCCTTCACTGCCCCCAGCACACTCCACACCTCACTGCTCCGTTTCTGGATAACCAGTGTCCTGAAACCCATCTGCAGGCTGTTGAGCAATGCGGACAGGGTTGTGGGACCGGTGACTGTAATCCGGTAGTTCCTCTGCAGGTTTTCAAACAGCCCCGGATGCCTCAGCACCTCCGCATAAAGGCTCTCCACAGGCAGGAACATAATCCCGAAATCGGTGGTATGGGGCGGATCAAGGTACTTTTCGCTGATCTCTTTGGCGAAGCCCTCCACTGCCCTGATCAATACTTTCTGTGCCGCCTCGATCTGCTCGGGAATTCCATTGTCATATGCCTGCAGCAGGATCTCATAGGATTCAATGGGGAACTTTGAATCCACCGGCATCCAGACCTCCTCATCGGTACTCTTGCCGGGCATTCGTATGGCAAACTCCACATGTGCCTGGCTGCCCTTCTTGGTGGCCACATTCTTGCCGTACTGCTCATCAGTCAGGATCTGTTCCAGGATGTTTCCCAGCTGGTACTCGCCCAGTACACCCCTGGTTTTCACGTTGGACAATACTTTTTTCAGATCACCCACACCCAAGGCAATGGTCTGCATTTCCCCCAGTCCCTTGTGCACCAGTTCCAGCCTTTCACTTACCTGCCTGAAAGATTCACCCAGGCGTTTCTCCAGGGTGGTCTGAAGTTTTTCATCCACGGTCCGCCTCATCTCTCCCAGCTGCCTGTCGTTATCCTCCCGTATATTTTTCAGGTTTTTCTCAATGGTTTCTTCGAGCGCTTTTACTCCGGCAGTAAATCTCTCCTCGAAAGACTTCAGGGATTTGGCCAGTTCCTCCCGGTTATTCCGCGAACTTTCATTGCTTTCATTCCGGTTCCTCTGGAACTCATCCCTGATATCCCTTTCCATTTTTCCCAGGGTGACTTCAAACCGGACAAGGGCTGATTCCACCTCCTTCATTTGCGGCCGGATGTCCAGGTTTACCTTTCTTCTCAGCCCGGTTACAATGTTGACCAGTACCAGTATAAGGATGGCCACAAGAAGGATTTCTGTCATGCTGCAAGGATTTAATCCTTAAAGATAGCATAAAGAAAAAAGATAACTTTGTTTTATGGCAGAGGAGAATAAGCGTTTTTGGTACAGCCTGGTATTCCCGGCCTTCTTCATTTTCCTCATGTGGGCGGTGAAGCTTTTCGAGATCTCCATGGAGCTGTCATTTGTGGACGCAGGCGTCTATCCAAGAAAGCTCAGCGGGCTGAAGGGAATCCTGTTCTCCCCTGTGATCCACAGCGACTGGAAACATCTTGTGGATAATTCCATGCCTGTTTTCTTTCTCAGCCTTGCGCTCTTCTATTTCTACCGGGATATTGCCTATAAGATCTGGCTTCTGATCTATTTTATCATGGGAATCCTGCTCTGGGGGGTCGGACGGCCTGCTTACCACATCGGAGCTTCGGGACTCATTTACGGGCTGGCTGCATTCCTTTTCCTGAGCGGTGTGATCCGCAGGGTCAGAAGCCTGATGGCCATCTCGCTTTTGGTGGTATTCTGGTATGGCGGAATGGTATGGGGCCTGCTCCCTTTCGATTTTGAAGTCTCCTTCGAAGGGCACATCACCGGGGCTGTGGCGGGAATCCTTCTGGCCATCCTATACAGGGACCAGGGCCCGCTACCCGAACCTTCTCCACTGGATGAGGAGGAAGAAGAGGTGGGAATAAACCCTCAGGAAGAACTCCCGGGGGAAGATCCGTCTGAGGATCATTCACCGGTCTGACTCCTGGTAAGCTGTTTCTTCCACTGCTCCTTCATGAGTGCAAAGAGATGTTCATCCAGCAGCTTGCCCCCTTTCATCACAGCCTTCTTGTGGATGGCTTCCCGGGTGAACCCATTTTTCACAAGAACCTTCATGGAGGCAATGTTGTGTTCAAAAATGGTGGCAAAAAGGCGCAGCCACCTGGTCCTGGTAAAGGCGTGTTCCACCATGACACCCACAGCGTCCGACATGATTCCTTTACCCCAGTAAAACTCTGACAACCAGTAGCCAATCTCCCCGTTGTAGCGATACACATCTTTCAAACCGTGCAACCCGATCCCGCCGGCTGCCTCACCCGCTATCTCGATGGCCAGGATAATATCATCCCTGTTCTCTCCAACCATTTTAAGCCATTTCATGGCATCCGGGAAGGTGTAGGGGTAGGGAAATCCATCCCTGAGGTTCCGGGAAACAAGGGGGTTGTTGGCATGTTTGACCAGGGATTCTGCATCACCGGGAAACCAGGGCCGCAGTGTAAAGAGTTCTCTTTTTATTGTAGGAAGATCCATGGTGGCAAATCTACAAAACAACCCTTATTTATTGAGCATTTATACTACTTTTACGCGGTTTATGCCCCGGTAATGCTGCTGAAACTCTACGAAAAGAATCCGGATCAAAAGCAAATCGACAAAATTGTGGATCTGCTCAGGCATGGAGGTGTGATCATTTACCCCACCGATACGGTCTATGGATTGGGCTGTGATATCACCAAAGCGCGGGCAGTGGAACGGGTAGCACGGATCAAGGGAATCAAACCCGAAAAGGCCAGATTTTCATTTATTTGTTCAGACCTTAGCCACCTTTCCGACTATGCACGCAACGTGGACAACCAGACTTTCAAACTGATGAAATCCCACCTGCCCGGTCCGTTTACCTTTATACTGAATGCCAGCACCCATGTTCCCAAGTCCATCAAAGCCAACCGCAAGACCGTGGGAATCCGGATTCCCGACAACAACATCATCCTGGAGATTGTCAGGCAGTTGGGTAATCCGATCCTCACCACTTCATTGAAGGAGGATGACCAGATCCTGGAATACCCCACCGACCCCGAACTGATTTACGAAGAATACCGCGACCTTGTGGATGCGGTCATCGACGGCGGGTACGGTGGAATGGTCCCTTCCACCATTGTGGACTGCAGCCAAGGTGAACCGGAATTGATCCGGACGGGACTGGGAACATTGATGTACTGAAGTTATGGCGGTCAATCAGGAACTTATTACCTGAAGGCTTTTCATGTCAATAAAAAAATATAAATTTAGAGAAGACAAATCCCCTTCATATGAAAGATACAATTCTGGAATTCCTGGATGACAAGAAAGTAGCCATTGTAGGTGCCTCCGGTAACAAAGACAACTTTGGGCGCAGCCTGATGGTTGAGCTTTCCAAAAAAGAATATCAGGTCATTCCCGTTAACCCGAAATATAAGGAGGTGGAGGGTGTGGCCTGCGTTCCCACAGTAAGAGAGCTTCCCAAAGAAATTGAAAGTATCATCATTGCGGTTCCCGCCGGTATGACTGATGAGATCATCGATCAATGCATCGGAACTCCCATTAAAAGGGTCTGGATGATCCGAGGTGTGGGCAGGGGGGCCTATACGGAGAGTGCCCATGAAAAATGCCGGGAAAACGGGATCAAAGTGGTCTACGGTTTCTGTCCCCTGATGTTCTATGGCGACGGTTTGCACCAGTTCCATTTCTGGATGCGAAAGACATTCGGAAAGCTTCCGGCAGAGTACCTGCATACAAACAACTAAGGGACTTTACCTTCTCCAGAACAGCGGAGAGAACAGCACCAGCACTGTAAAAAGTTCCAGCCTTCCCACCAGCATGAGGAAGGAGAGGTACCATTTCCCTATCACATGGATCTCAGCATAATTAAGGGCGGGACCCACATCACCGATCCCGGGGCCAATGTTTCCAAGCGTGGCTGCCACCGTACCGATGGAGGTATTGAAATCATTTCCAAGGATCGACATCACAACCATGGATATAACCGCGATGATCCCGTAAAACGTAATAAAGGCAAGTACATTGGTCACCACTTGGTCTTCCACTGCTACTTTATTCAAACGGACCGGGATCATACCCTTGGGGTGGATCATCCGTTTCAGCTCCTGGGTACTGTTTTTGAGCATGATCACAATACGCATGATCTTGGGACCACCACCTGTGGATCCGGCTGATCCGCCAAAAAACATAAGAATGAAAATGAGGACGCCCATCCATGGAGCCCACAGCATGTAATCTGATGTGGCAAATCCCGTGGTGGTCAGGATGGAGACTACCTGGAAGATGGCGTCCCTGAAAGCAGGTTCCATTCCCCCGCCTGTTGTCAAAAAGAGACCCAGGGAAATAACAACTGTAAATCCTCCTATAAATCCAATATACCATTTAAACTCCTCATTGGCCCATATCTTCCTGAGCTGTCCGTGCATCGCAAAATAAGCAAGCGTGAAATTGGTTCCTGCAATAAACATGAAAAAGGTGATCACATAATGGATATAGGGAGAACTCCAGTAGGCGATACTGGCCTGTTTGGTTGAGTATCCACCTGTAGCCATGGTAGTAAGCGAATGACAAACCGCGTCGAAAAGATCCATCTCCCCTGCCCAGAGCAGGAGGGTTTCCGCCACAGTGAAAATAAGATAGATGAACCACAATCTCTTGGCTGTATCCTTCACATGGGGATGAAGCTTGTCCGGTGTGGGACTGGGCACCTCGGCAGAAAAAAGCTGCATCCCCCCTATCCCCAGGTAGGGCAACAGGATCAATGTGAGGAGGATAATTCCCATTCCCCCGAGCCACTGGATCAGACTTCGCCAGAATAGCACCCCGTGAGAAAGTTCCTCGATATTGTTCAGGATGGAAGCCCCTGTAGTGGTAAAACCGGACATGGTTTCAAAAAAGGCATCTGTAAGACCAGAAATGGAAGCGGTGAGCATAAACGGAAGTGTCCCGAACAGTGAGAAAAGAAGCCACCCGCCTGCAACAATCACATATCCGTCCCTGCGGTTCACTTCAAGTTGCGATTTGCGTGCAATAAAATAAGCCATTGCCCCAACACCGGATGTAATTCCGCCTGCGAGCAGGAAATACAACATATCCTGCTCCCCGAAGATCAATGCAACGGGGATGGAGAGCCACATGAAAAAACCTTCAGTGATCAGGATCAGACCCAAAATTCGGATGATGGTCCGGGGATTGAGCATCTGTAGCTAATTGAAAAACCTGCCAATGGTATGAATAACACCCGGCAGTGCAAAAACCACCACGCGGTCATAAGGTTTAATCCTGGTTTCGCCGTGGGCAATAAATGCATTCTTTCCCCTGATCACACCCCCGATAATGGCTTCCCTGGGGAATTCAATTTCTGCCAGTGTACCTTTTGTGGCAGGGGCATCCGGTTTCACAATGAATTCCATCACTTCTGCTTCGGTGCCTGTGAGGCATTTGATGCTGGAGACCTCTTCGGACATGGTAAAACGGAAAATCCGGCCGGCTGTAATCAATTTCTTATTGATGATGGTATCCACACCGATGTTTTCAGCAAGGTGGATATAATCCATGTTTTCCACCTCTGCAATGGTTTTCCTAACTCCCATGTGCTTGGCCAGGAGACAGGAAAGGATGTTGGTTTCCGAATTCCCGGTTACAGCGATAAATGCATCCATCTTGTCCAGTCCCTCCTGCTTGAGGAGTTCCATATCGGTGCCATCACCATTGATCACCAGGGTATTGTTCAAAATATTGGACAGTTTGTAGCTCCTCTGGCGGTCAATCTCGATCAACTTCACATAATGCTGGTTACCAAGGGAATCTGCTGTTTTTCGCCCGATCCTGCTACCTCCCAGGATCATGATATTCCTGACCTCAAATTGTTTCTTGCCGGAATACTTGTATAACTCCTTCAAGCCGGACTTGCTGCAGATCACATAGACCAGGTCTCCTGTTTCGAACCGGTCATCGCCTGAAGGCACAATGGTATGTGCATGCCTGGTTATGGCCACGGCACGGTATTCCATTTTGTTGTCTCCCGGTGTCAGTTCCCTGAGAGTTTTACCGACTATGGGAGCATCCTGGTCGAGCCGGATCACATACATATGCAGCCTCCCTCCGGAGAACTCAACCACTTCGGTACTTCCTGTCTCTGATAATAGTCCGACGATTTCACGGGCTGCAATCTTCTCAGGATAGATCATGTAATCCACTCCCAGATTTTCGAAAAGCTCTTTGTTGGCAGGAAGGAGATATTCCTGATTGTCAATTCGGGCAATGCATTTTTTGGCGCCCAGCCGTTTGCTCAGGATGCATGAATTAATGTTCACATCCTCGGAGTAGGTAACACCAATAAAGAGGTCTGCTTTGTTGATCTTGGCTTCCTTCAAGTGAGAGATGGAGTTGGCGTTGCCTTCGATGGTGAGTACATCCATGGCACTGCTCACAGACTTCAGACGATCAATATCATTATCAATCACCACCAGATCATGTTCCTCACTGCTCAACATCTTGGCCAAATGTGTTCCAACTTCACCTGCACCGGCAATTACAATGCGCATATCGATTGAAAGATTTCCTTGGCAAAATAACAGATAATTGTGCAATTGTGCGAATGATTCTGTTTTTTTTAATATTGCACCCGGTATGCTCCCCGGATTGGAGTGATATGGGGCTGATCTGCAAATTCTTCCAGTTGATCTGTGTACCATTTTCTGTTGGTCCCGTCAGCAATGAGATCCCCGGGTCCCGAAAACAGAATACCCCTTTGAACGGGTGTAAGGACCGGCTCGCCCGAAAGCAGCAGAAAATCTGCCTGAACCTGCGAAATAAGCTCCGCCTGTTCACCCCCCGGGCTTCCTGAAACCACCAATCCCTTTGACCTGTCGTTTCCCACCAACCATATTCCGGTCTCCAGCTGAGAACAGGCGCTTATTCCTCCCCTTGCCTGGCCAACTTCATTGACCATGATCACGGAAACTTTTGCATGCCTTCGTCCCCAAGCTGTTTCAAGGTAATTGTCCATATATACCAGCGAGGTTGGATCAAAGCACCAGATGTAGTGATCCACCACAGTCCCCTCCCGGAATGTCACAAGGCTTCCTTTATAAAAATTGGCCACAACTACCTGGTTTCCTGTATATGCGGTGTAGTATGAAACAGCAGACCAGGCAAGGAGCAGGCCCAGGGTAAGCATCAATCCAATCCTGGAAAGGCTTCCGTGGATCTTCAGGAGCAATATTCCCAGAAATACCAGGACAAGCCAGAGAGTTGTTGATACAGTATCCAGGTAAAGGTTACCCAGGACTGACCCGGGAAGGGCGGCCACAGATTCCATGGCCCGGTTCATCCACCCGCCCAGGATCATCAGCAGTTTGTTCAAAGATCCTGCTGCAATCCCCGATGTCATCAATGGCACTGAGATGACAAACAATGCGATAATACAGCTCAGCAGGGGAATGACCAGAAGATTCGTCAGGAGCGCATAGAGAGGAATCTGGTGAAAATAGTGGACCACCAGGGGAAGGGTTCCCACCTGGGCTGCCAGACTGACTGCTGTGGCTTCCCATGCCCATCTCAACGCCCGGTTTTTAATCCTGATCAGTTTGCTGATGAGCGGATGAAGGGTGACAATGGACAGGACAGCCACGTATGAAAGCTGGAATCCCACATCAAGCAGTCTCCCGGGATGGATCACCAGCATGATGAACATGGAAAGCAGGATCACGTTTACCGGTGCCCGGGGCTGATTCATCAGGCCTGCCAGTGAGAAGAGGCTGAACATGGTCACAGACCGGCACACAGAGGAGGAGAACCCGGTAACCCAGGCATAGAACCAAAGCAGGATTGTAATCAGTGCAACCCGGATGATCTCCCTGCCGGTCAGGCGCACCAGAATTGAGAACAGACGGTGCAGTACCCACCAGATCAATCCCACATGGAGACCCGATACAGCCAGTACATGCATCCCTCCTGCCCTGGCATATGATTGTTGCAGATTCTCGTTCAAACCGGAACGGTCACCCAGGCATACTGCCTTCAGAATTGAAACCGCCCCGGGCGGACCGTCCCAGGTTGAAACCAACCCCTCCCTGATCCCTGCTGCACCTTTCGCTGTATTTGGTAAGTTCTCAAGGCACCTGCAGGAACCGCAGGAGGAATCACAGTAAAACCTGTACCAGCAGTTTTTTCGCCTCAGGATGGCAGCAAAGTCAATCTCCCCGGGATTCCCACCGGTGGTGATGGCTTCGAGCCTGCCTGTCATCATCCAGATTTCGCCCGGAACCGGAAAAACAGAATCCGAAGGCAACTCCATGAATGCCTTTAACCGCGTAGACGTAAAACATAGTGCATCGGGTGTGGCTGAGATCCGGAGATCCATCTCAAATGAAACCCTTCCCCGGAGTGGCTGATACACTTCCAGAATCCTTCCCGAAATAAGGATTCCCTGATTCACAGGCAAGTGCGGATCCCTTGGTGCCTCAGCCACACCTGTTCCTGCGCCGGTCCATAAAAGAAGCAGAAAAAGCATGGGGTTGAGCAGCCGGCACCTTTTGCCCCGGTTGATGCGGGAAAGGACAAAACAGATTCCAACAGCCAGGCTGAGCATGAAGCCGACAACGATCGCCTCATAAGGTCTGACCGCCACCACACCCAGGTACCCGGCCATGGAACCTCCGGCATAGGGAACCAGGGCCCTGACAACTGGAACTCTCGATAGATCGATCATGAAAAGAAAGGCCGGTCCTTACCCTTAATTGGACATCCGTAGAAATATCTGCCAATCTTTTTTCCATATTTTTGAACTTTTACACCATCCTGATAGTTTTATATAGAAGAACAAAACTCCTAATAAACGTCATATGTCAAAACTTGCAACACAACACATGGGGGTAGCCCTGAAAAATCCCCTCATTCTGGGAGCCAGCAATCTGGTGAATAATCTCGACAAACTGAAGCAGGCCGAGCAGGCCGGGGTGGCTGCAGTGGTATACCGTTCTCTTTTCGAAGAGCAGATTCAATTGGAAGATTATGAAATGAACAGTCAGCTCGAGGCCTATGATGAACGCAATGCCGAAATGATCAATCTCTTCCCCAAGATTGAACATGGTGGGCCCAAAGAACACATCTACAACCTGAAACAGGTGCTTGATACCCTTTCCATTCCTGTATTTGCCAGCCTGAATGCCGTATTCAAGGAGTCTTGGGTGGAATATGCAAAACTGCTGGAGGAAACAGGTGTAGCCGGACTGGAGCTCAATTTTTTTGCAGTTCCCAGGACATTTGACAAATCGGGTCATGACATTATCCTTCAGCAGATCGAGTTTCTGAAAGCAGTAAAAGCTGCAGTTAAAATCCCCGTAAGTGTGAAGCTTAGCCCTTTCTACACCAATGTCCTGAAAACCATCAAGGATATGGATGATGCCGGCGCCGATGCATTTATCCTGTTTAACAGGTTGTTTGAACCCGATATTGACACGGAAGCCGAAAGGCATGTCTCTCCGTGGAACCTGAGCACACACAGCGACCACAGGCTTTCCATCAGATATATTGGTCTTACCTATGGCAACATCAACGCCAATGTGGTGGCCAATAACGGCATCTATGAGGGCATCGATATTGTGAAAATGATCCTTGCCGGCGCTACTGCGGTTCAGGCAGTAAGCACATTTTACCACAATGGGGTGGGACACGCCACTGCCATGCTGAAGGAGGTTGAGGCATGGATGGACCGAAAAGGGTATGACTCCATCGAAGCCTTCCGGGGCAAACTGAGCAGCAAGGCCATCAACGATCCTTTCGTTTACAAGCGTGCCCAGTACATCGACATGATTTTGAAATCGGAGGAGTTCTTTAATCCAGTCGTATAGGAGGTACTCAGTACTTAGTACTCAGTGCTCAGTTTTATTAGATCGGAGAGGCTGCCTGAAAGGGTGGCTTCTTTTTTATTTTTACCCTGGAGTAAGATTTCAGGAATTCCTTAGATTTAAGGGTAAACAACCTATAACCAATCCATGAAAAATATTTTTACCGCATTGCTGCTGGCCAGCAGCACCATGCTCCCCGGTCAGAACCCCGTTACACCCAATGCCTCGCCGGAGGCTGTTGAACTGTTGAGGTATATCTATTCCATATCGGGAGAGAAAACTCTGGCCGGACAACACTGTGCACCCCTTGTGGGATCGACCCGCTTATCTGTTTCACACAGGGTTTACGGGAAATACCCCGCCCTGTTCGGACAGGACTTCGGATTCAGCTTCCCGGGATACTGGGACGGTATTAACTACCGCCAGCAAATCGTAGATGAAGCCATTCGCAGAAACCACGAAGGATTCATTATTACCATCATGTGGCATGCAGTAAGGCCTACAGAAGATGAACCTGTTACCTTCCGTGAATCGGTCCAGGGCGAGCTGACCGATCAGGAATGGACAGAACTGCTTACCCCGGGCACGCAGCTGAATGAGCGCTGGAAGTCCCAGGTGGATGTGATCGCATGGTTCCTGAAGCAGCTGAAGTATGCCAGGGTGCCGGTGCTTTGGCGGCCCTACCATGAAATGAACGGGGCATGGTTCTGGTGGGGACAAAAAAAGGGAGAAGACGGGTATAAGAAACTGTGGCGGATGATGTACGACCGCCTGGTGAATTTTCACGGCCTCAACAACCTGATCTGGGTTTACAACACCAATGAATTCAAGGAGGGTGTGGATCCCCACATTACCTATTATCCGGGCGATGCATATGTGGACATCATTGCCACGGATGTCTACTCAGAAGGGTTTAACCAGGTAAATTATGACATGATGCTGAAATTGGCAGGCGATAAGCCCATGGCCCTTGGAGAGGTCGGAATCCCGCCCACCGTTGACAAGCTGAAAGAACAACCCAAATGGGCGTGGTTCATGAGATGGGGCGACCCGGGAGGACGCGGAGGACGCGAAGAGGCGGAAATGTTCAACAGTGACCAGGTCATCACCTTTGAAGAGTTACCATGGGTGGATATCAAAGACCCGTTTCTGCACTACCCGGTATTGAAATAGGCTTCACCTGGCACCTATTTCTTCGGGTAGATGATCTTGTAGTCGGTATCGACGCGTCCCCTGCTGATGGATTTAAGACGTGGTGCAAGTAGTTTTCGGCGGATTGGATTCACCTTATCCACGAATAACTTTCCGTCCAGGTGGTCATATTCATGCTGGATGACCCGGGCACGAATGCCATCGTACTCCTCTTCTTTCAGGTTCCAGTTTTCGTCATAATACTCAATACGCACATTGGATGGCCTGGTCACCTCCTCACGGATATGGGGCAGGCTGAGGCAACCCTCTTCGAAGGACCATGGATCTCCCCATTCCTCAACGATGTATGGATTAATGAATGCCTTTTTGAAATCCTTCAGTTCGGGTTTATCTTTATCTTCTGCCATGGGACTGGTGTCTACCACAAAGATCCGCAGGGATTTTCCCACCTGGGGAGCTGCAAGACCCACACCATCACTTGCCCTCATGGTTTCAAACAAATCAGCGATAAACTGATCCAAACCTTCATAATGATCAGGAATCTCGGGAGCAATCTTCCGTAATACCGACATTCCGTACACATATACTGGTAATACCATTCTCTTAACTTCTAATTCTGAAATTAATAACGTCTGTTACCCGGATTTGTTTTCGCGTTCCATCCATGATTGCAGGATCAGGGCTGCACTGACCTTATCCACATTCCCTTTCACCCGCCGGTCCGATTTTTTCATCCCTCCGGAAACCATGGCCTCTATGGCCATTCTCGATGTAAAACGCTCGTCCATAAAGGCTACCCTGACCCCGGGAAAACGCTTCCTGAAAGCCTGGACAAAAAACCGCAGGGGCTTCATGGATTCAGAATCTGAACCATCCATTCTAGTGGGGTGTCCCACCACCAGGATCTCCACATCCTCCTTTTCGAAATAGGACTCCAGGTACCTCATCAACTCATGGGACAGGACCGTTTCGAGAGGGGATGCAATCATCTGTCCGGGATCTGTCACTGCCAGCCCTGTGCGTTTCGTTCCGTAGTCTATGGCCAATATCCTGCCCAAATACTTTGTTTTGGTTGCAAAGTTAAAAAACCGCCCGGTTCCCCGGGCGGTATATGAACGTTAGACACGCTCATTTTCTCTTATGAGGGGTATTGACCGCCGCAGCCTTCTTTTTAGCGCAGCTAAAAAACAGCAAGGCGGGGAATACCCCGAAGCTGCAAGGCCGGGAATACCCCGAAGCTGCAAGACCGGGAATACCCCGGGCTTGTTTCTACGTTGTCGGCGAGAAATCAAGGCTGGCCATTCGTACATAGCTGTCATACCTCCATTTGGCATTGGTTTGTGCAGCTTTGAACAGATGGGCGGCTTCTGCAGGAAATGCTTTCTGCAGGGAGGTATATCGAACCTCCGATTTCAGGAACCCCTGGAACTGATCCCACTGGGGATCCTTGGAATCCAGCGTAAAGGGGTTCTTCCCTTCCTCTTCCAGTACAGGATTGTAACGATAGAGGTGCCAGTAACCGCTTTCCACAGCCAATTTGCCCTGGTTTTGTGATTTTCCCATGCCTGCACGCAAGCCGTGGTTGATACAGGGTGCATAGGCTATGATCAGGGAGGGTCCGGGATAAGCTTCTGCTTCCCTGATGGCCTTCAGATACTGACTCTGACTGGCTCCCATGGAGACCTGAGCCACGTAAACATATCCGTAGGTCATGGCCATCATACCCAGATCCTTTTTGCGAATCTTCTTGCCGGAGGCGGCAAATTTGGCAACGGCACCCACAGGGGTAGCCTTGGAAGCCTGTCCGCCGGTATTGGAATATACCTCGGTATCCAAGACCAGGACATTCACATCTTCGCCTGAGGCGAGTACGTGGTCCAGTCCGCCGTAACCGATGTCATAGGCCCATCCGTCGCCACCAAAGATCCAGACCGACTTTTTCACCAGGTACTGCTTCACAGACCTGATCTCCCCGGCAATGGCATGGGTCTCACCATCGAGTACTTCCAGCAATTTGGCCGAAGCGGTTTTGGATGCCTCCAGATTCCCCATGGTGGCAATCCACTCACCAAAAGCCTCTTTGGTGGCCGGTTTCACCTCATCCATGGCTGCAAGCATCTTGTTTTTGATTCGGTCGCGGTTCTTGTTTACACCGGTAGCCATACCGAATCCATACTCTGCATTGTCCTCGAACAGTGAGTTGGCCCAAGCGGGACCCTGACCTTCGACATTGGCACAATAGGGAGTAGAAGGAGCCGAACCCCCGTAAATGGAGGAGCAGCCTGTGGCATTGGCCACCATCATCTGGTCACCATACAGTTGGGTGATCAGCTTGATATAGGGAGTTTCTCCACATCCTGCGCAGGCTCCGGAGAATTCAAACATGGGTTGTGCAAACTGGCTGTTTTTCACAGTTTGCTTCTTGTCCACCAGGGTATCTTTGTAGGAGATCTTCCTGATCAGGTGATCCCACCTTTGAATCTCTGCCTCCTGGCTTGCAAGGGGCTTCATCTCCAGGGCCTTCTCCTTGGAAGGACAAACATCGGCACAGTTACCGCAACCGGTGCAATCCAGTACGGATACCTGAATCTTGAATGCCAGTCCGTCAAACGCTTTGCCATTGGCCTTGATGGTTTCTGTTCCCTCAGGCAACGCCCTGGCCTCCTCCTGGTCAATGAGGAAGGGGCGGATGGCGGCATGGGGACAAACATAGGCACACTGGTTACACTGAATACAGTTGTCAGGAATCCACTCGGGAACATTCACGGCAATACCGCGCTTTTCATACTGTGAGGTTCCGGCAGGAAAAGTTCCATCTTCCCGTCCTGTAAAAGCACTGACGGGAAGATCATCACCTGCCAGGTTGTTGATGGGTTCAACCACATTGCTCACAAATTCGGGAATACCGGTTCTGTTGTCCTTCGAAACTTCATCCTTCAACCTGGCCCACTCTGCAGAGACCTTTACCTGTGTTATTGCTCCACCTTTCTCAACAGCGGCAAAATTCATGTTAACCACCTCTTCACCTTTTTTCCCGAAGCTTTTGATGATGAATCTGCGCATCTCTTCAACAGCCTGGTCATAGGGAATGATATTGGCAATCTTAAAAAATGCCGATTGCATGATGGTGTTGGTCCGGTTGCCCAGCCCGATCTCCTGGGCCAGCTCCGTGGCATTGATGATATAGAAGTTGATGTTGTGTTCCGCCATATACCGCTTCATCCGGTTAGGCAGGTGCACGATGGTCTCCTCCTCATCCCAGATGGAGTTAAGCAGGAAAGTACCACCATCCTTCAGTCCCTTGAGCATGTCATACTTCTCCAGATAGGAAGATACATGACAGGCCACGAAGTCCGGTGTTACAACCAGGTAAGGAGAACGGATGGGTTTGTCCCCAAACCTCAGGTGAGAAGTGGTGATACCGCCCGATTTCTTTGAATCGTAGGCAAAATAGGCCTGGCAATACTTATCGGTGGATTCCCCGATGATCATGATGGAGTTCTTGTTGGCTCCAACGGTTCCGTCTGAACCCAGTCCGTAAAATTTGCCTTCAAAGGTACCTTTGGCTCCCAGTGAAATCTCGGGAAGCAGCGGAAGTGAAGTGAAAGTCACATCATCTACGATACCTACGGTGAACCCATTCTTGGGTTCTGCCATTTTCAGGTTGTTAAAGACTGAAATCATCATGGCAGGGGTGGTGTCTTTTGAGGAGAGACCGTAGCGTCCGCCCACGATCACAGGAGCATTCTCCTTACCGTAGAACAGGTTCTTGATATCAAGATAAAGAGGCTCACCGTTGGCTCCCAGCTCTTTGGTACGGTCAAGCACAGCGATGCGCTTTACCGACCCGGGAAGTACATCCATGAAATACTTGGCTGAGAAGGGCCTGTAGAGGTGAACGGAAAGGAGACCTGTTTTTTCCCCTTTGGCATTCAGGTGATCCACAACCTCTTTCAGGGTTTCGGTCACTGAGCCCATGGCAATCACAATGTTCTCTGCATCGACCGCACCATAATAAGTAAATGGCTTGTACTGGCGGCCTGTCAGCTTGCTGATCTCTTTCATGTAGGCCGCAACCTGGTCGGGTATCCCGGTGTAAAACTTGTTGATGGCTTCACGTGTCTGGAAGTAGATATCAGGATTCTGAGCCAGACCCCTGGTCACCGGGTGCTCAGGATTCAGCGCATTGTCCCTGAATGCCTTCAGGGCATCCATATCCAACATTTTGGCCAGTTCATCCTGGTCGGGCGCTTCCACTTTCTGAATCTCATGAGAGGTCCTGAAACCATCGAAGAAATGGAGGAAAGGGACCCTGGTTTTGATGGCGGTCAGGTGGGCTACAGCTGCCAGATCCATCACTTCCTGAACAGATCCGGTGGCCAGCATGGCAAAACCTGTCTGGCGTGTGGACATCACATCACTGTGGTCTCCAAAAATGGAGAGTGCCTGGGCTGCTAGACTTCGGGCCGATACATGAAACACACCGGGAAGCAACTCGCCGGAAATTTTGTACATATTCGGGATCATCAGCAACAATCCCTGGGAAGCTGTAAAGGTGGATGTGAGGGCGCCACTCTGAAGTGAACCGTGAACAGCTCCGGCAGCTCCTGCTTCTGATTGCATCTCCGCCACTTTAACGGTTTCACCAAAAATGTTCTTTCTGCCATTGGCCGACCACTCATCAACATGTTCAGCCATGTTGGAGGATGGAGTGATGGGATAGATGGCAGCCACCTCACTGAACATGTAGGCAATATGCGCTGCGGCATAATTACCGTCACATGTCATGAAATTCTTCTTCTTTGCCATGATATTTTTACTTAAGTATTTATATTACAACTAATTAACTAATTCAATTGAAGTCACCCAAAATTAGTAAAATAGCATGAATTGTGAACGCAATAACGGAATTTAAAATCATTACAAATATGGATCAGATCAATCGCTGTTCATGGAGATCAAAAACTCCTCGTTGGTGGCCGTTTTGACCAGCCGGTCACGAAGGAATTGCATGGCCTCTACCGAATTCATGTCGGAGAGGTAATTGCGCAGGATCCATATTTTATCAAGCATGGGTTTGTCAAGCAGAAGATCTTCGCGGCGGGTACTGGATGGATTGACATCCACCGAGGGGTAGATCCGCTTGTTGGAAAGCTTTCTGTCAAGCTGGAGTTCCATGTTACCGGTTCCCTTGAATTCTTCGAAGATAACTTCATCCATCTTGGAGCCGGTCTCGGTCAGTGCCGTTGCAAGGATGGTCAATGAACCACCATCTTCGATATTCCTGGCTGCTCCGAAGAAACGCTTGGGCTTGTGCAGGGCATTGGCATCCACACCACCGGACAAAACCTTTCCCGATGCCGGGGAAATGGTATTGTAGGCCCGTGCAAGGCGGGTGATGGAGTCCAGCAGGATCACCACATCATGACCGCATTCCACCATCCTTTTGGCTTTTTCCAGTACAATATTGGCGATTCTCACATGTCGCTCTGCAGGTTCATCAAACGTGGATGAAATTACTTCGGCGTTCACGTTCCTGGCCATATCGGTTACCTCTTCGGGACGTTCATCGATCAACAATACGATCATATAAACTTCAGGGTGGTTGGCAGCAATGGCATTGGCAATATCCTTCAAAAGGACCGTTTTACCGGTCTTTGGCTGGGCAACGATCAATCCTCGCTGTCCTTTTCCAATGGGTGCGAACATATCCACAACCCTGACCGACAGATTATTTTGTCCGTTACCTATCAGGGTAAACTTTGTCTCGGGGAAAAGGGGTGTAAGATAATCGAATGGTACACGATCGCGGATGAAATCGGGACTGCGGCCGTTGATTTCTTCAACCTTGATCAGTGGAAAATATTTTTCACCCTCCTTGGGAGGCCGGATGGTTCCCGTAACATTGTCCCCGGTTTTCAGACCGAACAATTTAATCTGGCTCTGGGACACATAAATGTCATCGGGCGAATTCAAATAATTGTAGTCGGAAGATCTCAGAAAACCATATCCGTCAGGCATGATCTCCAGTACTCCGGAGTTTGTAATCAGACCTTCAAAATCATATTTATCCACTTCCCGGCGCTCGAATTGCCGCTTCTGTTGGTCAGGCCTGTTTTCCCTGCGCTCCTGGCGTTCTCCTCCACGTTGCCCGCTACGTTGTTCACCTCTCTGTTCACCAGCTTGTTCACCAGCTTGTTCACCAGCTTGTTCACCTCTCTGTTCGACAGGTTTTTCACTGCGTTGTTCCCCTCTTTGTTCTCCACGCTCTACCCTGTCTCCGCGGTCATTGCGGTCATTGCGGTTGCCCTTGTTATAAGGTTTGCGCTGGGAACCATCATCTCCCTTCCGGCTGCCATCTTTTCTTTGGGGCCTGTCGTTGGAATCCGGCTTCCTGGGCTCATTTGCCCGTTCAGCCACAGGGATCTCTTTTATATGAGAATCCCTTTCAGGAGCATCTGCGGCTGCAACGGCTTCTGATTTCCTGTCTTTTTTGGGCCTTCCCGGTTTTCTTTTTGACTGAACTGGCGTTTCCTCCTTTTTGGCCGATCTGTTTTCAGAAACTACAATGGCCTGGGTATCGAGTATCTTATAGATCAGGTCTTGCTTGTTAAAGGACTCTACACGTTTAACTTTCAATCCTTTGGCAATATCCCGCAATTCAGCGAGAAGTTTTTTATTCAATTCAAGAATATCGTACATATATATTGATAATTAATAAATAATCCTGTGAGGATAATTGTAAATCAAGTTCTTTGGAAAAAAATAGAATGGAACAAATGTTCGTTTGAATGGAATTCTGGTGCAATATTAAGTGATTTATAGTGAACTACCAAAAATAAATGGGATCAAACTGGCTCTTGTTTGGTTTCATGAATAGTTTATCTATATTTAAGTCCACGTGCTGGGATCCATTTGAAATGAAACAAAACCGGATTGATTACGTATAACGAATCCCATTCATCAGGCGAGGTATGAGGCAGCTCAAGATCATTAAACAGGTCACCAACCGGGAAACCCCATCGCTGGATAAATATCTGCATGAGATCGGAAAGGTGGATCTGATCACAGCTGAAGAGGAGGTGGAACTGGCAAGAAGGATCCGGAAAGGAGATGCCGAGGCCATGGAGAAACTGATCAAAGCCAACCTCCGTTTCGTGGTTTCAGTCTCCAAACAATACCAGAATCAGGGATTAAGCCTCCCCGACCTGATCAATGAGGGGAATCTGGGCTTGATCAAAGCTGCCCAGCGTTTCGATGAAACCCGCGGTTTTAAATTCATCAGCTACGCTGTTTGGTGGATCAGGCAATCGATCCTGCAGGCACTGGCCGAGCAGGCCCGTATCGTCCGTCTCCCTCTGAACAAGATCGGCTCCATCAACAAAATAAATAAAACCTTTGCCGAACTGGAGCAAAAATTTGAAAGGGAACCCACCATCCTGGAGATCGCCCAGACCCTTGAACTGGCACCCGAAGATGTGAAGGATGCCATCCGGAGTTCGGGGCGGCATGTATCCATGGATGCTCCGCTGCAGGACGGCGAGGACGGGAACATGTACGATGTGCTGCTTAACGGTGAAACCCCCTCCCCCGACCGCGGCTTGCTGAATGATTCCCTTCGAAAGGAAATTGAAAGGGCCCTTAGCACCCTTACCTACAGGGAAGCAAGTATCATCAGGCTCTATTTCGGCCTGAACGGGAAACATCCCCACACCCTGGAAGAGATTGGCGAAGAGTTCAATCTGACCAGGGAGCGGGTAAGACAGATCAAGGAAAAAGCCATCAAACGGCTGAAGCACACCACCAGGAGCAAAATCCTGAAGAGTTACCTTGGATAAACCAATCCTGAGCCTGATTAATCCTTCCTGATGATATTCCCGGCACTTGATTTGCTGGAATGGACGACTTCTGCACCACCTTTATAATAGATATCCCCGGCGCTTGAAGCACTCATGGAAATCTCTTTTGTGGCATTGACCCTTGCGTCCCCTGCGCTGGAAACATCCACATTCACGTTTTCTGCCACCAGTTCAAAAGCATGCAGGTCACCGGCACTGCTCAGTGATACATCAAAGGTCCTTGCTTCACCGGAGAGCCTGACATCCCCGCTTGAGCTGACGTCCAGGTCGATCCGGTCAGCTTCAACCTCCAGCAGCAGGTCCCCTGCGCTGCTGACCTCCAGACGAAGGTCATTGCAATGAAAAGGTGTTTGTCCGTCGCAATCACCTGCACTGCTGATCTTCAGCACTTCCAGGGATGGCAGGGTCACATGGACTTTCTTTGATTTTGCCTGCCTGATGTTCACATGGTCTGTCCCCACCACAAGCATACCGCCTTTCAATTCGGTCTCAATTACCTCCAGGAGGTTTTCATCCGCCTCCACTACTACTTTGAATTCATCTCCTTCACTCAGAAGGACATCTATCCCGGAGCTGATATGAACACCGGTAAATCCGGAAATATCCCTTGACTCCTCCACCACATTCCCGTTCCCGGTGATGAAATTGTCCCAGCCTCCGATCACACAGGATGTGGTGGCAATGGCTAACAAGGAGATAAGCAATAATGCTGATTTTTTCATGGTAAGTTTTTTAAGGATTCATATTGGTTATTCATCATGATAAGACGTTTGAAAAAGCAGATTGTTACTCCACCTCGAGCACAAGTCCCTTCAGGTATTCCCCTTCCGGATGGAAAATGCTTATGGGATGATCAGCGGGCTGCGACAGTTGGTGCAGAATTCTGACCTTCCTGTGTGCATTGGCTGCTGCCACAAAGACCGATTTCCGGAAGTTTTCCTTGCTCACAGCCTGGGAGCAGCTGAAGGTAAACAGGATTCCACCCGGCACAATTTGCTCGAAGGCCCTTTGGTTCAACCTCTTGTAACCCTGCAATGCATTGCTCAGTACATTCTGGTGCTTGGCAAATGCGGGAGGATCCAGAATGATCAGGTCATACATGGCTTCCATATCCCTTAAATAATCGGATGCATCCATGGTAAACGCCTCATGGACTGATCCCCCGGGGAAGTTCATCGCCATATGTTCCCCTGTCATGTCGATGGCTCTCCCTGAACTGTCCACAGTGTGAACCAGTTCTGCTCCCCCGCCGGCAGCATAGACACTGAATCCGCCCGTATAACCAAACATGTTCAGCACCTTCCGGCCGCCGGACCACTGTCCCAGCAGCTTCCTGTTCTCCCGCTGGTCAATAAAGAAACCTGTCTTCTGGCCCTCGGTCCAGTTTACCTGAAACCTGAATCCGTTCTCCAGTACTTCCCCGCTTGCCTTGTTTCCCAGCAGGAATCCCGACCTCTGCTCTATCCCCGGTTTATCGGGAAGGGTGGACTGGCTCTTATTATATATGGTGTGGACCCCAGCCCCGGCCACATGCAACATGGCCTTGTGGATAGCCGCCAGGTTTTTATACATGCCTATGGAGTGCATCTGTATCACAGCGGCTCCGGCATAATAGTCGATGATCAGTCCCGGCAAACCATCTCCTTCAGCGTTGACCCAGCGAAAAACATTGGTATTGGGATCGGAAACCAGTCCCAGTTTCTCCCTGAGCTGCCAGGCGGAGTGAATCCTGCCATCCCAGAATTCCTGATTCAGCTCCAGGGGCTCAAAACCCAGCACCCTGACGGCAATCGATCCATCCTGGTAATGGCCCGAAGCCAGGAATTCATCCTTGTTGTCGTAAATATCCACCACCTCGCCTTCACGAGCCGGACCGTGGATCTTCTTGATGGCTCCTGAAAACACCCATGGATGGAAGCGCCTTAGTGACTGATCCTTCCCTGATTTGAGGACTATTTTTGTGCGTTCATCCATACTGGTCTGATAAGGCGTTTCGTAAAGCATTGTATATTTCAAGGCATATCCAGGCATCGGTAGCTGCATAGCGCAACTGGGCTTCAGTGAGGTCATCCATGTCCCAGTTTGAGACCTGCTGAGATTTGGAAATCCTTTTTCCCAGTACTATGGCACTCAGCTTCTTTAATCCTTTCTCTTCGATTTGAAATGCTTCCACATATTGCTGCAAATCAAGGAATCCTCCGGGCTTAAAATGAAAATCGTACCGCATTCTTCTGATGTCATCGTGGAGCCCTGCCCCCACTTTCAGGATCTCCTCACTGGAGAGCAGTTCCAGCAGGCGCCCCGGATATCCCAGCCTGCCAACCCTGATCAGCCATGCCTGATGGGTATTTGATATCTGGATCAGGGAGGTGGGGTAGACTTTCCCCTTTTTAAATGAAGGCCTGGTTTCCGTATCAAATCCAAGAACCGGATTACATGCAATGGCATCAATCTCCTTCATGAACTCCTCCTGCGTCTCTATCAAAGAAATGGGGCCTTCAAACTGGATCAATTCCAGCTGAGCCACCTCCTCCTTGGTAATCTCTTTCTGAAACATTATCATTCTGCAGTTGGATCAATCCCCGCTACATAAAGGTCATGAAGTGCCGTCAGGGCACGTAGGAGCTTCTTACCCCAGTGGTCTGCAAAACGTTCTTTCAGTTCCCATGCTGCGTCATTCATGATCTCTTCAATGCCGCGACTAAACAGGGATGTAAAATCCCTCAGTTCCTGGTACACATCGGAAAGATCCTCGGAAATGGTATGAATCACCAGCTCGGCCCGGTCAAACTCATCCTCTTCTGCCGGCCGGAGGATTTCATTGTGCCCTCCCAGAATCTGTGCAATCCGCTGAAAGATTCCTGACCACTCCTGTTCTGTCACAGTAGGCTCTCCCGTGAAATCGAGGACAGGTTCAGTCTCCCCGATCTTCAGGACGGAAGCGTAGACCGTTGAGAGGTGGATGACCGCTTCGGAGATAAATGCTTTCCCTTCTGTGCCCGCAAGCCCTTCAAAAAAAGTTGCAGTTTCATTGGCGGCCTTCACCAATGAAACCATTGCTTCTGAAAATACAAATGAATGGGTCTGGGGATTCTCTTCTTGCATGGCGCAAAGATAATCAAAAGCCCTCAATTGGCAGCCAGGCCTATTTCAGGCTGATCCTGAAATCTTTCCCCCTGACCAGTGACCCTTCCCCGATCAGTTGTTCGATGACACCGATCACCATCTCCGGTTCATTGCCGGCTTCCTTTACCAGGGAATCCAGATCCCTGGCTCCATTCTTTAGAATGCCCTCAACAGCCGCACGGACGGCCTCAAACGCTTCGCTTCCCGGCTTCACCGGTTTCTTCTCCACACACACATCACACCTTCCGCACCGCGGTGTGTTGATCTGGCCAAAGTATCCCAGGAGGAACTGGTTGCGGCACACCGATTCCGAACTTGCATAACGGATCATTTCCCTGATCCTGTTCTCGAAGCGCTCCTTCCTGAATTGATAACGTTCAGGGGAGATCAGCAGGTTTTTTTCATCCAGCCGCTCTTCAAGGAAGGTAACCACCGGTATATTTTTCCTGGGTATGTAATGGATGATCTTTCTTGATGAGAGTACCTTCAGGTATTCATAAACCTTTCCGGCTGGCAAACCTGACCTCCTGGCCAGGAAACCCTCATCAATCTTCACATATCCCGTAAAAAGTCCACTGTAAGAACGAAGAATCAGCTTAATAAAACCATCAAAGCCGGCATTCTTTACCTGGAATCCATAGAGATCATCACGCCCTGTCCGGAACATGATCCGTGAAGGATTGAGAAATGCTTCCGTAATACTGATATAGCCCTCCCTTGAAAGAATGCTCAGCGAACTGTGTGCCACAAGGGAATTGAATCTGAACCGGTGCAGGAACTCCCCGAATTCAAAATCATATTGCTGCCCTTTTCCGCTGCCCACAGGTATCTGCAGGAAGTTGCACAGGGCCAGGTAAACCTGCCTGATTTTTGGGATACCCGGAAAGTTGACCTCGATGCGATCCATGGCCACTCTTTCATCGGCCGGACTGAAAAGAAGGACTGACCAGGATTTCTTCCCGTCCCTGCCGGCCCTGCCGGCTTCCTGGAAGTAGGCTTCGGGCGTATCGGGCAGGTCCATATGAATGACAAACCTTACATCCGGTTTATCAATTCCCATACCAAATGCATTGGTGGCCACCATCACCCTGAAGTGATTCTCTATCCACTCCTGTTGGCGGCTGTTCCGTTCCTCCTGCTTCAGCCCTGCATGATAATAGCCGGCATGTATGCCCTCTTCCTTCAACAACTGGGAAATCTCCCTGCACTTTTTCCTGTTCCTGGCATACACAATCCCGCACCCTTCCAGATTTTTAATGATCTTAACCAGTTCGAGGGTTTTGTTTTCTGTCCGCCTGACCACATAAGCCAGGTTTTCACGGTCAAAACTTTTGCTGAGCAGGTTTTTCTTCCCGAATCCAAGCTGCTCCTGGATATCATTGCATACTTCCGGTGTGGCTGTGGCGGTCAGGGCAAGAACAGGAACCCCCTCAAGGATCTCCCTCAGGAAGCTTATTTCCAGGTACGAAGGCCGGAAATCATACCCCCACTGCGAAATACAGTGTGCTTCATCAACTGCCAGCAGGTTCACATTCATCTCTTTCACCCTGGCAAGAAACAACCCGGTACGCAGGCGCTCCGGGGATACATAAAGGAATTTGAAATCTCCGTAGATACAGTTATCAAGGGTAACGGACATTTCATTTCGGGTCATCCCCGAATGAATGGCAACAGCTTTGATCCCCTTACTGACCAGCTGATCCACCTGGTCCTTCATCAGGGCAATCAGTGGGGTAACCACAATACAGATACCCTCCCTGGCCATGCTTGCTACCTGAAAGGTGATGGACTTCCCTCCCCCTGTGGGCATCAGGGCCAGGGTATCCTCTCCCCGGAGGACTGAGCGGATGATCTCTTCCTGCAAAGGGCGAAATTGAGAAAAGCCCCAGAACCGGGTCAAAATGTCCTTTAAGTCATCAAGCCCGGCTAAGTTTTTTTTTTGTAATTTTGCCACATTTAAATTTAACCAAATTCTCATACAATGTCGTTCGCCCAGGATAAAATCGTTTCTGAAGGCCTGACCTTCGATGACGTACTTTTGGTACCATCCTATTCGGAAGTCCTGCCCAGAGAAGTTGAGATCAGTACAAATTTTTCCAGGAACATCATGCTCAATACACCCATCGTATCGGCGGCCATGGATACTGTCACTGAAGAGAACCTGGCGATCACCATTGCCAGGGAGGGAGGGATTGGTGTGATCCACAAGAACATGACCCTTGAAGAGCAGGCAAGGCAGGTGAAAAGGGTGAAAAGAGCCGAGAGCGTCATGATCCATGAGCCCATCACCATTGGAAAAGAGGGAACTGTCCGGGATGCGCTGAACCTGATGAAAGAGTATAAGATAGGCGGAATCCCCGTGGTGGACCCGGGCAAGGTACTGATCGGTATTGTCACCAACCGGGACCTGAGGTTTGTCCAGGACATGGACCTGGCCATTGCTGAGGTAATGACAAAAGACAACATCATCACAACCGAAAAGAATACGGGTCTGGCACAGGCTGGCAAAATCCTCCAGGCACATAAAATTGAAAAACTGCCGGTGGTTGACAGTGACCATAAACTGATCGGGCTGATTACCTACAAGGACATCACCAAATCGAAAGACAGGCCCAATTCCTGCAAGGATTCCAAAGGCCGTTTGCGCGTTGCTGCAGCCATTGGTTCCTCCTCCGATATCATCGAACGGGTCGCCGCGCTTGAAGAAGCCGGGGTGGATGCAGTGGTTATTGATACTGCCCACGGTCATCACATAGGAGTCATTGAGAGTCTGAAAAAAGTAAAAGCGAATTTCCCTAATCTGGATGTGGTTGTAGGCAATATCGGAACAGCAGAAGCAGCCAGGGCACTGGTGGAAGCAGGAGCCGATGCAGTAAAGGTGGGTATCGGACCGGGTTCTATCTGTACCACAAGGGTGATTGCCGGAGTGGGGATTCCCCAGCTGACAGCCATTTACGAAGTCGCATCAGCCATCAAAGGAATGGGAGTCCCCGTTATCGCAGACGGCGGGATCCGGTATTCCGGTGATATTGTCAAAGCCCTGGCTGCCGGAGCAAGCTCCATCATGGCCGGGTCACTCTTTGCGGGGGTGGAAGAGTCGCCGGGTGAAACCATCATCTACAACGGACGGAAGTACAAATCATACCGGGGCATGGGATCCCTTGAGGCCATGCAACTCGGATCCAAGGACCGCTATTTCCAGGATATGGAGGATGACATTAAAAAACTTGTGCCCGAGGGAATTGCAGCCAGGGTGCCCTTCAAGGGAAGTCTTTCCGAGGTCATCTATCAGTTGGTAGGTGGTCTGCGGGCAGGCATGGGTTACTGCGGCGCAGTCAATATTTCTGCTTTGCAGATGGCAAAATTTACCAGGATTACCCATGCCGGGGTTCAGGAAAGTCACCCGCATGATGTGACCATTACACGGGAAGCACCAAACTACAGCAGATAATATATCGTATAACAGCTCGTTCTAAATAAAACCTAAACCATCAAAATGAAAAAAAGCATACTTACCATGGCCCTGGCGGCCTTAGCCACACTGGGACTTTTCAGTCAGGAATCTCCGGTTTTAATGACCCTGGGGAACGAAAAGGTTTCCCTGGCTGAATTTGAAAGAATCTACAGGAAGAATAACAACGAGAATTCCCTGAACAGACAGACACCCGAGGAATACCTGGATCTTTTCATCAATTTCAAGTTAAAAGTAATGGAAGCCGAATCTCTTGGCATGGATACCACAACCAAATTCAAAACAGAACTTGAAGGGTACAGGGAACAATTGGCCAAACCCTACCTGGCCGATGAGGTGACCAAGGAAGAGATGATGAAAGAGGCGTATGAAAGGGCAAAGCTGGATGTAAATGCCAGCCACATTCTGATTAAAATGCCTGCAAATCCCTCACCGGAGGATACAGTGCTTGCTTACGAAAAAATCAGTGAAATCCGCAGGCTGATTCTGAAGGGGGAGTCCTTCGAAACTGTAGCCAGGGCAACCTCGGATGATGCTTCAGTGAGCAGAAAATGGTGGCAACCTGGGCTATTTTACAGTTTTTTCCATGATTTACGAATTTGAGAACGTGGCATACAATACTCCCGTTGGACAGGTCAGTCAGCCCTTTCAAACCATGTACGGATATCACATCCTGAAGGTGAACGACCTCAGACCAGCCAGGGGACAGGCCAAGGTGTCCCTGATCTTTGTGGCTGCACCCGAAGGGATGAGTGAGGGGGACAAGATAAAGGCCTATGAAAAGGTGCAAATGATCTATGACAGCCTCCAGTTAGGGATTGATTTCGCCCATATGGCCATGACTTTTTCTGAGGATCCCAATTCGGCCAGGAAGGGTGGAGAATACCCATGGTTCGGCACCGGGCGGATGTTCCCCCAATTTGAGGAGGAGAGTTTTGCCCTGGAGAACAATGGGGACTACTCAAAACCCTTCAATTCGTCCTATGGGTGGTTCATTGTGAAACTTATGGATAAGAAAGGGATAGGTTCCTATGAGGAGATGAAACCCGAGCTGGTGGAAAAGGCCAGCCGGGGAGACAGGAGAAAGTACCAGACTGTAAGATATGTGAACAAACTAAAATCTGAGTACGGATTCACTGAGTTTCCGGAAGGAATGGAGCTTATCTATGCTGCGGCTGACAGCTCTCTGCTGAAAGGTCAATGGAATGGAGGCGGACTTTTAGACAACCAGACTCCCCTTGAAAGGATCGGGAACCATACAATCACCACCGGCGAATTTGCAGATTACATCCAGAAAAAGCAGATTCGTGGAAAAGGCAAGCACATCCAGGCATATGTAAATGAATTGTATACTGAATTTACCACCCAGGAGGTAATCGCTTATGAGGATTCCATGCTTGCAGAAAAATACCCGGAGTTCAGGTACATCTATGAGGAGTATCACGACGGAATCCTGCTATTTGACATCATGGATCAGAAAGTCTGGTCGAAAGCTGTGTCCGATACCCTCGGACTGAAAGCTTTTCACAAGAGCCACCTGAAAGACTACATGTGGCAGCAACGGAGCGACGCACTGATTGTAACCTGCAGTGAAGGCGCTGACCTGGAAGGAGTCCGGAAAGCCTATAAGAAGATTGCCAAAGGCAAACTTCAGGAGACCGACCTGAACAGTGCTTTCTGTTCCAATGACACAGCAGACTGCATTACCTTTGAGGGAGTCCTGCTGGAAGAAGGGAAAAATGAAATGGTGGATGCCATGAAAGGGCAGATCGGACTTGGACCCGTAGTTTCCAATGAGGGTACTGAAAGCTTTGTGATCCTCCGGGGAGTCAGGAACCCTGAACCCAAGAAACTGGATGAAGCAAGGGGCCAGATTACCTCCGACTATCAGAACTACCTGGAAAAACAGTGGGTTGAATCGTTAAAACAAAAGTATCCTGTGGAGGTGGACAGAAGTCTTCTTTCCAGGATCAAAACCTGAAAATGAGCAGATACGCTGTCCTGATATTCCTGGGTTTGTTGGCGGGTTATGGCTGTACAATGATCCATGGGAACAACCATGAAGATCCGGTAGCCCGGGTCTTTGATCACTACCTCTACCCTTCCGATCTTGAGGATGTCATTCCCGAAGGTACTTCATACCAGGACAGCATCATCCTCGCCAAACGCTATGTGGACACCTGGGTGAAGGATCAGCTGATGGTGAACAGGGCAGAACAGTTCCTCACCGGTGAGCAGAAAGATTTTAGCAAGCAGATTGCAGAATATCACCGTTCCCTGCTGATCTTTACCTACAGACAGAAACTATTGCAACAGAAGCTGGATACGGTAGTTACCGATGATGAAATCAGGGAATATTATCAGGAGAACATCAATAACTTCCTGCTGGGGCATGATGTGATCAAGGGGACCTATATCAAGGTCCCCCTGACAGCACCCAGGCTCAATGAGCTGCGCAGCTGGTCCCACGACAACGGAGAAGATGACCTTGACCAGATGGAGAAATATTGCATCAGTTATGCGGAGAAGTACAGTGATTTTAACGATACATGGATCTACTTCTCATCCATTAAATCCCAGTTGCCCATGACTATTTCGCAACCATCCAGGTACCTGCAGTACAACAGAAATCTGGAGGCCACAGATTCTCTTTATCGCTATTTCCTTCACATAAGCAATCACCTCCCTGAGGGCGAAGCAGCTCCCCTGGAAATGGTATATGATGATATAGTGAGCATCCTTCTGAACAAACGAAAGATCGAGTTCTTCAAGGATCTTGATCAGCAGGTTTATGGCGATGGGGTAACCAGGAACCAATTTGAAATATACCAATAGGCGATAAATGAAACGAATTATACACATCATTGCAGGAATCCTTATTTCAGCCAGTGCAATGTCACAAGCTCTTATTATTGACCGGGTAGTGGCTGTGGTGGGAGATTTTAATGTGCTGCAATCAGACATTGAGCAACAATACATTCAGATGAAGATGTCGGGCATGTATGTGCCCTCTGACGCCAGATGCCAGATATTTAACCAGTTGATTGAGCAGAAATTACTGATGGCCCAGTCAAAGATCGACAGTGTGGAGGTAGGGCCCGACCAGGTGGAGATGCAGATGGAGTCAAGACTGGATTATTTCATCAGTCAGTTCGGTGATGAAAAAGAGATGGAGGCCTATTTTAACAAGTCCATATTCGATATCAAGGACGACCTGAGGGAGGCCATCCATGAACAGATGGTCACGCAGGAAGTGCGCTCTTCCATCACCAAAGACATCTCAACCACACCTTCCGATGTAAAGAGCTACTTCAGATCACTTGACCCGGACAGCATCCCCTATATAAACACCGAGGTGGAACTGGCACAGATTATTGCGTATCCTGCCTATAGTGATGAAGCTGTATTCCAGGTAAAAGAACGATTGCTTGAATTGCGGAAACGTGTTCAGGACGGAGAGGATTTTGGGACGCTGGCCATCCTTTATTCCGAAGGGCCCAGTGCCCCAAAGAGGGGAGAGCTGGGATTCATGATGCGAAGTGAACTGGACAAAGCCTATGCCACAGAGGCATGGTCACTGAAAGAGGGCCAGGTGTCCAAAATTGTTGAGAGCTCTTTTGGTTTTCACATCATCCAGATGATAGAACGAAGGGGCGACCGTGCCAATACGCGTCACATTCTGATGAGACCCAAAGCAGATGCAAATGCCAAGCAGAAAGCCATTCATAAACTGGATAGTCTGCGCACGGTGATCCTCGCCGATTCCATTACCTTTGAAATGGCGGCCAAACGCTATTCGGAAGATGAACGGACAAACATGAACGGAGGCCTTATTGTCAATCCACAGACCATGGCTTCCAAATTCGAACTTGACCAGCTTCCCACCAAGGATTACTATATGATCCGGAACATGGAAGTGGGTGATGTGTCAGAACCCTATGAATCAACCGACCACAACAGCAAGACATGTTACAAGCTTCTATATCTGAAGAAGAGGATCGAACCCCATCGCGCCAATCTGAAGCAGGACTACCTGTTGCTTCAAAACATGGCTTTGCAGAAAAAGAATATTGAGGTCATGAAGGAATGGTATGCTGATAAGAAAGAAACAACATACATCAGGGTTGACAACTCCTTCAAGAACTGTGCCCGTTTTGGTGAAGAGACCAGCCAGAGATGATCTCATCCAGGCATAAGCGCGTTTCACTGAGATGCCTGCTGCTCGCCTGCATGCTGTTTTTATCCCCTGTTGTCCGTGCACAAAAAGTGACAAGGCTCGAAATCATGAATGCGGAGCTAACTGCCTATGATATAAAAATAGGCAAGGACGCCCGTAAACTTATCGGGAATGTGCAGCTAAAGCATGAGGATGTGATCATGTCCTGCGATTCAGCCTATTTTTATGCCTCATCGGGGTCGGTGGATGCATTCAGTAACGTGAAAGTGGTGCAGGGCGATACCCTTACCCTCACCGGGGACAGGGCGCATTATAACGGCGAAACCAAACTTGCGAAAGTCCGCCGGAATGTGACACTTGTCAACAAGGACATTAACCTCGAAACCGACACCCTGGATTATTACAGGGCTGACGGGATCGCCACCTACCGGGGAGGAGGAAAACTTACCCAGGCTGACCAGAAACTGACCAGTGGAAAAGGAAGGTTCCTGCTCGATTCAGAAATCTTTTTCTTCAGCGACAGTGTTGTCATTACCAATCCTGAATACTCCATCCATACCGACAGCCTTAAATATGATACCCAGACAGAGATCTCCTATTTCTTCGGATCCACCGAGATCATCAATCCTGAACGGTACATCTACTGCGAAAACGGATGGTATGATTCCCGGAATGATATTTCATTTGTCACCGATCATGCCTGCCTGAGGGAATCGGGAAGAACGCTCAGCGGAGACACCCTCTACTATGAAGCCGAAGCGGGTTTTGGCAGGGCCCGTTCCAATGTGGTCCTCGTTGATTCGGCCCAGAACATGACCCTGACTGGGAATTTCGGGCTCTATTACAGTGAACTGGAGACTGCCATGATCACTGACAGCGCCTTGATGATCCTGGTTGATGGTGCTGACACCATGTATGTCCATGCGGACACCCTTCGTTCTCTTCAGAACCCCGGCGTGGAAACACAGAGCCGTATCCTGAAAGCATACTACAGGGTAAAGATCTTTCGACCTGATCTGCAGGTGATGTGTGACTCACTGGTCTATATTGAGGCTGACAGCGCCTTCGATTTTATTGGTGATCCGGTACTCTGGAGTGAGGAAAACCAGCTGACAGCAAGCCACATCAGGGTGATCATGGTGGACCAGCAGCTTCACAGGATGAACATGACCGGTGTTTCCATGGTGATCAGCCAGAAAGATTCTGTGAAATTTGACCAGATGCGCGGGAAAGAAATGACCGGATACTTTAAAAACAACCAACTAACCAGAATCCATGTTACCGGGAACGGCCAGACCATTTACTATGCAGTTGACAAGGATGTGATTGTGGGTGCCAATAAAACCGAGTGCACCAATCTGATTATCTATCTGAAGGACAATAAAATTTCCAGAGTTAACTACATGACCAAACCCGATGGAATCTATTATCCTCTTGAGAAGCTTCCTGCAGAAGAGGAACGGCTGAGCGATTTTAAATGGGTAGAGCAGTGGAGGCCCCTGAATCAACTGGATGTTTTCAGGTGGAAGGATGAACCTGCTGCGCAGGGGGGATTGAGGGATTGAGGGATTAAAATAAAAAAGGGGCGCGTGGCCCCTTTCTCTTTAGTATTCATCTTCGTTAAAGAAGAAATCATCTTTGCTTGGATAATCAGGCCAGATGTCTTCGATGCTCTCGTACACATCTCCCTCATCTTCAATTTCCTGCAAATTTTCAATCACTTCCATGGGAGCTCCTGATCTGATGGCAAAGTCAATTAATTCTTCTTTGGTGGCAGGCCAGGGTGCATCTTCTAGTTTAGAGGCTAATTCAAGGGTCCAATACATCGACATGCAATTTTAATGAAACTTCAGGGTGCCTGTTCTGAGCCGCAAAATTAAAAAAAAAATTAATTCTTACAACCCCGGATTCCAAACCTGCTGCTGAACCCCCGAAAGAGCAGCAATTTTTCTTGAAAGAACGAAGAAATAATCTGACAAACGGTTGTAAAACTGCAGCACATCCTCCTGTATGTTAACCTCCTGTGCAAGCCTGAGAATACACCGCTCTGCCCTCCTGCAAACCGTACGGGCTACGTGTGCCTGTGAAACAGCCGGATGTCCTCCCGGGATGACAAAGCTGTGGAGTGGCTCCAGGGAAGCATCCATTTCGTCAATTCTCTCCTCGAGAAACTTTACCTGCTTCTCACCCACAATTGGCAAACCGACCGGACTGGTGTCAAAATCAGCCGCCAGCACAGAAGCTGTGGCCATCTGGATATCCAGGATAGTGAGAAGTTCGTCCCTGATCCTTTCATCTTTCAGCATGTCCCTTAACAAGGTTGTATGTGCCATCAGCTCATCCACGGTCCCGGAGGCTTCAATACGGGAGTGATATTTGGGGACCCTTCTGCCTCCGATCAAAGCGGTCTCCCCCTTGTCCCCCGTTTTGGTGTATATACCCGATTTCCTGACCACCCTTTATGTATCTGGATTTTCGTTGATCTCGATATGATCGATTTTCCCATCCAGCAAACGGATGATTCGGTGTGCATAGCGGGCAATGGACTCTTCATGGGTCACCAGGATGATGGTATTGCCCCTCTTGTGGATCTGGCCAAAAAGTTTCATGATGTCCACCGATGTTTTTGAGTCCAGGTTTCCTGTCGGTTCATCTGCCAGAATGATGGAAGGGTCGTTTACCAGCGCCCGGGCTACGGCGACCCGCTGCCTTTGTCCGCCCGATAATTCGTTGGGGCGGTGGTCCATCCGGTCGGCCAATCCTACCTCATCCAGCGTCTTTTTTGCTTTCTCAACCCTTTCAGTTTTACCCACACCGGCATAGACCAGGGGAAGGGTTACATTCTCAAGGGCAGTATATCTTGGAAGTAAATTAAAAGTCTGGAATATAAATCCGATCTCCTTGTTCCGGATCTCAGCAAGCCTGTTGTCATCCATTTTGCTCACATCCGTACCGTTCAGAATATACGCACCACTTGTAGGGGTATCCAGCGCACCCACCAGGTTCATCAGGGTTGATTTTCCCGAACCCGACGGTCCCATGATGGCCACATACTCATTTCTTTTGATTTCAATATCCACCGACCGAAGTGCTTCTACGGTGATGGATCCGATGTAGTAGTTCTTGACAATTTTATCCAGGCTGATGATTGTATCCATTTTTCAATGTATTGAACACGAAAGTAAGCAATATCAGGAAGATTCAATCCAAAAAGTTCTTAAAACTTGATCTTTAGGTGGCCTTTATTCAGATCCTTTCTAAGAAGGAGGATTCCCATATCATACAGATCAATACTTACCCTGACTTCAGGCCAGGCTGCCACCTCCTTCCAGGCTTTGTGCATACCCCTGGACCAGTAAATGTCGTCCATAATGACCACGGCTTCCTCCCCTGCCCTGCCAATGAGCTTTTTTACATAACGGATGGTGGGCCCGTAGCGGTGGTTGCCATCCACAAAAGCAATAAAGCGGCCACACAACACCGGCATCAGCTCTTCCAGCTTCTGATCCATCTCACCCCAGTGAATGGATACCGATCCCAGACCATACCGGCACATAAGCTGCGCTGCAATGGCTGCCCGGTCCGTGTTTCCCTCAATGCTGTGTAAGGGTATATCAGGTGAACCTGATGCCAGGTACAGGGTGCTTATTCCAAGTCCGGTTCCCAACTCCAGGATCATATCCGGCCTGAACCACCGACTGGTTCTGTAAAGGAATCCGCCGTACTTTTCAGAAACCGACGATCCATGGGCAAAGGAACGGACCGACCGCATTTCAGACTTCACCACATTGGAGGTCGCTCCCAGCTTCCCCGCAGGGATCATGGATGCATCCCTTTTCAGTTTCCGGTGCTCTTCCAGGATCTCCCCCGGAACCTTCACACCTGATGCATTGAAAACCACCTGGTGGATGAATTCAAACAGGTAGGGTGAATGGATGCCATGGCCTCCGCGGTGGCGCCTGAAGAACAGGTGCTGCAAATATTTCAGGATTCGCCAGACCATATAAACGCTTTGTGGTAAAATACTAATTTTACTTATATTAGTTTTCAGTATACCTTTACCTGTATCTATTTATATAACACACTAATTAACAGTATCTTTTTTATATCTATTATTTGATAGCTTATATCTATTTACTATATTTACGTAAATAATCTGTAAATACATATCTGCTATCATGGACGTAAATATCAATGTCAATTTCTACCTGATTTCTTCTGCGCGATCTTACATCAAAAAACTGAAGGTAAGATAAGCAAAACACAGGAACAGGAAACACAGGAACCTATCTTCATGTTTGTCAGCTTTGGAAAAGGAAAGCGATTTCGCGCGCCTGTTGGCAAAAAGGTTGCTCCAATGTACTGGGACAGCAAAAAGCAAAGAGTAAAGCCCATAGAGCCACGAGCAAAAGAAATCAATTCCCTGTTAGCTTCGATGGCAATATGGGCCGATAACATCCACACTGAGGCATTAAAAAAACGATATGAGACAGGGCAATACTATGAGGTACAATTTCAGGACCTGCACACTGAGGGAAATAATGAAATTGATGTTATGGATACATTCGATAAATTCGTTGATTACAAGCGTACTCAGGGCATCTCTCCGGGAACCATTGCGAACTGGATCAGCTTTCGGAGTACTTTAGTAAGATACGGACAGGATCACGGGACACTTACTTTCAACGTGTTCACAAAGGATTTCGAAAGCAATATTTTAAAATGGCTGGTTGATAAGGGAGAATCTAACAGTACTACCAGGAATAAGATAGGGGCTTTAAAGGATTTTCTAACATGGGCCGCAAAGAATAAATATCATAACAACCGCGAGTATCTTGAATGGGGCCGAAAACTAAAAGTGCCTTCAGAAGATGATAATTTGTTCATTCTGGATCTTGGCGAAATCGAAAGAATCCGGCTTTTGACTTTTGATGATATAGAAGATAAAGCACTCAGAGACAAATATGAGGAATTAAGAGATGTCGTAATCTTCAATTGCTGGTTCGGTCTTCGCCACAGCGATTTAAAAAGCCTTCAGAAATCACAGCTTACAAAAGATAATGGCAGATACAAATGCGCTATTAAAACACAGAAAACAGGCGAACCGGTTAGGTTTTATCTAACCAGAGAAGCACAGGAAATCTATGAAAATTATATGTACCGCGAAGGGACAAACGCTTTGCCCGTGCCCAGCCGCAATATATACAATAAAAGGCTACAAGAGGTTTGCCGAAGGGCGCAGATAAATGAAATTGTTGAGCGTGTGAATTACATCGGGACTGAGGAAATCATTTCTCAATTCGAGAAATGGCAGCTAATTACAAGCCATAAGATCCGGGGCACATTCGTTACCCTGGCCTATAATTACTATGACTTCACCCTGGATGAAATCAAACTTATCACGGGCCATAAAAGTGATGTGATAAAACGCTATCTGAAGATTCAGCCGGAGAAGATGAGGAAGCTGGCACAAAAAGCAGAGGACAAAAATCGAGAACAGCGCTCAAAAGAAACTGATTGACGCATTCACTAATAAAAATGGAGATAATCACAAATAAAGCCCCTGTAAAATTCAATATAAGGTCTGCTTAATCCATATAAATCAAATTCAATTATTTCGCTACATTTACTAAATCTATGTTAAAATTGCCAAATAGTTTAGTAATTGCTAAACTTTATGTCTAAATTTGCGTTAGAGAGATTTATAAGCGGCAAACTATCAATTGACAAATTAATTGTTGATGGTGTATGTGAATTCGATGATTTTATGGAGATGCTTAGTAACAATAAAAGAGATGCAAAGAAAGCTGCTTCTATTTTGGCAATAATGCATGATTATGCTGAAAACCTTTCTTTAGGAAGTGGAAAATTTAACACACTGACTACAAATAAAAGCGAAAGAGTGAAGGAGTACGAATTTAAAAAAAGTGATGTAAGGATTTATGCTATAAAAAAAGACAATGGGGCCATCGTTATTATGGGTGGATTCAAAAATCGACAAACAAAAGATATAAGAAGATTTAGGTCAATTAAAGCACGATACTTAGAAAGCCTTTAAAATGGATTACAAAAAACTATATTATAACGAAGGATACTGGACTACAAAGATACAACTTGAGCTTTATCGGTCCCTTGAATCATATATGCAAAGGGAGGGGCTTTCTCGAACTCAATTAGCCCGTAAATTGGGCGTTACGAAAAGTTACATTACACAAGTATTGAGTGGTGATTTTAACCATAGGCTGTCCAGTTTAGTGAAATTGGCATTAGCAATTGGATTAGTGCCAGAAATAAGATTCAAGAATGTTGATGATTTAGTCTTAAAACTGACTGAAAATATCAGAACAGTTACATGGGAGATTGAAATTCCTCAAAATGGTGAACGAGACAAAGTAGCTATTGAAGAATCTAGCCAACCGCTTAGCCATGTCGGGTAAAAAAGAACAAATATATATTTCAATTACGGGCCTCAGGGAATTGAAATTCATATATAAAGATCCAGGGCAGTATTTTCCGGGATTTGCTCCAAAAGACAACAAAATAGAAGTTGAGATTCAAATGAAATATGCATGGAATCTTGAAGACGGCCAATTTGGAGTATTTACAGCGTATTTATTCAAATACTCAAAGGACGAAGAAAGCGTCACAGTTCTCGAATATTTATGCGCTACCGACTTCCATGTGAAAGAATTAAAGAAGTATGTAACGCAGGATGGTGAGAAGGGATTTTCAATCAACAAAGATCTTGAAAAATCGTTAGCAAGAATGGCTGTTGCACATGGTAGAGGTATGTTGTTTCAAAAGACTAGTTTAACTGCTTTGAAGGGGGTCGTCTTTCCTCTAATTGATTTAAATGCTATCCTTGTTTCAAATTTCCCCGACAAATTGAACAAAACCAAAAGTCATTGGGAGGATTGATAGCACCCTCCTTATTAAGCAAGCAATTAGCTTCAAAAGGGCTTGATTTTCGGCTTTTCTCTCCCCTGGACATAATAGACATCATCCAGATGTGAAAAGCGATATTTCGCGCCCCTGCCCCTCCAATCAATAAGCTTGAGTAACGGTCTCAATTCCTGAACATCTTCTTTGTAAATGATTCATGGTTTTCACTATAGATGTGATCACCTCGAAATTATCAGCACTTAACTTCGTGCTAATTTCACTTAAATTGTATCAATAAAGGCTCTGTAACCTGTTTTAACTGGCTTTTATGAATTCTGAATAATTCAATATTTACTTTTTATTTACTAATAGGTCATTTAATTTTTGTTGCTGACTTATTATGTCGTATTTTTACGTCATAATTTATTAGTTATGAAAATAGAAGTTAAAACTTTGCCCACATTTGCAACCCAGGCCGCCAAAATAGTGGCCTCTAGGGGCAATGAACCCTTTACCTCGCTTACTGTGAAGGAGGCTGAAATGGCCCTAAAAACATGGTTATATGAATCAATTTTAGAGGTTCAGGAGCCGGAAGAGGCGTCACTCTTATATTACACCCGCACAAGTGCAGCTAAAGAGTTAGGGATCGCACCCATAACCCTGGATGAATGGGTAAAATCGGGACTCATAAAATACAAATGGCTTGGAAACAGGCGTATTTTCTTACACGCGGACCTTGCGGCAGCAATCAGGGATGAAAAATTTACTAAACAATAGAGATATGAAAACAATTAAAGCCGTGCCGTATGAGGGCGAAAAACAAGCCCGGATCTGTTCGGTAACCGGGAAACCATTTGTAGTTGACAAAGGTCAGCTGGTATACTCAATGGATGAAAAACACGTATCCGGCGAAGTTGCGCAACGGGTAGGTTTTGAGATCCACCCGGATGTGAAACCACCGGAAGGTTGCAACACGAAAGTAAAACTTGGTGAATGGTTGCTCAATGACTTGGGACTGCCCAGGTCCTCACCTCAATACATGCAGATGTACATGAAATATTCACCCCTTTTTGAATACGGTAAATAACTAATTATCAATATATTATGGCACAATACAGAGGCAATTTAGACGGTTCGCTGATCTTGAAAAGCGAAACAGAGGCCACAGGGTTCACCTGGGTTCGATTCACAAAAAGAATCATTGATGAAAAAAATAAAACCGTCCGCGAAAATCATAGCACGTTGGCTTACAAGGGCGATGAACTTTCGAAAATGAAAAAAATGTGCCTAAAAATAGGTGTGCCTTTTCTTACGGGAACGGGCTGGGATGAGATGGAAATTTTGCACGACCACACCTTGATAAAAAGTGTTGAGGATCTTGAAAAACTAATAATTGACTGACATGAAAAGAACAGAAATTATTTCAGATAAGGTTTTTGAGCAGAGCATGTTAACCCGTTTGGATCAAACACGGGCATTGCTACAATCTTTGGTTGATGCTTACCATGCCCTGGACCTGCAAAACTGTGATTCAAGCAGCCAGCTATATGATCTTATTTACAATACGGATGCGCTCATAAAGGAAGGTGTGTATAAAAAACAGATTGATGGCAATGAGGGCATGACTGATGTTCAGATCCAGGACTACCGGGCAAAGCTTATATTCAAAAATCCTAATCCCGTGAAGGAATTGGCCCGGAAGGTTCAGCAGGACCCCTTCACCGAAATGGGTAGTTTGTGGACAATGGATAAAGGGCGGGTCATACTGAACATGGTTGAGGCTGAACAGATTTTAAAGAAAAAAAGTGTATTTATCACCAGGCCAGACCAGGAAGGCCCCGCAAAGGATCTACTTAAACTCCATGAGCTTTTCAATAAAGTCAATAAGGCTTCCAGTGGTGCGCTCAATATGAATTTCAACAGCTTGTTTGTTGGTTCGCTTCGAGCAGATCAGGAACATCTTCCGGTATCTCTGAACATTGAAACGGTTAAGAAGATCTTAGCTGCAACATAATGAACCGTAACACACTTATACAGCGCCTTGAAAGGGTAAAGGCCGGTGAACAGGTCAGTCTGGATGAAAAGATATCCATAAGCTCAAAAGGTGACAAAATTTACAATTGTGGCCGGGAAATCAAGCGGAAGGATCTTCCGATGTACCGGGGTTTGTGCCGGGTGATCATTGCAGAGGACCCCACGGCAGCGGTTTTGAAATTATTGGATAGCCTTGAACCTGGGTTAATTATAAAAGAATATCGGAATGAACAGGGCGGAAATGATTGATTTGCTGGAACAGGTCAGGCAAGGTAGGGTAATTGGTGCGTTGTCTGTGCTGGTCTATGACGGAAAGATAACAAACAACCGAGGCAAGGAACTGACCTTTGAACAGTTAATGGAATACCGTGGTACACTTGAGATGCTGATAACGGTTATCGGAGAGAATGACCCGCAAGTTGAAGAAATAAGAAAGGTGTTTGAGCAAGCTACATTGATTGAGGTTCCATTTGCTGAAACGGCGAATTTGCTTTTTGAATTTAGGTATGGAATAAAAGAAGATTGCAAACAACAATAATTTACAATGCCATTCAGTCCAGGACATAGCGGGAATCCAAACGGAAGGCCTAAAGGTGTGCCGAATAAGATCAGCGGGGAAATCCGGCAGGCTATTGGTGATTTTCTTATTGAACGACTGCCAGAGATCCGGGAGAAGTGGACCAAACTTGAACCTAAAGACCAGCTTAATTTTTGGCGTGATCTGCTCCGGTATGCCGTGCCAATGCTGCAAACAACTGAATTGATTTCTGATTTTGAGAAAATGTCAGACGATCAGTTGAGAGAAGTTATTAACGAACTTAAAGCGGTCCAAAGTGGCGAATCGGAATAGAACGGCGGGCCATAACTATGAAAGGCAGATTGCTCAGGAGCTAAGGGAACGGGGCTTTGAGGCTGTTACTTCCCGGTATGAAAGCAGATCAATGGACGATTCAGGGGTTGACCTGGTGACTTCATTCCCATTGAAACCACAAATGAAAACAAGCATTAATCAGCCTAATATGCATGAGATCCTGACCACCACCGATGCAGAGATAGTTTTCTTTAAGAAAATGCAGAGGTCCGGCGGGCGGTTCATGTCGAAGGGTGAATATGTTTGTATGAGAAAGGAAAATTTTTACGCTAAGTTTTTATGATATGTGGTTGCTAAATTTGAATACCAATGCGAACGCCCCAGCCAGGCAGACAGCGGCGCGGAATACTGCACAGCAACAGGCCCAGCAGCAGCAGCAGGCCCCGGAAGCCCTAAAACTGGGATTATTTGCTACGATATCCAACCTCTTCAGCAGGCGGTCTGCATGATCCAACCTGTACCCTCTGAAACTTTTTCATTGACCCCTGGCCTTTAGGTCGGGGGTTATTAATTTGTGTTGAATTGTAATTTATTGGCTTCATGTGCGCTACATCTCAATATCTGCATAGCTTGTAGTAAAATGACGAACCTAACTATTTACTATTTATTTACATTCCCTTGTTTTCGTATATCTTCAATTCTTACTTTTCAACAAATCAACGCAAACCACTATTTACTAACAAGAATTAACAAAATTTTGGTTCAAAACTGTTGTATGTATTTGTCTTACAGTTATATAGCTTAGCAGTATGTCATTAATCCGTGAAAATTGAGATTTTGTTTCTAACCCTAACACTTGTAATTTTACAATATTAATAATTAACTATTTATACAATGCAAAACGGTGATTTTACTAAAGATGATTTGCTGGTTGATCTGTTGGTCCCTATCATGCAAAAGGCCATTGAAAAGGCAACCAATGTGATCATGGGCAACCATGATGATAGCAAAGAAGATATTGCCACGATCGAATGGGTTTGTGCAGTGACGAAAAAAGCAAAGCCAACCATTTATTTGCTGACTTCAAAAAAGGCTATTCCGCACTACCATCAAGGCCGAAGGCTCTATTTTTCGAAGGCTGCTATTCGTGAATGGATGAAAAACGGTTCCTAATGGAACGCTGGAATGAAATAGACGGGCATCCGGGATACTGGGTATCTGATCTGGGCCAGGTGAAACACGGCGAAAAAATCCTTTCACTTCGCAATGTAACTCGGTCAGGAAAATACAAAGCTGTACGGGCGCATGGAGTCGAAATGTACGTTCATAGGCTTGTTGCAGGGGCATTCATAGGCTCAATTGCAGCCAGCTACCAAGTGAACCATCTGGACGGAAACCCCGAAAATAACGAGCTTTCGAACCTTGAAATAGTCACACCTTGGGAAAACGTTCAGCACGCGCGGAAACCCCTTTGGTACACCACGCAACTGAAGCTGTTCACAGAATAAGAAAAACCCCCAAGGGCAGGGGGTTCTTCGCTGAAGAAATGATGAAATTACCAGATGAAATATCATGTCAAAGATAACACCTAAACGGCCTGAAAACAAATATATTCAGCTAATTCCAACCAGGCTATATGAGATATTGCCGGACCTTGCTGAACAGATGAAAAGCATTCCCGGTTTTGAGGTTGACAGGCTGAAACAGTTAATTTCCATTGTGGCAGTTCACACCCGAAAAGATGACGCTGCACCACTAAAAATGCCGTATCTTACTAAAATAGTACCACAGGCGAACCAATACTGGGATTATTTGATCCGTGCGCGAATAGTGGAACGTGTTGGATCTTATCAGCCGGGGATAACAGCCTACAAATACAGTTTCTGCCCAGAAATAGAATCAAAGCTAACCGGAATTCCCTTAGACAATCCGAAACTGGAAAGGCGGATCCGGGAGCAGCAAAAACAGACCTGGAAAACAAACAGAATCAAAAACAAAAAGTACCCTTCACAGGCTTCCCAGTTAGGGCATTTAACCATTGCAACAGGATACACCGAAGCCATTACCCTGGCTTACGGGGATAAAGAGAAATCCTGGAACTATGCGAAGGCAGCAGCAACACGAATTCTGAACGGAGAAATATATTATTCAGTGGATGATACTTCGTATCGCTTCCATCATAACGCATCAAACGCACCAAAAGTGATACGCCCCTTTCTCCGCATTCACGGGCCACTTGTGGAGATTGACGTAAAAAACTGCCAGCCTTATCTAAGCACGTTAATATTAACCGACCCTGCAAAAGCTGCACCCTGGGCAAAAGATCGCAAGTTTTCGTTGATTTTAGAAACTTTGCAAGTAACTCAATCAGAAGATGTTAAGAGGTACATATCTTTAGTAAATAATGGGCAATTTTATGAATATTTCCGGGATGAATACAACAAAATTAAAGGAAAGGCTATTGACCGTGAAGAGGCAAAAGATATGATGCTGAAAATCTTTTTTGCCAGGAACAGCCACCAGCCCAGAGGCCGGAAGGAATTTGAAACACTGTTCGAGGAAGTGGGCCGGATCTTCGCCCTGGTCAGGGGTGATGAAACTGGAAATAAATTTCAGAGTTATAAGAGGTTTGCAATACTTTTGCAGCGAATCGAATCACATTTGATCAATGATGTGATCATTAAAAAACGGATCAATCAGGAGTATCCGGAAACTGTTGCGGTAAGTATCTATGATACGATCAGTACCGGGATACAAACGAATGGAATAGAAATAGTATCTAATATCATGGTCCAGGAGTTTGAAAAATTTGTGGGATATGCACCCCGACTGAGTATAAAAAACTATGCTGAAAAAAAACCGCGTGCATTTTCTATTAAAAAAAGGGAGAAAGAAAGAGAGAAAGAGGGAAAAGAGGGAGGGGGAGAGAAGGAGGACAATATGATTTTAGAACCTTTGCAACAAAATGATAATCAAAATATTAAAGTGGGTCGATCTGCAAAAAAAATAAAGAAAACAGTGCTCCCAGACGGAACGATCGGACCAATGACCAGGGACCGGCTTTCACTGGCAGCGGCATTGGGTTACATAGTTCGGAGAGTTGACAGTGATTTAGTTCATCTACAAAAGAAAAAGGTTGGGAATGGTCATTGCACTATTCAGGATCTTGGGCATATCAAAAAAAATGAACTGTTCGCCTGGCTTTCTGAGCGTCATCCGCTGGACTTTGCAAATGATTTCGGCAGTTATGCATACAAATTACGGCACGGGCTTATTGAATAACGCATCATTCGTGCGTACATTCCGAAGTATTTCTATATTTATTACAGGGTATTTGTCAAATGTGACAATTATTCATGTATTGGTAAATAATTAGTAAATATCTAATCTTATAAAATGTATGTTAGTCATTGATTTATAATACTTTAGACAGATTATAAATTAATTTTACTTAAATTGCTTCACGCATGCAACAATATTTAAAGCAGGACATCCAGTTTCTTCCGGGGGTGGGGCCCAAAAGGGCCGAATTGCTGCGTGAGGAACTCCGGATTAACACCGTTGAAGACCTGCTCACCCATTATCCCTACCGGTATGTGGACCGGAGCAGGTTCTACAGGATCTCCGAGGTAACCCCTGAGATGCCCTTTATCCAGATCAGGGGAAAGATCCACGGGTATGCGTCCATCGGTAAAGGCCGGGGAAAGAGGCTTGTGGCCGACTTCAGGGATGACTCGGGACGCATGGAACTCATCTGGTTCAAGGGGGCCAAATGGATCCCGGAAAACCATCCCGTCGGGAAAGAACTGGTGGTCTTCGGTCGTCCGTCGGTTTACAAGCGGAAACTGAACCTGGTGCATCCCGACCTGGAGGACCCGGAAAAAAAACATGCAGTCAGCTCCAGCCTCCAGGCAGTCTACTCCACCACCGAGAAACTGAAGGACCAGTACCTGAATTCAAAGGCCATCAGCAAGCTCATGGCCAACCTGATCAAAGGGCTTCCCTCAAAATTCGAGGAAACCCTTCCTGCGTGGCTGCTCAACTCACTCAACCTGGAAAACCTGGATTCGGCCATGCGGCATATCCATTTTCCCGACACGGCCGCCCAGTACAAGCAGGCCGAGCTGAGGCTGAAATTTGAGGAGCTCTTCTACATCCAGCTGAACATCCTGCAGGGAAAGACAGCCAGGAACAGGCAGTTCAGGGGAAATATTTTCGAAACCGTGGGAGAAACCTTCAACACCTTCTACAGGGAGTTCCTGCCTTTTGAACTGACCGGTGCCCAGAAAAAGGTCATGAAGGAGATCCGGCGTGATATGGGCTCCGGGAAACAAATGAACCGGCTCCTGCAAGGAGATGTGGGCAGCGGAAAGACCCTGGTGGCGCTTATGTCCATACTGATCGCCATGGATAACGGGTTCCAGACCTGCATCATGGCACCCACCGAGATCCTGGCCCAGCAGCATTTCGGGAGCATCAGCCGCTTCCTGAAGGGGATGGATGTGCGGGTGGAACTGCTCACCGGATCCACTAAAAAAGCAGACCGGCAACCCATCCACGAAGGATTGCTGGACGGTTCTTTGCAGATCCTCATTGGCACCCATGCACTCATCGAGGATGTGGTTCAATTCCAACGTCTAGGACTGGTGGTGATCGATGAGCAGCACCGGTTTGGCGTAGCACAGCGGGCCCGTCTCTGGAACAAGGCCGATGTGCTGCCTCATGTGCTGGTGATGACAGCCACACCCATTCCCCGGACCCTTGCCATGACCCTTTACGGGGACCTGGATGTTTCTGTTATCGACGAACTGCCACCGGGACGCTTACCGGTGATCACCCGTCACTCATTCGATTCGAAACGGCTGCAGGTATTTGGTTTTCTGAAGAAGCAACTGGACCAGGGCAGGCAGGCCTACATAGTATACCCGCTCATCAGGGAGTCGGAGGCCATGGACTACAAGGACCTGGAAGACGGACTGGAAAGCATTTCCAGGGCTTTTCCGCCGCCCCGGTACCAGGTGAGCGTGGTCCATGGCCAGATGAAGCCGGAAGAGAAGGAGGCCTCCATGAAGCATTTTATAGAGGGACGTACCCACATCATGGTGGCCACCACGGTGATCGAGGTAGGGGTGGATATACCCAATGCCACTGTAATGATCATCGAAAGTGCCGAACGGTTCGGCCTCTCCCAGTTGCATCAGCTGCGCGGACGGGTGGGGCGGGGCGGAGACCAGTCATACTGCATCCTTATGTCAGGATACAAACTCTCCGAGGAGGGCCGGAAGCGCCTGGATACCATGGTGGCTACCAACGACGGGTTCGAGATTGCCGAGGTGGACCTGAAACTCAGGGGTCCCGGCGACATCGAAGGCACCCAGCAGAGCGGCATTCCCTTCAACCTGAAAATCGCCCACCTGGGCAGGGATGGCCAGATCCTCCAGCTGGCCCGCGACACCGCCGAATCGATCATCAACGAAGATCCCAATCTCTCCCTGGAGAAGAACTGGCTCTTTGCCAAACATGTGAAGAAAGGCAATCCGCAACGGATCGACTGGGGGAGCATCAGTTAGATACCCTGTTCGGGAATGTTCTTATACGTTTTTTGTAAACCTTATTTCTATTTGTTTACATTTTTCGTAATCTTTTTCTTATCCTTGCGTATGAGGATTGCAGACAGAGTCTCTGGTAAAAATCATGATATTGAGATTGCTCCTGTGATGGCCGATGACTACAAGGTCATCACCAAATCCCGTTTCTGGTTCAACTGGAGAGAAGAAAAAGAATTCGACGTCTATAAACTGAAAATAAAGGAATCCAGCGATATCCTGGGATTGATATCATTGGAGGCTCATCCGGAAGAGTCCAGGATCGAAATTCGTTTGCTGGCGGTTTACAGATGGTATTGAAATGATTGAACTTATCAGGAGGTATGATCATGACTAAGAAAAGAAAAAAAG
>JAZDPG010000094.1:0-24927 GCA_043797815.1 Bacteroidota bacterium
CATGACTAAGAAAAGAAAAAAAGACGAGATGGAAGAATTCAAATATCTCATTGATTCCCGAACGTTGTCGAAACAGGAAAGAAAGGAGGAAAGTGAGGCCATATTAAAAGCAAGAGAAGCCCGGTTCAGGGCCAGAACTGAGCATGAAAGAAAAGTGGCAAGTCTCCTGCAACTTAAGTATCAGATGGAGGAATTTCTAAAAAACCCGGTCCCTGGTTCGGGTTCCTACTTTACGAAATTTTTAAACTTCTACGTGGATACGCTCTATAAGAAAAGAAAAGATTTTGCATCTGATTTAAGCATCGACCCAATCGTGCTAAGCCAGGTCCTGAACAATCACCGGGATCCACAGGAAACCTTTATGCACAGGCTAATCATTCACACCAGGGGCGCTTACGAAAAGGTTTGTGAATTTAACCTGGAACTGTGGCCAAGGGTATTTTACCAGGACAAAGTGCACAGGTTTCTCTCCACCCAGCATATGGTCAGAGAATCCGAGGAGAAATATGTAACAACCCGGGGACCTGAACCGCAGGAATAAGCGTCCAACCCCATTCGGTGGTTTCTAATCACACTGTGGTCATTATAAAAGTAACAATCGAAAAGGGTATTTACAAATCCAGTGCCGAAGGGGACTTTGCGACCCCGGGTGCTTATTTAAATCCAGAATAAATAGCTGGAAAATCCGATTAATATGATCTTCAGCAAGTGAGAATCACGCAACATCAATAATTTTGTGCCATGATCGACCACGACGGGATTATTGAGCATATCAGGGGGGATGTGGCACATGTGAAGATCAACAGTGTATCTGCATGTGCGGCATGCCACGCCAAAGGGGCTTGCGGTGCAGCGGACCAGGAAGAAAAGTACCTGGATATCCCTCTGGAGGGAAAGGAATTCAGCGCAGGTGAAACCGTAAGGGTTCAGGTGGCCAAACATTTGGGCTTCAGGGCTGTGGCGCTGGGTTATGTCCTTCCTTTTGTGATCCTTATGGCAGTTCTGATCACCCTTACTGCCGCAGGCCTGGATGAACTGAAAGCAGGGCTGTTTGCCCTGTTGTCCCTCCCCCTTTATTACCTCGGCCTGTACATGGCCAGAAGAAAGATTGAATCCAGATTTACATTCAGCATACAGAAAACTCAGACGGTGCAATGAGCCATATCATTCTCATCACAATAGTCACACTGGTCGCCATCGGGACTGCTGCAGCGATCATTCTCTATTTTGTAGCGCAGAAATTCAAAGTATTCGAAGATCCGAGGATCGACCTGGTGGAAGAGGTACTTCCTGCAGCAAACTGCGGAGGCTGCGGATTTGCAGGATGCCGCAACTTCGCAGAAGCCCTGGTGAAAAACGAACAGTGGGGAGATATGTTCTGTCCGGTCGGAGGCAATGACACCATGGCAAAAGCTGCGGCCCTCCTGGGAAAGGTAGCTGTCGAGCAGGACCCAAAGGTTGCCGTGGTCAGGTGCAACGGCACCCCGGAATACAGGCCCAGGCTAAATGTGTACAACGGAGCCCCGACCTGTGCCATAGTCCACAGCCTCTATATGGGCGAAAGCGGATGTCCCTACGGATGCCTGGGTGAGGGTGATTGTGTGGTGGTTTGCGATTTCGACGCCATACATATGAATCCTGAAACCGGCCTGCCAGAGGTGGTGGATGACAAATGCACCGCCTGCGGAGCATGCGTGGATGCCTGTCCGAGGAACATCATCGAACTCCGCAAGAAGAACAAGAAAGACCGCAAAATATTTGTCAGCTGCATCAACGAAGAGAAAGGCGCAGTGGCCAAGAAGAATTGCAGTGTGGCATGTATTGGTTGCTCCAAATGCTTCAAGGTATGCCCCTATGAAGCCATTACCATGGAGAACAACCTGGCCTTTATCGACTCGGAGAAATGCAAACTCTGTCGCAAGTGTGTCCCGGAATGTCCCACCGGATCCATTCTTGAACTGAACTTTCCTCCAAAGAAAACCGAGATAACAGAAAACGCTGATGCCGAAACCAAATAACAGATCCGATGCGTCATAAAACATTCTCAAGAGGCGGGGTCCATCCTCCTGAAAACAAGCTTTCTGCCGGGATGGCCATCCAGGAACTGCCCCCGCCCGATATGGTCATCATTCCTGTATCCCAGCATCTGGGGTCCCCTGCAAAAGTACTGGTGGAACGGGGAGATGAGGTGATCGTTGGTCAGCTGATCGCAGAATCCACCGGATTTATCTCCACCAACATCCACGCATCGGTATCGGGAAAGGTTGTAAAAGTGGACAGATTCCCGGACAGCACGGGCTACCGGAACATGGCGGTTCAGATCCAGGTGGAAGGCGACAGGTGGAGCGAAGATATTGACCGCTCGGATGATGTTGTACCGAACACGGTGCTCGGGCAGGAAGATATCCGGAAAAAAATCCTCGAGGCCGGCGTGGTGGGACTGGGCGGGGCTACTTTCCCATCCCATGTGAAGCTGATGGTTCCCGGGGGCAAAACTGCCGAATACCTGCTAATCAATGGGGTGGAGTGTGAACCCTACCTCACAGCCGACCACAGGCTGATGATGGAGCGGTCCGAGGAGCTTGTGGCAGGGATCAAACTGCTTATGAGAGGACTGGGCGTGGAGAAAGCGATCCTTGGGATTGAGAACAACAAGCCCGATGCCATCGGAAAAATGAAGAAGCTCACCGAAGGAACAGCCATCCGGGTACAGGGGCTGAAGGTAAAATATCCCCAGGGCGGTGAAAAACAGCTGGTGCATGCCCTTTTAAAAAGGGAAGTGCCATCGGGAGGACTGCCCATCGATGTGGGTGTGGTGGTATTTAACGTGGGAACTGCCAATGCGGTGTATGAAGCAGTCATGAAAAGCCGGCCACTCATAGACCGGGTGGTGACTGTGACCGGAAAATCACTGGAGAAGCCCTCCAACTTCCAGGTAAGGATAGGAACCCCCGTATCGTACCTGATCGAAAAAGCAGGGGGATTGCCAGGTGATACAGCCAAGGTGATCAACGGCGGCCCCATGATGGGAAAAGCACTCTCCGACCTGGATGTGCCTGTTGTAAAGGGAAGCTCAGGGATTGTCGTGATCCGCGATGAGGAAGCTTCCAGAAAAGAGCTCAGGCCCTGCATCAGGTGCACCCGTTGCGTGGGTGTTTGTCCCATGGGGCTTGAACCCTATCTTTTGATGACGCTTTCTGAAAAGAAGCTGTTTGAGAGGATGGAAACAGAAAAGGTCATGGATTGCATGGAGTGCGGCAGTTGCAGCTTCACATGCCCCTCGGCCAGGCCCCTGCTTGATTACATCAGGCTTGGAAAGGCAGAGGTGGGGAAAATCATGCGATCAAGAAAAGCTGTGTAATATAGGAAAAATCAACTCCGATGAATAAGCTCATTGTCTCACCATCACCTCACGCCTCCACCATTGAGTCGGTCCCCTCACTGATGTACGGGGTGATCATCTCACTGCTTCCTGCATTGGGTGTATCGGTGTATTATTTTGGGATCGGGATGGTGATCATCACCCTGGTGTCGGTCCTCTCCTGTGTTTTGTTTGAATACCTCATCCAGAAATTTATCCTGAAGGGCAAACCCACCCACCTGGATGGATCGGCCATTCTTACCGGAATGCTGCTGGCTTTTTGTTTACCTGCCAACCTTCCTTTCTTTATGGTCATCATCGGAGCACTGGTTGCAGTGGGGGTTGGGAAAATGACATTCGGCGGACTGGGCAACAATATTTTCAATCCGGCACTGGTAGGCAGGGTGTTTCTGTTCATCTCTTTCCCTGTGGCCATGACCTCCTGGCCCCAGCCCGGACAATGGATGAAATATACAGATGCACTTACCGGTGCCACTCCCCTGGGTCTTATGAAAGAGGGACTGGCCATGAAAACAGTGGGTGAGATCATGCCCGGGCTTCCCTCTTTCCTCCACCTTTTCCTTGGAAACATGATGGGTTCATCCGGGGAAGTGGCAGCCTTCGCCCTTCTGATCGGGATGGTTTACCTTCTTTACAAAAAGATCATCACCTGGCATATTCCCATCTCCATCCTGGGCACTGTGTTCATCTTCACCGGAATTCTCTGGCTGGCCAATCCCGACAGGTTTGCGCATCCCCTGTTTCACATGCTTACCGGCGGACTCATGCTTGGAGCCATTTACATGGCCACCGATTATGTAACTTCTCCCATGACAAAAAAGGGAGTGCTGATCTACGGAGTGGGTATCGGAATCGTCACCGTTCTGATCCGGGTATTCGGAGCCTATCCCGAGGGAGTGCAATTTGCCATCCTTATTTTCAACGGATTTACACCCTTGCTGAACAAATACATCAAACCAAAAAGATTCGGAAAGGAGGTGTCACATGGCTAAAAAAGAATCCACGTTTATAAACATGGTATCGACCCTGCTGGTGGTTACCCTGGTGTCGGCCGGACTGCTTGGATCTGCCTATGCCCTTACCAAGGAGCCCATCCGGCTGGCGGAGCTGAAGAAAAAGAATGAGGCCATCGCTGTGGTGGTGCCGGGATTCGACAATGAACCTTCCCGGGAGGTGGAGAAATTGTTTGTGGATGGTGACACCCTCTATTTATACACTGCCCGGAAAGGGGATGAAGTGCTCGGAACTGCAGTGGAAACCTTTACCAACAAAGGATTCAGCGGGAACTTCAAACTAATGGTGGGGTTCGATCCTGAAGGATCGATTATCGATATCGCCGTGATCAGTCACTCCGAAACACCCGGACTGGGGAACAAGATGGAACGGAGCAAATCTGATTTCCATGTTCAGTTCATGGGAAAAGACCCGGCCAGTTTCAATCTGGCTGTAAAAAAGGACCGTGGTGACGTTGACGCCATCACCGCCTCCACCATCACTTCACGTGCTTACTGTGATGCAGTGACCCGCGCCTACAGCGCTTTAACGGAAAGTCAAAAGCAAAAAGCCAAAAGCGAATAACATGAACCAGTGGAAGAACTTTAGCAAGGGGTTTATCAAGGAGAACACAGTTTTCGTGCTGATCCTTGGGATGTGTCCAACCCTGGCAGTGACCACATCTGCCATCAACGGGCTGGGGATGGGACTGGCCACCACCTTTGTCCTCGTGATGTCGAACGTTGTGGTGTCACTGGTTAAAAACCTGATCCCGGATAAGGTGAGAATTCCGGCCTTCATCGTGATCATTGCCACCTTTGTTACCGTGGTTGAACTGGTCATGAAAGGCTATGTCCCCACCCTGTTCGATGCCCTTGGTTTATTTATACCGCTTATCGTTGTCAATTGTGTGGTATTGGGACGGGCCGAAGCCTTCGCCTCCAAGAACACAGTCTGGTCATCCCTGGTGGATGGGGCCGGAATGGGACTGGGCTTTACCATGGCACTGACCATACTGGGTGCGGTCAGGGAACTGCTGGGCAGCGGGGCCTTTTTTGGGATGAAACTGATCAGCGGAGACGCATTGCTGCTGTTCATCCTCCCTCCCGGAGCATTCCTGGCCCTTGGATACCTGATTGTGCTTGCCAACATGATTAAAGAGAAAACTGCCTGACCATGGAATATCTTCTGATTATCATCGCCGCTGTTTTTGTCAGCAACATTGTACTGAACCAGTTCCTTGGCATCTGTCCTTTTATGGGCGTTTCCAGCAAAGTGGAGACTGCCATCGGAATGACCGGGGCCGTTACCTTTGTGATGGTCATCGCCACCCTGGTCACCTACCTGATCTACCATTCGGTGCTGGTTCCCCTGGATATCGCCTACATGCGAACCATCACCTTTATCCTGGTCATCGCGGCCCTGGTTCAACTGGTGGAGATCATCCTGAAGAAGATCTCACCCCCCCTCTACCAGGCGCTGGGAATCTTCCTCCCACTGATCACAACCAACTGTGCCGTGCTGGGTGTGGCCTTACTGGCTGTGCAAAAAGACCTGAACCTGCTGGAAAGTACCGTCTTCGCCATCGGGAATGCTCTTGGTTTCGGCCTGGCCCTGATCACCTTCTCAGGAATCCGCGAGCAACTGGACATGTTGAATGTCCCCAAACGAATGAAAGGCGTACCCATTGCCTTTATCGTGGCCGGTCTCATGGCCCTGGCTTTCATGGGATTTACAGGGATTGTTTAGAGCAGCAAAGATCAAAAGTGAAGCATTGAGCGAAGTCATCGTTAAAAGCACAATCACCTTTGTAAAGGAGAGCCTGGCAGGTGCCGAAGGGGGGCATGACTGGTTTCATACGGAGCGGGTGTGGAAAACTGCAAAATATATCCACAGGACAGAGGGCCGGGGTGATTTGGAGACCATTGAGCTGGCCGCCCTGCTGCATGATATTTCCGACCCCAAATTCAACAACGGTGATGAGGAGAAGGGAAGTCAGCTGGCATACAATTTCCTGATCGGGCAGGGACTTGAGCAGCAGAAGGCCGAACATATACAAAACATCATCAGGTATGTTTCCTTCAAGGGGGGATTTCCACAGGACCGGATCAGCAGCATGGAATTTCAGATCGTGCAGGATGCAGACAGGCTCGATGCCATGGGGGCCATTGGGATTGCCAGGGCATTTAACTACGGTGGTTTTAAAAACCGGCCCATCCACAACCCGGAGATGCCACTTCAGGAGTATCAGGATTCCTCAGCGTATCACCTATCGGATGCACCCACCGTCAACCACTTCTATGAAAAACTGCTGAAACTGAAAGACCTGATGAATACGCCCACGGGAAAATTGCTGGCAGAAGAGCGCCACAACTACATGGTAGATTTCCTGGACCGGTTTTACCATGAATGGGATCCCCATGGACCCATCCAGCCCGATTCTATTTAAAACAGGAAGTTCAGGTTGATGTACAATCCTGTATCCCCATCATCTTTCTTGGCCGCAAAACCATAATCCACCGTGATAATAAAATTCTGGTTGATGGCCAGGTGAAACCCAGCACCGTATCCCACATGGGGCACCTCCCTGGCATCCAGGTCGATGACCTGCTGTGGACGGTCATCTGGCAATACCGATGGAATTCCGGATGTATTGAACTTGTATTTCTGAGTCACCATACCGGCATCTGCAAAGGCTGACAATGCGATATAAACATTCTGGTTTAGGACTGTACCTCTCAGGATTTTTCCTCTTAATTCCAGGTTTCCGTAAGCAAAACCGTCACCCACAACCCGGTTGCGGGTTATACCCCTTACGGTCTTGGATCCCCCCACGCCGTCGGTGGTTAGTTTCGGGGCTGTATTGTAAAGATAAGGAAGCATGTAAAAAGGCATTTCCCCTCCTATTTTGCCCTGGTAGGATAGTCTGTAGGCCACATTCATCCATTCGGGGATGATGGTGAAATACTGCCGGTGTGTAAAAACGATGCGTGCAAAGGAATAGTCTGTATTGCTCAGGAAAGAAGGCGCATAATGCAGCTGCATCTCCGTCCACATCCCTCTGAAAGGATTGGGTTCATTATCGCGGGTGTCATACACCAGTCCGGCCTTCAACAGGGTATGGTTGCCTCCCTTGGCCTGATCAGCCTTGATGAGGCCCCAATCCACATAATCCTGGTATAAGGAGTTTTGGGATAACAGGTCACTCTCTTTCCCTTCATTCAGGTCATCCACATCCACAGCAGAAATGTTGTTTCCATAATAGGCCACACCGCCCAGCCAACGGAATTTCTGCCCGATAATCTCTCCCTGGAAATCGGCCTTTAACCTTAACAACTGCCTGGCATGCCTGTAGTACAAGCGGTTTGCGTTCCCTTCCAGGTCAACACCGGTCTTTTCAAAATCAAGGTCGTAAACGGCCTGGTATCCGTTGAAACCATAAAAATCAAGCGCTTTTTCTGTGAGATAACTCGCCTCAAAAAAGGATCTGATCCCGGGTATCAGTTTGTCAGAATCATAGGTAATCTGGTTGATCCCGTTCCCTTTGGTGGTCCTGGACCATTCCAGATAAACCGAGTGATCGTACATGGGATACCTTGATCCGTCACCAAACCAGTAGAGGTTCACCAGCGCCCCGTATTTAAATCCGATATCGGAGTCATAGGCAACAACAGGTACTCCGCCAAGTGAAAATCCATCCTTCACTTTTTCCTGCCTGGAGGAAGAAGTTGAATCAGTTTCCTGTGCAAGCATTGCAACAGTGAACAAAGCAATCAGACATGAGGTTAGCAGCCGGGATTTCATATGAGTTGGTTTTAGCAAGGGGCAATATAGAAATAATTTCCATTCCCACGGCCCGCTTGATTTGGGATATATTGTGTACATTAGTTATTTTAACGATATCTGAATGAGAATAATTCGACCGATCCTGTATGTTGCCCTCATCTTTGTGGGCGCTTTCTTAATTTTCCTTCTGTACGCTACCCTGGACGATTTCAAACCGGAAGAAATATCAAATGTACCTGTGGAAGACCAATCTGAAATCCTGTCCGATAGTGCAGTGCTCAACCTGCTGATCTGGAACATCGGGTATGCAGGGCTGGACGCTTCCATGGATTTCTTTTATGACGGAGGCAAACAGATGCGGCCCACTGAGGAAGGTGTTATGTCCAATATGGACGGAATCCGTTCCACCCTGGCTCCCTTTGAAAATTACGATTTCATTCTGTTGCAGGAGGTGGACCGCGACTCCAAGCGCAGCTATCATACGAACCAGATAGAGTCAATAGGTCAGGAATTTGCCGGATTTAAATCATTCTTCGGTGTGAATTACGACGTATTCTTTGTCCCCATCCCTCTTTCGAATCCCATGGGAAAAGTGGAGTCGGGGCTCTTGACCCTGACCAGACATATCCCCGACGAGGTGGACAGGTACAGTTTCCCGGGAAATTATTCGTGGCCTATGAAGCTTTTTATGCTGGACCGCTGTTTTCTTGTGGAGAGACACCCGGTAAGCAACGGGAAGGAACTCCTTATTATAAACACCCACAATTCTGCTTACGACGACGGGTCCTTACGAACCCGGCAAATGGAGTACCTGGAAGTATTTCTGCTTACTGAATATAAAAAGGGCAACTATATCATCGTGGGAGGTGACTGGAACCAGACACCTTATGGCCTGATTCCCGAGCTACCTGACCACCGGTTTGATACCATAAACCTCACCTACGTCGTAGAGAACTATCCTGCACCGGAGTGGACCTGGGCCTTTGATCCCGGTGCACCTACAAACCGGCGGGTAGACGTTCCCTACAATGAGCCCACGTCATTAACCACCATTATCGATTGTTATTTATTGTCGCCCAATATAGAACTGGAATATATCAACACCATTCATACCGGTTTCCTTTACAGCGACCATCAACCGGTTCAGCTTCAAGCCAGGCTGAGCCCTGAATAAGCCACAAAACCCACATCCATGAAAATCCTGAAAAGAATCCTCACCATCGTGCTAGGCATTGTTGTGCTTGCTCTTGCAGGCGGCATGATCTTTTTGAACAACGTGAAAACCAGGGCGGTTCCTGATTATAACAAAGACGTGGACCTGGAAAACCTGACTGAAAAAGTGACGGTATTCAGGGACTCCCTGGGTATTCCGCACATCTATGCTCAGAATGAATTGGATCTGTACCGTACAGTTGGTTATGTGATGGCCCAGGACCGGCTCTGGCAGATGGATCTGCTCAGGCGGATCACCACAGGAAGGTTATCGGAGGTATTGGATCCCGGACTGGTGGATGCAGATCAGCTCTTCAGGGCATTGCAATTCTCCAGGAAATCTGAATTGGTGATATCCCAGACAGACCCGGAGATTCTTGCCTGTGTGGAAGCCTTCTCTGACGGAGTAAACCAATATATGGAGAATAACAGCAAAAAGCTTCCCTTTGAATTCACCATGCTTGGGTATAAACCCGAACCCTGGGAGCCTGTACACACTTTCAATCTGATTGGGTATATGGCGTGGGACCTCTCTTCGGGATGGGGACCGGAAATGGCTCTTTATAAGATGCAGCAGGTGCTGGATTCGGCCCTCTTCAATGAATTGCTGCCTGATATGAAAGACCACCCCACAACTGTCTTTCCTGATTTCATGACCTCGGATAAAACACTTGAATTGCAGTCCAATTTGGATGAGGCCATTGGAGTTGTGGAAAAGCTTGGTCTGGAGATCTTCCGGGGATCCAACAACTGGGCTGTCTCCGGAACCCGCAGCAAGACCGGAAAACCACTCATGGCCAATGATATGCACCTTGGGTTGATGGCTCCCGGGATATGGATCCAGATGCACCAGGTAGTGGAAGGAAGTCTCAATGTAAGCGGTGTGGTACTGCCGGGAGCCCCTTATGTTATTGCAGGGCACAATGAAGACATTGGATGGGGAATGACCAATGTGACAGTGGACGACCTGGATTTCTACCTGGAGACCGTCAACCCCAATGACAGCAACCAGTATAAACTGGATGACCGGTGGGTGGACATGAAGGTGGTGGAAGAGATCATTCATGTGAAGGGAATGGACGAACCGGTGACTAGGGTGAATAAATATACCCACAGGGGACCCATTGTTAGCAAATTCAAGGACGTGAAGGATCAGGTGATCTCGGCCCGCTGGCAGGGAAGTGAATTCAGCAACGAGTTAAGGACAGTTCACCTGCTCAACAGAGCTGCCGGTTGGGATGATTTCAGGGATGCGGTAAAAACATTCAATTCTGTCAGCCAGAACATCGTTTATGCAGACAGGTTCGGAAACATCGGTCTGCAGACTTCGGCCGGGGTTCCCATCAGAAAAGGAAAGGGAATCATGGTATATCCCGGGGATACATCGCTGTACGACTGGCATGGGATTGTTCCTTTTGAAGAACTGCCCTATTCGTTCAATCCGGAGTGCGGATATGTATCCAGTGCCAACAACCGTACCGTGGGGGATGATTACCCTTATTATATAGGTACATGGTACAGTCTCCCCAACCGCATTGAAAGGATCAGGGAGATGCTTGATTCCCAGAAAGAGCATGGCATTGAGGATTTCCAAAGGATGCTCAGGGACCAGACTTCCGTCTTTGCAAGAAAGATGACCCCTGTTTACCTGGAGGCACTGGAGGGCCGGACCGATGGGATCTATCAGTCCGCTCAACAGGTACTGGAGCAATGGGATTATAACCTGGAGGCGACCTCTTCTGCAGCCCTGATCTACGAAATCATGTGGATCGAATTACAGGAGGCAATGTTCAGGGATGAGCTGGGCGAAGAACGATACGGGTTGCTACTAAGCAACCCCGTCATTCCGAGAAACCTGATCAACCGGATCAGGCTTACCGGCGAATCGGGCTGGTGTGATGATGTGTCTACTCCGGAAACAACAGAAACTTTCAGCGACAATATCAGAACCGCCTTTCACCAGGCTGTCGACACCATTTCAGCCCAGTTTGGGAATGACCCCGGGACCTGGCAATGGGGCGATCTGCACAAAGTATCGCTGATACACCCCATGGGTGGTGTGAATATAGTTGATAAACTTTTCAGGGTGAACAGGGGGCCTTATCCCGTAGGCGGCAGCTTCCATACGGTCTGTCCCTACAGTTACCCGGCTGGAAAATCCTTTATCGCCAATCACGGAGCATCCGAAAGGCATATCTTCAACACCGCCGACTGGGATAAATCCCTTACCATCATCCCTACAGGCATTTCCGGAGTCCCGGCATCCCCGCATTACCTGGATCAGACAGAAAGCTATGTGAACAACAGGTTCCACAGGGATTATTTCAGCAGTGATGCTGTGAAGGCAAACATGAAATACAAGGCAGAATTTAATTGATCAGGCCAGGAAAGTGTCCATTTTGTCCAGGAGTGCCGCGGGATTTAGTGGTTTTGTGAAGAAGGCATCACAACCTGCCTGCACTGCCTGTTGATGATCCAGTGAAAATGCATAGGCTGTCTGGGCAATCACAACCACATGGTTGGCAAAAGCCTTGATTTCGCGCGTGGCCGTAAAACCATCCTTTTCGGGTAGGTGGATGTCCATCAGGATCAGATCGGTCTCGGGGTGTTCCTTCATATAAGCCACTGCCTCTTCGCCGTCGGAGGTATAATCAATCCTTGCTCCGGTCTCTTTGAGAATAACTCCCAGAAGAAAGGCGCTGGACTCGTCATCCTCAACCACCAGGATTTGTTTATTGTCCCATTTGTATCCACCTTTTGTTTCCATAAACTCCAATTGTCAGGTAATTCTAAGTTAATACAAATAATAGTCGAAAAAAAATTAAATTTAAATCCTCATTCCATGGAGTGACAGCTTAAAACTCGTTCTGAAAATGAAATTAAAGAAGATTCTTGGGATCGATATTGGAGGCTCTGGTGTAAAAGGAGCCATCGTAGATACAAAAAAAGGAGTGTTGCTTACCGAGCGATACCGGATTCCGACACCGCAGCCTGCTACTCCAGAGGCTGTGGCAAAAGTGATCACCAAAATAGCCAAACACTTTCAATGGAAAGGGCCCATCGGGGTTGGATTTCCCGGAGTGATCCAACAGGGGATTGCGCGGACTGCTGCCAATGTGGATGATTCATGGATCGACATAAACCTGAACAGACTGTTTTCGAAAGCAACCGGATGCATTGTCCATGTGGTGAACGATGCGGATGCAGCAGGAATGGCTGAAGTGAAATTCGGCGCGGGAAAGGGCGTGAAGGGTACCATCATCCTGATAACCGTAGGTACCGGTCTGGGTACCGTTATATTTACCAACGGAAAACTGGTACCCAACCTGGAATTCGGGCACCTGATGCTTCACGGCGCCGACGCCGAGTTGTATGCATCCGATGCTGCCCGTAGTAAAAACGACATGGACTGGGATACCTGGGCCGGCAGATTTAATGAATACCTGCTCAGAATAGAAGAATTAACCTGGCCGGATAAAATCATCATTGGAGGAGGGGCCAGCAAAAGAGGCGAGAAGTTTTTCCCCTTCCTCTCCACCAAGGCTCCCGTTGTTCCTGCCAAGCTGATGAATGAGGCAGGAATCGTCGGTGCTGCCATGGTAAGCAAATATTACAACAAGCTGGAAAGGGAAAAGTGATCGAAGGTGAAAGTAGCACTGTGTACTGAGTACTACAAGGCATCAGCCAGTTTCACCATTTTCAGGAATTCGGCCCTGTAGCCCTCCTCATCTTCACCTTTGGCGCTTTTTGCCAGGGCAATTACATGCTCCATGGTGGCCTCCTGTTTATAATCCGAATGGCGAAGAATTAACCCGAACTCGGCCACTGCAGCTGAGAACCTGAAGTTCATAGAAGTCTTTTCCAGGTCCAGCACCCGGCCTTTAACGGGGATTTCGACCTTTGTGCTGGTGGTCCCATCAGGCTGCTTGTAACGGAGTTTGAGGGTCATCAGTTCGGCTGATGGGTCAGCTTTCACCTCTTTCGGTTTAATATTTTCTTCACCGAAAGCCTGATATTTCAGAGGATCGATGCTCTTCAGGGATTCATCCGATCCGGCGGGGATCAGCTCGTAGAGGGCTGTGACCGTATGGCCGGAACCCATTTCACCTGCATCTTTTTTGTCGTCGTTGAAATCCTCATCATTCAAAAGCCTGTTCTCATAACCTACCAGCCGGTAGCCCTTCACACGGGCGGGATTGAATTCAATCTGGAACTTCACATCCTTGGCAATGGTGAATAGCGTTCCCCCGAATTCGGTGATAAAGACTTTCCTGGCCTCCTGAATGTTGTCGATATAGGCATAGTTGCCGTTGCCCTTGTCGGCAATGATCTCCATCTTGTCATCTTTATAGTTGCCCATACCAAATCCCAGCACAGTCATAAACACACCCAGTTCCCTCTTCTCTTCAATCATCCTCTCCATCTCTGCATTGCTGGATGAACCTATATTAAAATCACCATCTGTGGCCAGGATGATGCGGTTGTTCCCACCCTCAATGAAATTCTCCTGGGCAACCTTGTAGGCCAGTTTCAGACCCTCACCACCTGCTGTGGATCCGCCCGACTGCAACTGATCCAGGGCTGCAATGATCTCCTGTTTCTCGGAGCCCTCGGTGGATTCCAGAACAAGTCCGGCTGCACCGGCGTAGACCACGATGGCCACACGGTCTTCAGGCCTGAGTTCATTGACAAGCATTCGGAAAGCCTGTTTCAGGAGCGGAAGCTTGTTTGCATCACTCATGGAACCCGATACATCGATCAGGAAAACCAGGTTGGTAGCAGGCAATTCAGATTTATCCATGCTCCTGCCCTTCAGCCCCACGTGCAACAATTGGTGTGATCCGTTCCACGGACATGTGGAGATCTCTGTATAGACAGAAAAAGGATGTTTTCCTTCAGGTTCGGGATAATCGTAGCTGAAATAATTGATCATTTCCTCGATCCTAACTGCATCTGCCGGGGGCAGTTGTCCCATATTCAGGAAGCGCCTTACGTTGGAGTATGAAGCTTTGTCCACATCAATACTGAAGGTAGAAAGCGGATTGTGGAAAACATCCTTGAATCCGTTTTCATGGATGGCACTGTATCCTTCCGTATTGTGCTGGACATACCCCGGCTCGGGTGCTCCGGCGGCATTATAGGAACTTCCTTTTGTCTTGTGCTGTGCATACCCGGTATGGGGAGTTCTGACGGGACCTGCGGTCTCAGCTACCCTGACCATATCCGGCATAACCTGCATATCATGGGTTTTGTCAAGCTCATGTTCCTTGAATACGATATCATCCACAAGCGTTTCTCCGGACTCCATGACCACATTGATGATGCCGGCACGCGTAATTTTCACCTCCTGGGTTTTCATTCCCGGATAAGAGAATACCAGGTAGGTATCTTCAGGACTTACCTGGATCTGATAGGCCCCGGCCTTATCGGTGATGGTGCGGGTCAGGGCTTCCTTTACCGCCACACTTACCCCCGCAAGGGGATTGCCGGCTTCATCCTGTACGGTCCCGCTGATCACCCGCGATGTCTGGGGAGCAAAACTGAAAGCTGAAAAAACCAGCACTGCTAAAACTGTGATTATCGATTTCATGATTTCTTTTTTTTGGTTCGACTTCACCCTAAGGATGCGGGCTTCTCACCGATTCCATAAATTCTTCCGCTTTTTTTTTAATTTTATTGAATCCACTCCCTGCGTATGCTAGTAATCAGCGGAAAACATCCGGATAATACCGACCAGGAGTTGCTCACGCAATTCAGGGATTCCGGGCGCCTTGAACTATTGGGCGAACTGTATTCCCGTTACATGCACCTGGTATATGGTGTTGCCCTCAAATACCTTTCCGACCGGACTGATGCCCAGGATGCAGTCATGCATCTGTTTGAAAAACTGCTTACCGAACTTCCCAAACACGATGTATCCAACTTTAAAAACTGGCTTTATGTGCTGACCAAAAACCACTGTCTCATGGAGATCAGATCCAAAAAAAGCATTGATAAGCGGATGGAAGGATTAAAAACCGAACTGGAATTTATGGAATCAGAGTTGGAAATGCATCCCATAGACAGGGAGGACAGATCTTTGGAGGATGCCCTGAAGGAGTGCATTGAAAAACTGAAGAGTGAACAGAAGGCCTGTATTGAACTGTTCTATTATGAAAAGAAATGTTACAGGGAGATATCGGACCAACTCTCCTTGGACGAAAAGAAAGTGAAAAGCTTTCTGCAAAATGGCAAGCGTAATTTGAGAATCTGTCTGGAAGGAAAACATGTCAGATAAAAAGAAACATAGCACAGCAGAACAGTACCTGCAATACCTGAAGGGGGAACTCTCCAACGGGGAGCGTCATGACTTTGAACGGGGAATGGAAGCCGATCCCTTCGAAAAGGAGGCCCTGGAAGGGTTGGAGAACCTGACCCCTGACCAGGCACTGGAAGACATCCTCTTCCTGCACGGGCGATTGCGCAAGCGGCTTGCCCGGAGAAGAAGGATCACTTATTACAGTGTGGCTGCCTCTGTGGCTTCCCTGCTGATCATAGGAACGGTCTTTCTTCAGATCTACGATTTCAATCCCAACAAGCGGGATGAGATGAATGAACAGGAAATGCCTGTTCTTTCCCATGAAAAGGACCAGGCGGTCTCCTCTGAAACGGGTGATGTTTCACCGGAAAAGGAGCGTATTCCCGGGGAGAAGGTGGAAGCTGTGAAGTTGGAAGAGGAAGGAAGGTCAACAAAGGTTGAACCTGAAATAGAGCCCGCGGCTGTTCCTTTGGCTGACAATAAGAAAAAAGGTGAACGAAATGCCAAGGGACCATCCGTAAAATCAGAACAGGTGGCCCAGGGCCCTGCCATGCAGGAAGCCCGGGAAGTGGATAATGAGATGGTGACCCTGGCAGATGATGCTGAACTGGAGGTATCTGAAGCTGCAGAAATCGCTGAGATGGCCGGACAAAAGAGAAGCAAAAGCGCCAATGATGCAGTATCGGTGGGGTACACTGATAAGGCTGTCTCAGACACGGTCCAGTCTCAGACGATGGCTGAACCCTCCATCGGGTATGAGGCATTTAATAAGTATATCAGGGATCATATCAGGTATCCTGACACAAAAACAGGATTCTCACGCGAGGTAGTCATTCTGAACTTCACAGTCACTGCCGGCGGGGAGATCACCGACATCAAACCCATCCGCTCTCCGGGAGAGGAATTTACCGAGGAGGCCATCCGCCTCATCAGGGAGGGCCCTTCCTGGAGACCGGCAACAAACGATCTGGGGGCCACAGAAGAGGCGGTCCGGTTACGTATTGTGTTTACCAGGTAAGCAAACACCCGCGGCATGCCTGCCCGGATCCTCAACAATGCAGGGCTGTTGCTCCTGAGCGCAGGTTGCTGCCGGCGGAGAACCCAATAATCCCGAAAATGCATAGTACCCCATTCGCCAGAAGCAGAACTCCCGACCTTTTTTTTATTTTCGGTAAAGCAGAATCCCGCAAAGGATGGAGGGTACACCCAGAATGGCATAGGCGAACATAGTCCTGTGACTCCCAGCCGGGCTCCATGGGTGCGGTGGTCACGCCTATAAGGATCACCCAGATGATGGTCTGGATAAGCAGGACCAGGGCGGTGATTCGTATTGCTTTCATCCCTGCTGGGGTTGCCAGGTAACTCCGGAAGTATTACCTTTGTAATCAATATTCAAATTGACAATTCTTGAACTTTGTTATTGAAATATTGTTATATTTATATAAATAGATACTTGAACCTTTTAAAATTCCTCGACTATGAAAAAAATTTACACATTGATGTTACTTGGATTTTTTGCACTGGGAGTCCAGGCTCAGTTACCAGAAGTCTTCACCTTCGAAGAAGGCCTTGCAGATACAACTTGGATATCTTTTGCCAACGGGACCGATACACTTATTCCGACCCTTTCGATTGTTCCCAATCCACAGGCCATAGATCCCAATACTTCCGACAGTGTACTGCAATTTATTGTCAAAGATGACGCAAATGAATGGGTAGGCATGTACACGGATCATGTGGAGGTAATGGTTTTTTCAGAAGAATCCCACTCCATCTCGATGATGGTATTAAAATCGATCATCAGTCCGCTCTTGATGAAATTTGAATTAAGCTTAACGGGCGCTGAAAATTTTTCACTCTACATGGATAATACCCTAACGGATGAATGGGAATTAATGGTTTTTGACCTTAGTGGTGCAATTCCGCACTATTTTCAGCGGCTTACCATTTTCCCTGACTTTCCGGCAACAAGAGAATCCGGTACCACCGTCTATATTGATAACATCGGTACATACGAACTCAACACGGCGGTTTTTGAACAATCTTCAGGCTTGTCTCTTAAACTATACCCCAACCCCGTTCAAGACAAAATGGCAGTCCAGTACCCTGAAATGAAGGGCATCACTGTATCCGATATGCAGGGGAAAACACTCAAATCATTTGCATTCCAGATGACTGACAGCAAGGTCATTGAACTGAGTGATTTACAGACAGGTACATACATTGTAACTGCGGAAACCGGAAACGGTAACTATTCCGGAACCTTTATTAAGAAGTAGGGATTATCCCATCCCGGAAGAGGATTACTCCCCTCCTGGGATTACTCCCCTCCTGGGATTACTCCGTGATCCCTGGAGGGGGGCCAGCAAATGATAAAAATCCAAGAATGCACAGCCAGCTGTGCATTCTTTTTTTTTATTTGCCCGTTCGCTTTCGAAAGCAGGCTTTCGACGCTTCCGGTCAAATAAAAATCCCTATGCCAGCGGCACAGGGATTTTTATCATTTGCGGAGAGAAAGGGATTCGAACCCCCGGTGCCCAAAAGGGCACAACGGTTTTCGAGACCGCCCCGTTCGACCACTCCGGCATCTCTCCGGTATTGGTGCAAAATTATAATTTTTATACGATATTTGGGCTTTCTCATCAATGCCAGTGCATATGCGTTTCAAAGTCCAGTTCATGTTCACTGCTGCAGCAGTTCTTCTGGCTTCCGGATGTGATTCCTCCAATCCTGCGATCACCGATGAAGCCGGGTATCTGAAATCCATTGAAGTGTGGCAGCAAACACGCCTGGATCGGTTAAAAGGAGAAGACGGCTGGCTGAACCTGGCAGGTCTCTATTGGTTGAATGAGGGAGAGAACAGCTTTGGTTCGGATTCGTCCAATGAGATCGTATTCCCGGAAAAAGCCTGTGCATTCTGCGGTTCCCTGACCCTGAAACAGGGGGATGTTATACTGCATGCATCCGGGGATGCCGGGATCGCCTGCGACGACTCCATTGTGTCCCAGATGGAACTGAATGATGACCAATCCGGGAACACAACCTATTTGCACCAGGGGGATCTGGTATGGCACATCATCAGGCGTGGAGATAAGTACGGGATCCGCCTTCGTGATCTCAATCATCCCCGCATCGGTGAGTTGGAACAAATTCCATCCTACCCGGTCAGTACGGATTACGTGGTGGAAGCCACCCTGCTTCCTTTCCAGGAGGCGAAAACCATGGTTGTGGCCACTCCGGTGGAAGGATTTACTGAATCGTATCAGTGTCCGGGTATCCTGCATTTCAGGCTGAACAGGAAAGACCTGGAGCTTTACCCCTTTACATCCGGCAATGGTTACTTCCTTGTGATTGCGGATGAGACCACGGGTGTGGACACCTATGGGGCCGGGCGCTTCATGGTTGCCACTCCGGATTCCACAGGCAGAATCATTCTTGATTTCAACAAAGCCTACAATCCGCCATGTGCATTCAGCCCTTTTGCCACCTGTCCCATGCCTCCCAAAGAAAACTTCCTGGATGTGGCCATTGAGGCAGGTGAAAAATCTGTTCACCTTTTCTGAGTTTCCTTTCCTAAATCATGATAAATCCAAGGGCTAGGTAGAGCAATGCGGTGATCAGACCGGCAACCACCGCATAGGGAAGCTGTGTACGCACATGGTCAATGTGATCGGAGGCAGAGGACATGGAAGAGATGATCGTTGTATCTGAAATGGGTGAACAATGGTCCCCGAACACCCCACCCCCCATGGTTGCAGCCACCACCAGCACAAGGTTTGAATCGTGCATCTGGGCCATGGGCACAGCAATGGATATCATGATGGCGAAGGTTCCCCAGGAGGTTCCTGTAGAGAAGGAAATAAAAGAAGAGAGGATAAATACGATGGCAGGCAACAACTGGGGTGAGAGCCAACCTTCGGTTACACCGGCCACATATGTTCCGGTCCCCAGGGTATTGCACACATGGCTGATGGAGAAGGCCAGCATCATCAGCAAAGCAAGCGGCATCAGTTCACTGATCCCTTTGAGGATCAGCTCGACCATTTTGCGCATCCTGATCATACCCTGCACCCGGTACATGACGGCAGCCACCAGGATGGCTGTTGTGACCGAATAGAGCACGGCTGATGATCCGGATCCCTGGCCAAAAGCCTTGCCAAGATGGTTCCAGAACGATGTGGCACCGTCAGCCTTTTCCCATCCTGTATAGGCAAGCGTTACCAGCATCATCACGATCATGACCACCAAGGGGATGACCATGTTCATGGCCCTTGGCCTGATGCCCTCTTTCATTTCACAGGATGTGATTTCATCGGACACCATGGGCCTTGCTCCCTCATTGAGCAACAATCCTGTCACCCTTGTTCTCCGCTCAGCCCTGGCCATGGGACCAAAATCCTTTCTGAGGACGATCACCAGAAAAACCATCAGGATCGTAATCATGGGATAGAAATTAAATCCAAGTGCAGAGGCCATGGTCCTGAAGGGTGAATCAATTCCCTGTGCAAGCAAAAGACCCATGATAAATGCCCCCCAGGCATTGAACGGGATCAGGATGGAACTGGGTGCCGAACTGGAATCGGCAATGTATGCCAGCTTCTCCCGGGGGATCTTCAGCCTGTCAAACAGGGGGCGGTAGAGGGTACCCACCGTTAATGAACTGATGCTGGTCTCAATAAAAAGCAGTAGTCCCGTGGCCAGGGCCATCAGTTCCACCACCATCCGGCTCTTGCCCTTTCTCCTGTTTTCAACGTCCTTCAGGAGTTTTTCAATTCCAATGGTAAATCCCCTTACACCACCCGAATACTGGATCAGGATCAACAAAGCCCCCACCAGGGCACTGAACATGATTGTTTTTGTGTTCCCGGGAGTTTTGAAAACCTCCACAAATCCTTCCATGGTGGCGATGGTGCCGTCCAGGATATTCCAGTCGCTGACAATCAGCCATCCCAGCCAGATCCCGACCACCAGTGATACATATACCTGTTTGGTCCTGAGTGCCAGGACAATGGCCAGCACCGGTGGCAGAATTGATAGTATACCGAATTCGTTCATCCCAGTGTCATTGTTCCGTTCGAACTGCCGCTTCCAGCAAGGTAAGCTCATTCTTCCCGGCATCCAGCCTGGCCGTGATCCCGTTGGGGATGGTCACCATCCGGCTGATGTGGCCGAATGAGTGCCCGTAGGAGACCGGCATCCCCAGCGGTTTCAAAAGATCATCCATGGCTCTTCTCAATGTAAGCCTGGGCTCATCATTGATGTTGCACTGGCTGAATGCCCCGAGCACGATCCCTGCTGCATGGTTCAGGTTGGTGGCAGAAAGCAGGTGAAACAGCATTTTATCCACCCGGTAAGTCTTCTCCTCAGTCTCTTCCAGATAGGCAATTCTATTCTGAAAGTCAGGTTCAAACCGGGTGCCTGTGATGGAATCCAGCACGCTGATGTTTCCACCGGTCAATCTTCCTTCTGCAATCCCTTCCCGGATGGTATACCTGTCGAATTCCGGGTTCCCGCCGGTCTCCTTCTCCCGGCGGTAGGGATATTTGTAAGGTATCTCAGGTTCCATGAGTACTTTTCTAAGTGACTTTTCAGAGTAGCGGTTAAAATCGGAAATCCCCAGCGGTCCGTGGAAAGTCACCAGACCGGTCTCCTTAAAAATGGCTGCATGAAGGGCGGTGACGTCACTGTATCCCACAAGTACTTTTGGATTCGCAAGGATGGTTTTGTAATCCAGCAGGTCCAGGATACGGATAGAGCCATAGCCGCCCCGTACACACCAGATCCCATTGATCTCCTTTCGGGAAAACATATCCATGAACTCACCGGCGCGTTCCTGGTCCTTTCCTGCAAAGTACCCGTATTCTGACAGGACTGTTTCGTTATACGTGGTTCTGAAACCCATCCCCTCCAGCTTCTGAATGGTTTCCTCCAGTTGCTGACCGGTAATGGGGCTCCCCGGTGTCACCAACCCGATCAGGTCTCCTTCTTTTAATCCCATTGGAAGGATCCGGACGTCTGTATCAGGGAGGTCATCCGGAACAGTAGCTTTCAATCCGCTCCAGGAGCCCAGTGAAAGGGCTGCCAGCAAGCCTGTTTTTTTAACGAACGACCTTCGGTCCTGCATGTCTCTCAGCTGGTTAATTTCTCAATACCAATACCAGGCCTTTGTGGAAGTATGATTTTGCCATCCACCACCTGAACCCCGTCGAACAGATCATTGCTGATCAGCAGATTCCCGTCCAGGTCGGCCCAATCCACCAGAGGTGAAAGCTGTGAGGCTGCAGAGACCGCACATGAAGTTTCCGTCATACAGCCGATCATCACCTTCATGTCCATGGCCCTTGCCACGGTGATCATTTTTTGCGCCTCCCTCAGGCCGGTGCTTTTCATCAGTTTGATGTTGATACCTGAATAGATACCCTTGAAAGCTGCCACATCCTTCAAACGCTGGAATGCCTCATCGGCAATGATGGGAAGCGGGCTCCTTTCCGTAAGCCAGGCCGTTTCATCCGGTTGGGTTTTTGAAAGGGGCTGTTCAACAAAGACCACTCCCTGTTCACGGAGCCACCAGATCAAATCCAGGGCTTCATGCTTGTCCTTCCAGCCCTGGTTCACATCCACATACAAGGGGACACCGGTAACCGATCTGACGGCATTGATCATCTCCCTGTCATTTCCGCCTCCCAGTTTCACCTTTAAAACCCTGAACCTTGATGCCTCTTCTGTCTTTTGCTTCACCACCTCTGGGGTAGCTATCCCTATGGTGAAGGATGTCACGGGCGTTTTCTCCGGGTTCAGGCCCCACAATCTGTAAAGCGGCTGATCCACGATCTTTCCGATCAGGTCGTGCAAGGCAATATCCACCGATGCTTTTGCCGCCCGGTTTCCCTCATCCAGTCCATCCACATATTCAAGGATCTCATCCACAAGGAAAGGATCTTTAAACTGCTCCAGATCAACTTTTCTCAGAAACGTTATCACGGAATCCCGGGTCTCACCCAGATATGGAGGCATGGAGGCCTCCCCGTACCCGGTATATCCTTCGAACCCAATCTCCGTCAGCACCACCGGGGTGGTATTCCTGGAGAAACCGGAAACTGTAAAGGTATGTTTCAGCTGCAGGTCATAAGGACCAAATGAAAGTTTCATCTTTCCGCCCCCGCTGACCGGTACCATACGGTTACAGGCTTTGGGGGACAATGAGGCAGCAAGGGAGACTGCGCCCATACGGGTGATAAATCTGCGCCTGGTGGATTTCATTGGATTGGTTTTATTATCTCCTTGTAAAACGGGTTATCATGGATGGACTGGAATCCATCCGCTTCCCCGCCTGTTGGCCTGACTGCCCTGATAAAAAGATCATCATACCCTTCCATGTAATTATCCCTGGACGGATCCATACTGCTTATACCCACTTTCCCCAGGTTTTCGGAAGCATGGATAAACTCTGAATCTCCCAGGTAGATGGCCACATGGGTGATACGCTCTTTTTGTGTTTCGGTGGATCTATGTCCGAAGAACAGCAGATCGCCGGGAAGAAGATCCGCGGTACTGTAATGGGTGCTAACCACCCTGCCACAAACCGATTGCTGGTTTGCATCCCGCATGAGGATGATCCCGTTCAGGTAGTAAACAATGGAAGTGAATCCGCTGCAATCAATGGCTTTGGAGGAACTTCCGCCCCACAGGTAGGGTATCCCGTTGAATTTCAAAGCAGTACGTACCAGGTTCTCCATTGAAAAGGGCTGGTTTGAGAGATCCTTTATATCCATTACCTCCTCCCGCTTTACCCATGCCCGTGTGCCATCCGGATAGGCCACCTCATCAAATCCTGGATTTGAGGAGCGGACTGGCAGAATGGATCCCGCCACCAGGTCGGATACGGGCAGGGAATTTTCATCCGGCTCAGTATAGGCAAAACCATACTGCCTGGAAAAAACAATCTTATCGGAGATTTTCAGCGAATCCAAACGCAATTGATCCATCGGTTCCACTGCCGCAGCGATCACCCATCCCAGGTAAAGATTGGGAGTCTGGACCAGGTACCAGCCATGCTCCTCTTTCAGGATCCTTACCGGGGTACCCAGCAGGGCCTCACTGACAAGCTCTGCCCTGTGACTGGGACCAGACCTCATGTGAGCCACCGAATTGTTTACCAGGCCATTGACCTGAACACCGGGTTCATCCTCCGGAAGCAAGCGAAGCTTGTTCGTCAGCTTGGGGCAGATCCCGCTTATGTGTTGAATAATTGCATGGTAGGCCCGGATATCCCCCACCTCTCCATCCAGGATAATCCCTCCCGATACGGAGGCAAGCTCTGGTTTCCAGTAAGCAATCCGGGTATCGGGAGCATATACGCTTTGCAGTGAATCGAGAAGGACATTGATCTCCGCCATGGAACGGTTCGTCCGAACATGACATGCCGTACAAATCACAAGGGTCAGCGGGAGGATGAGTACCCGGATAAAAAATCTCTTCATTTCAGATGATGTTGACCATTCCTTTGCTAAAATAGGTATTCTGCGCCGAACTGTTTCCTGCTAGAACCTCATAATATAATTGCTCAAATAAATACCAGGTTCCAGGTTCATCCGCTTCCGCATCCGCACCCTGTTTGTCTCCAGACTTTTTGGGGTGATATTTAGCAGATTGGCAATTTCCTTGCTGGATAAGTTCATACGCATGTAGGCGCATATCTTCAGGTCATTGTGACTTAGTGTGGGGTATTTTTCAATTAACCGGGTGATGAAATTGTTGTGAATCAGATTAAAATTAAGTTCAAAGCTTTCCCAATTGTCCTGATTTTTCAAGTCATTGTCAATGGATGTAAGGATATCGGTAAACTTCGATTTGTTGTCGGCCCGGATATGCTCCTTTAGCATAAGCATCATGTTCCTTACCTCAATAAGCTTCTCATTTTTCTTCACGATATACATGGTAGTTGTCGCAAGTTCCCTGTTTTTGCTTTCCAGTTCATGCTCAAGCTTCTCTCTTTCATACTTCTCCTTTTGAGACTGCAAAACCCTGCTTTTCCTTTGCGAAATGGTTTTCTTCAGATAGTAGATCCCAAGAATCATGAATACGGACAAAAGAATAATTCCTGATATTCTTATTTGCAGGGTTTGCCAGAAGGGCGGTTTAATTGAAATCTGAAGCGCTGTAATCTCATCACTCCAGAATCCATCAGCATTTGAGGCCTTTAATTTAAATGTATAGTTATCGGCCCTGATTTTTGTATAGGTAGCACTTTTGTGAT
>JAZDPG010000021.1:0-19469 GCA_043797815.1 Bacteroidota bacterium
CGAAATCCTACAAATACTCAGCATATCTCTGCTCGACAAAACACCTATAAAAGAGATACTTACGAAATGCGATTACAAAGATGTCAAAGAACCAAATAATAATCAATTAATAATCAGTGGGTTTTAAGTGCCCACTAGTGATATTCTTTCATAAGTGAGATGCTTTTCTATTTATTTCCCAGCTAAATGAATAAAGCACCTGCAATGCAATCCAGGACGCATTTCCAGGTTCTTCGTTAGTTGCTGTTCGTGCATCTTTTAAGAGGAATAGTCCGCATGCCGCAGCTAATTGCCAGTTATTGTTGATATCATATTTCGCATAAAAATCTATTTCATCGCCCAGGTGTCGCTTGCCTGGAAGTAGCTCGAGGTTCCCTTTAATCATAATCCCTTCCGGCTGAGGAATAAATAATCGATTATACATTAGTTCAATCCGCATCCCATCCACAGGAAATAGTTCTATCATAATCTCCCGGTCATCGAGATTACTCCATTTAACCAGGTTCATCCTGCCATAATATCTGTCAACAGAACCATAAACAGGATCAAAATTCTCGTTGTAATCTGTCTGAGGAGAATTTCCTGATGCATACGTATATCTTAATGTCAGAGAGGGATGCCAGCTTATCTGATTCAATTGATATCCCAATTTGAAGAATAGGCCGAAGGCCTTGATTCTTGAATCGTTCTCCTTTCCATATTCAATTGTACTGCTGATCTCATATTTCCAGGACCTGTAAGCCGGATTATATAATCGAATACCAGCCCAGTTTCGACTGATGCTAAGGTCTCTTATGTAATCTGCACTTCCCTGTCGCTTGTACGCTATGTTCAAATCAGTATCTAAATAGTCGCTTAGATGTAAATTTGCATGCAAACCTCCACCAGTAAATTCAGTATTTGTGAATGGAAGATATGTCTTAAGCGGATCGTGGATCTTTGTACCGCCTAACCATATAGCTCCGGACCATTTCTCCTTTTCAATTATAAACCGGATGGCATCCCATGTCCACCTCCCGGTATTTCCCCAGGAGCCCGGACCAAATACCCGGTAATCCGTATAGGCGATTTTTTGCCTTCCTGCAATCACAGAAAACAAATTCAGAATGCTGTCGATCCTGATATTCAGGTCATAGATTTCAATAAACTCCTCTTGCGGATTCATGATGTAATATGGATCCGTGCTGTTCTCAGGATGTTTTTTAAATGCGTCAGGTTCCTTTGCGTTACTCAGAGACCATCCAAATGCCCTGGAATCCTGCAGGTGGGCAGATAAAGTAATATTATTCTTAATCCGGATGGTTGTCCCTGCTATGATCCTCTGCAAAAGGATATTATCATCGGGGGCACCGAGATCCGGCTCACTGCCATAGTACAGGGTATTCATATTTTCCCAGCTTTCAAATCGGTACCGGATAGATCCGTCCAGAGAACAGGACAATGAGGATTGAGCCTCTACTGACATTAGTCCAGGGCATAGTAGTATAGCACATAAAAGAAAAGGAAATAAGGGATTGCTATATTTTGATGAGTTTTTCATCAATATCAGTTATTCTTCAACTTGGTTTATTGAATCAAACAACGCAATGATCTGTTTTAAAGAGGGAGCATAACCCCGTGCAACCACCTGGTTGTTTATGACCAATGTGGGAAGGATCCAGGTGTTAAACGTAGATATCTCGTCCATTGAATCCACAATGGTAATAATGGTATTTCTCCCGGATATCCTTTCGGCTTCCCGAACCCGGGATACCATCCTTCGGCATCTCCCACATTTGCTCCAGGGACATAATATTTTTACTTCCGTTCTCAAGGTTTATATAGCGCCAAATATCATACCTGAAAGTGTTGCCATTACGACAACCAGGAGTACATATACAATGGTTTTTTGTGTACCGATCACCCCCTGGATCACCAGCATATTGGGTAGGGAAAGCGAAGGTCCTGCCAGCAGGAGTGCCAGGGCGGGACCTTTTCCCATTCCTGCGGCCAAAAGACCCTGCAGGATCGGGACTTCCGTTAGCGTGGCGAAATACATGAATGCACCCACGATAGAAGCAAAGAGATTTGAGAATACGGAGTTTCCTCCCACCAGCCTTGCGACCCATTCATTGGGAATGATCCCTGCCATAGCAGTATCATCATGGGTCGAGCCAAGCAGAAAACCGGCAACCAGCACCCCAAGAGCCAGGAGGGGCATGATTTGTTTGGCAAAATCCCAGGAAGACAGGGTCCATTCCCTGTTTTCAGGCTCCTTTTTATCCAGAAGCGTAATCACAGACAGTGCGGCCATCCCGACAACCATGGGTATCATGGGGGAGGAGCTTAGCAGGGCTGAAGCCACTGTTGCAATGGCTGCGAGCAGGACATGGGCCCATTTGATTTTCAGGATATAGATCAGTGAATAGGCGAGTATCACCGTAAAGGCCGAGGTGATATACCATTTGTTGGCCCAGATCCAGTACCATCCTCCACTGCTTACGCCTTCAGCGGGAGCTCCCCAGTTGGCAAAAACAAGTATGAGGACGAGCGTGAAAAAATGCAGCGCAGTCTGCCACATGGGACGCTTCTCGGGTATCTCCGGAAAATTGATCTGCTCTTCTTTTTTGGCTCTCTCTTCTTTTCTGTAGATCAGCGACATGACCGATCCGATGACGATCGCAAAAATCACAGCTCCAATGATCCGTGCAATGCCCATTTCAAATCCTAATATTCTGGCAGTAAGAATAATAGCCAGAATGTTAATGGCCGGACCCGAGTAGAGGAAGGCAATGGCCGGTCCCAATCCGGCTCCACGCTTGTGGATGCTTGAGAACAATGGCAGAATGGTGCAACTGCATACAGCAAGGATGGTTCCCGATACCGATGCAACCGTGTATGCCAGCCATTTCTTAGCTTTTGCGCCGAAGTATTTCATAACGGCCCCCTGGCTCACAAATACAGATATCACACCTGCAATGAAAAATGCCGGCAACAGGCACAGGATCACATGTTCACGGGCGTACCACCTGGTCAGGTCCAGCATGGCCGAGATGGCTTCCCGGAATTGTATTTGTTCAAGCGGCATAAAATAGGCGCCTAAAAAAAACGCTGTGATCCAGAATAGTATCCTAAATTCTTTTTTCCCTTCCATATTCTTTCACTCCTGTATTGATGACAGTTCGTTCATTTACTAACATTTAGGGCAAGTTTTTTAAAAATATATGACGATCGTATAATAGAAACCGACTCCGATAAAAACCACCGAGATGACTCTCCGGAACCAAACTTCAAAAATTTTCATGCTATTGTAAAATCTTCCTACGCCAGAAACTGTATAGGCCAGTAGCCAGGCAAAAATGATTACAGGGATGCCAGTCGCAATGGCAAAAACCATGGGCAGATAAAGTCCTGAAGCACTTCCAATGGTCATGGGGATCAACATGCCAAAATAGAGCACCCCGCTGTAAGGGCAGAAGGCCAGAGCGAAAATGATCCCCATTAACAGTACGTCCCAGTAACTGTGTACTCCTTTGTGTTTAAAGCGGTCCGTAAGTCCGGAGATACCCGGGAATTTAATTTTCAGGATATCCAGCATCAGCAGTCCGATCAGGATGAGTAGAGGTCCGATGATCTTTTCCCCGTATTGCTGAAACAAGCCCGAGACCTTCAATTGATCCGCTCCAATAAATATGATGATTGCCAGTAAGGTGTAGGAAAGAGCCCTGCCTGAGGTATAAACCAGGCCATTGAGAAAAACCTTTCTCCTGTTTTCCACATCTTTACTTATAAATCCAATGGCAGTAATATTTGTGGCCAGCGGACAGGGACTGATGGCCGTCATCAGTCCCAGGAGAAAAGCAGTAACAACCGGAACCGAAGAGTTACCGACCAAATTGCTGAGGAATTCCTCCATATTGCCTTATTCGTTATAGCAATGGGGTAACATTGTCCGAGATAACCTGTTTCAGTTTGTCCGGATTGCTTCGGGCATACATGAATCCTTCGTTGGTTATATTGATTTTTTTATCTCCGCTTACGATTAACAGGGTCTGTCCACTCACACCCAGATCTGTTGCTTTCTGCTTACCGTCCGCTTCGTCCAGGTTGAATCCTTTAAAAGGAACCCGTTCACCAAATAGTTCAACCAGTGCCTCGCCTGAAACAGTTTCCACGGCCTGACAGGTTACACATCTTCGGGTATAGTGAAAATAGAACACTTCTACTTCCTGATCAGCCGATACGACCGGGGTGCTGGTATCCTTCCCGGGTTGTGCGGAGCACGAAGTATCAAGCCCCAGTAACAGGCCCAGAACGATGAAGAGGTTTAAAGTTTTCATATCAGTTATGGATTAGAATTTGTTTTAACTCGTTTGCTGAGGGGATGCGTCCTGAGAACACGACTTTTTCATTAATAACCAGTGCAGGCGTATGCATGATGCCATAGCCCATGATCTTCATGATATCTTCCTCCTTGGTAATATTGGCATCCAGTTCCAGTTCAGATACCATTTCCCGGGTAAGCTTCTCGAGCGATTTGCATTTCGGACATCCTGTGCCCAGTACTTTTATTTCCATGATTAAGCGTTAAAAAAGATTAATTCGTTTTTCGTAAAACACCGAACCGGTTAAGTAAATTTTTTAAATACTCAAGGACTGTTTAAACAGCGTTTGAGCTTCTTTCCAATTTTCTTTATTAATACAATATTTGATCCTTGGAGCTTCTATTTCTCCCTGAATTAAACCGGCTTCTTTTAATTCTTTCAGATGCTGTGAAAGCGTTGATTTTGCTATGGGTAAATCTTCGGAAAGGTCCCCGCTGTAGCAACAGGATTGTTTAGACAGTAATTCCAGAACATACATCCGTATGGGGTGCCCCATTGTTTGGCATACCTGGCGATCTTTTTCTGATCCGCTGTGATTTTGCTTTTTCCCATGCTTCATCTTATGTTCGCAAATTAACGAACAAATAATCTAAATACCAAATAGACTCTCCTTCCATTTTCAATTTCTTGTTTACTAAAGAAGCGCGGGCTGAAGCACGATTTGCGGTGCAGTAATTGGTGCAGCGGCAGTAATTTCACTGGTATAGCCAAAGCTTCTACTTCTCTTTATCAATCTCGTCAGTAAGGGTTTTCACAAAACCGGCAACAGCCAAATGTCGCTCGTTACTGTCAGCCTCAGGCCATGCACTGTTGACTGCAATTACCAGTTGTCTTGCAGGGTCGATATGGATCATCTGGCCATGGATTCCCAATGCCTGGAAAGTATTGCCATTAAAGATCCACCATCCGAATCCATAGCCCCCGCCGGGCCAAAGCGGCACCTGTGCATGGGTCGCTGTTTCGAACCAATCACCGGGAACAATGGATTCGCCGTTAATGCGTCCGTCTTCGAGAACAAATTGTCCGAACCTTGCGAAATCACGGAGCGTCATTTGTAGGCAACAACCTGCCATTTCATGACCGGTTCGATCCAGGGTCCAGGTAGCCTTCTGCTCCATACCGTAAGGAATCCAGATCTTCGAGGAAAGGTAGTGGGATAAGGTTTGATGGGTAGCCGAGCTGACAAGGACACCCAGAAGGTGAGTTTCACCAGTACTATACACCCATTTTTTGCCAGGTTCTGCCTCGGCCGGCAAACGTCGCATATAACTTACTGTTGCATTCATGCCCGGTTCTATCGAATCTGTAGAAAATCTGGCAATGTCAGCATTCGGATCAGTATAGTTCTCGTTCCATCGAACACCGGTGGTCATGGTGAGGAGATGGCGGATGGTCACTTTTTCGTAGGCGCTCCCTTCTAAACCGGGGATGTAGTCTGTTACGCAGTCGTCTACACTTTTGATGTAACCATCCTTGATGGCAACCCCTGCGAGGGTGCTCGTTACTGACTTTGCAACAGACAGTGACGACCACAGGCCGGATTCGCTGTGCCCACGGGCGTAGCGTTCCAACCGGATCTTTCCATCCTGTAAAATGAGGAGGCCGGCTACTTTCTGTTCAGTCAGAAAATCTTCAAGTGCTCTTTCTTTTTCTCCACCTTCGCTAAAGGCGGCAATGGGCAATCCCTGTGAAAGCTCGTGTACTTTGCTCCCCTTCGGCACTTCACGCTCTTCCGGGCCGGAAGTGCGCAGGGCAAGGGAGAAGGAACCCAGGGTCAGCGTGATAGCCAGCCCGACAACTGACAGTATTGGTGATTTAAGGAGTGTACGCATGATTTCATTTTGTTTTTTCACTCATTATAACATTATTAAACTGATGGATGTTCATGCATGATCGTGGTGACAAGTATACTGATCTGTCTGAGCTGATCTCTGAGCATGCATGGGAGACCGTGGGAGTGTACCATGCTGCTCCGCCGGCCCATCACTACGCCTACGCACAACCCATATGCCTGAGAGGGTGAAATCCCCTTTAAGAAGGGATATTCGCACATGGTGAAAACGTGTGGAAAACTCTGATTGACAGAAAGATAGTTTTATGTAATCGGAGTTGGGTAAAATCTACCAGGCAATCCCCTGGGCACAATTGATTAAGTCTTTGAAATTAAAGGATAACCGAAAAGGTCGATCCTCACAGTTCAGTCCTCAGGGCAAGCTTGCCCTGAGGTTCCTGAAAGCATACTCTGGATTATCCGACCGGAAACTTTATGAACATCTCAATGGGAGTATCCAGTACCAATTGCCGGATTAGGGTATATACTTGCTTCGTGGAAAATTATGCGGCTAAAATGCTCTTGATTCAGCAACTATTTAATCAATATGAGTTTACCACCATCTGTAAAGTTGCCGGCTTCAATTTTGTAGAAATAGAATCCCGGAGAAAATCCGGAAGTATTCAGGATCAATTCATAGTGCCCGGCCTCATAATACTTTTGGGACATTTCATTGACAAGGGTTCCTTCCATGTTGTAAATGTAAACTTTCACCTCACTGGAAGTGGGCAGATCAAAAGAAATCCTGGTCATGGTATGGAAGGGATTCGGAAAATTCTGGTAGAGTCTGAATTGCCAGGGTATATGCTGATCATTTATTACCCCGACATCTTGAATAATTGCAGAGACTATGGTAGAGATATCACTCTCATTTCCAGCATGGTCAAATGCCGAGAGGGCATAGTAATACATCGTATTTAAAGATACTTGCTCGTCAGAATAAAATGTGTCAGCCGTCGCGTATGTGTATGTTGCCATTTCCGACGGTTCGAAATTCTCCTCCAATGAGCGGTAAATAGCATATTGTTGTAAATCGTTTTCCGAATTGTAGTTCCAGGTTAAAAGAATTTCGCTGTCCATGGGCCACGCTGCAAAATCCTGCGGTGTGCCGGGTGCAATATTGTCAACGGAGTAGCCGCTGTCCGGATTGGAAACAAAGAATATTGCAGCATTATCTGTGTGAGCTGAAATATGAAAGGTCGTCCACAAGATTCCATTGGAAGTAGAATCACCTGAAGTTGATGCAATGATGGTGTACATGGAATCCTTACCCGCCTCGATCGATTTGATGGTTTCCCAACCGTCATTTTCAAGCAGCTTTTCCACGGAATATGTTGTTATTTGATATTGACTATCACTGCCGTCATAACTGCTTGGGTAAAAAGTTATTTTAACCTGGCCTCCCTGATCATTCGGTACATCTTCAATCGAGATAATTTTGGGCTCTTGAGAAAACACACCAGAAGCTGAAATCGGTACCCTCACAGCTGTATCATTGATGGCGTTGCAATGTATGACAAGCGTATCAGTGTAAATTCGATTCATGCCGGGTACAAACTGAACTGTGATGGTTTGGGAATTCAACGGGGAGACGGAAAAGGTAGTCGGATTGACCTTGAAACCGGGATTGCCGTTTGTCACATCTGACACATCCAAGTCAGCGGTGCCAAAATTGTTGATGATCAGTTCTTTGGAAAGCATATCTCCAATCTCAACGGTGTCAAAGTCAATGGAGGTGACATCAAGCGCTATTTTAGCCCCGTTTATCTGTCGCAACGCATTCCGCACAATACTCAGGCTGTTTAAAAACTCCCCGGCATCGAGTTGTTGCCGGGCCTGGATGATGGCAGCATGCCCGTCACCCAGAATCGGCGTGGCGAGCTCGATCATGTATTCCGGATTCAGGGCAGCCGCAAATTCATCCGGTGAAAGCACAATGCCGCCGGAATCTTCAAAAATCGAGGTAAAGCGGCCGGGTGCTTCAGTTTGATATTGAAATTCACTCGGATCGATACACAGACCAATTAAAATAGAAGCAAAAACCGGTAAAATCGGCTCATCGTTATGGATGTTCTTAATATAGTCGACATATAAGTCTGATATTCCGTTAAAAAAATCGATGCGAAATTCAATTTCAGTTGTTAAACTATCCAGTGTAAAAAACAATGTAAAATCCTGATACTCATTTGGGTTTTTAAAATCAGCCGGAGCTAAATTCAGTCGTTCAATAAACCGCCAGTCGGCGGGTTTTTCTCCCACATAAATCTGGATGAAATTTTCAGTGCTCTGGTTCTGTGGTACCTTCAATCGAAAGTTGACTGAATAGTCACCTGCGACCAGGGTTATCGGGCCGGCTATAGTAACCAGACAACAATTTGTTCTGTCCTTTGGGACAAATATGGCATCTTTCGCATAAGCACTATCATCCTGAACTAAATAGGTTTGCGGAAATTGGGGTTGCGTAAAATTGAAAAAATCCTCATCCGGATTGCGCGACAAGATATCATCGACGATCTCACTCTCATTATGTGATCTGATGGTATAAGCCGGCCGAATGGTAGGGGTGGGCACGCCGTAATAGTCGAACCCGAAACCTCTGTTGGAACCACCATAACCAAATATATTCCCGAGATAACCGGCATCGTGCAAATTCTCATAGTATTGGTGTGCTAACTTTTTTGTCATTGCACCTTTTCGTTCGTCGATACGTACGGTGTGCAATCCACAGTCCTGTAAATAGCGGGCAGTATGTTCCAGATAGTTATTAAGTTCTGCATCATCCATCAATTGTGGATAAGCATAACCAGCGCCTGATAATCCTGTCAAAAAACTTGCGTTATCCCGGGAACTGATGTAATAATTCATGATAACCGGAGCTATTTCCGCCAGGGTGGGATTGATCGTCCAGCCAAATTTCTGGTGATTCACATGGTCCCAGCCGAAAAAATTGTAGAAGCCACGACTCATTAAATAATATAAAGCATCACCATCGGTGCAAAACATAGTGGCAACAGGGTTATCACCGAGAGTCGAAAAAATTTTGCCGGCGTCCGGGGCTTTATAAGTTATTATATCCGGCCTCACCCCCGAGAAAACTGTCAAATTACCGCAGGTTACAATTTCACCGGGCCAGGAAATGCAAGCCTGCCAATCGCCATATTCTGATACAAAACCGGTTGTGCCTACTTCCATTCCGGCAAAAACACCTGTGACGGGTACAGGTGAAGGAGCATCTTCAAGGAATTGCCCCAAGAGAGCAGCTTGCGGGTTTTCCTGAGGGTCCAGATATATTGCCGGCAATTTCAGAGCAATCATGTAGTCCCGGCTGGCCATCTCTAATGGAAAGTAATTGTTCAGATCCGATGCCTGTCTTGATGTTGGTGGTCCCGGGCTTAAATGGCCGATGATCCGATGCTCTAAATTCGGCCAGAGATTATCATATACCCAATTGTAAATTTTCGTCTGACTTTCAATTGATGCCACCCAACCTTGCTCTTCTTCCAGTTCTCTCAAATCATAATATGACTCAAATTCAGGGATGCCGGGAAGACCGAGTTGTTGCGGTGCCAATATCACTCTGTTTTCCAAACCAGCTATCATTGTTGCCAGATTGATGGTTTCAGGAACATCAGGATCATAGATGACCGCACCTGCAAAACGATCTGCGTAATGCCGGAATATAAAATTCATGATGCTCAAACCATCCATCTCAAAGGGGACAATTTCAATGTGTTCATTGAGTATATTCTGCCAGAATTGCTGATTCCCGAACTTATCTTTCCAATCGAGATAAATGCGCGGCTTGTTTCGATTAACAAGGCCCTGCATGCTAACGATGGTCAGCGCCATCATATCATCGTAGGAATTCCGGATGCGCCAGGCTGGTGACGATATGGTTGAACCGTCTTCTGAAAATGTGTTTGGCAATTGAAATGCGTAAATCCGGTCTGTTTCCGGAAAATGCGGGAAGTAACGGCCTTCAATCCATTCAGGTTCAGTATCCGGTTTCGGTTCGGGAACGTTTTCGCCAACAGGCACATACCCTTGGTGCCAATTTGCATCTGCACGTAGTGTGGTAGCAGGTTCTTCGTCGATCCTGACATTCATCCACAAACTGTCTTTGACCGAAATGATCTTCAGTATGAGTCCCTCGGTGCCAGCAGGAACCGTAAGTTGTATTTTGGCTTGTTTTGAAGTGCCACCGGCCCACTGGAATGCTTCGCCATCTGTTGACACTTCGTTCTTAAACCAGCCCTCATCCTGCAAATCATTTGCTTCAGCAGTCCCGAAAATGATCTCGCCGATTGGGTGCCCAATTGAATCAATGAAAGTAATGGAGTGAAAAGCAACGGCAAGTTCACGTGAATCCCCTTCAACAACCATCACTTCACTAAATTCGAAGACAACCTGGGCTTGTGTAACTTCATCAGACTGATACAACCCAATCGATCCCTTCGCAGGAATAAGATTAATGAAGAAAAAAATGACCAGGAATATTTTTTTTACAAGAGACATTTTGTTTCCCTCCTTCCTTAAATAAAACAAACGATATTGGACTAACCTAAAATTACGAGTACTAACGGGAAAAACGGACCACCTGACATCTTCTTGATAATTAAAAGATTTAAGCCTCCTCAGTAACTTTCCAACCGATGGCATCGGCCAGCGCATAAGCCGGTTCTTTCAGATCTCCGTAAAAGCTTACCCGGTGCCATCCCCACCGGTCCCACATGGTAAAGAGTTTCTCCATATCACCAAGCGGTTCGGCACATAACTTGGTCCTGCAGGCACGGTCGTCGGGATCATTGTCAACACTCTTTGCCTGGTGCAACAGGATCTCCTTTTTTCCAGGGTCGATTTGAAGCGTTGTGGTCAGGAAACCGGCCGGTAAAATGGAACGCACCGAGGCACCCTGCCTGTCCTCGGAATGGGTCATGATGGAAAAGGGGTTCTCCATTCCTTCCGGTCCGAAAACCTTGCTGGGGGCCACACAATGGGCATAGATGATCTGCCCTTTGGCGGTATCGATCACCGGATCGGAGATATATCCGGGCCTGCCCTCTGTCATGGCTGTAAATGCCACCATGGCAGCCGTCGACCTTGTATCGCATTCGCAGGCTCCGATCAGCCCCTCGTTGTTCAGTTCATGAAATCCCAGGCAGGGATAAGCATGGATGTGTCCGCCGTAAAAACCACCCAGGCAATTCATGGTGATGGCATTTGCGTTGTAGGTTTTCAGGACCTGTTTCATCCCCAGGTACATGGCGGCTGAGTTTTCAAGGGTTTCAAACGAAACATCCTCTACGGCCGTTGCCTTGGACTGCCATTTCCCTGCAACAGCCCGGGCTTCTTCCCTGTCTGCCTTTTTCCAGGCCTCATTGACCACGGAAAACGGCACGAATTCCATGGGTATGTTCATCACGGGATCTGCCGGAGCTGATTCTTCATTGTTTACGGCCAGGATCCGTGAAGATTTCATGCGCCTCACACATTCTTCGGGGGAGAGGGTTGTCAGATGGTCCTGTGTAAAACTCATGTTTCCGGGGGAAGGCATACGCTGCCGGCGAACGCGCCTGGTGGCTGCTACAAATTCGCGGGTTGTGCCCCCTTTTTGGATGATGTCAAATTGATTCACGGCCATGACCAGGTCGTCCATGTCTGAGGATGCTGTAAAACCAACGTTGTCCGTATCCTCTCTAAGAAATCCTGCGTTATAGACCAGGAACCCTCCGCTGCCTCCATATTGAAAATCGGCATATAACACCGGTTTGGCAGATTTGGCCATTGTCTGAACCACCCTGTTCCAGCAGTTCATCTGAAACACGATATAACCCCCTGTATCAGACAATTTATCCTGCTCAAGGATTTTTTCTGCATCTTCCGGTCCGGATGCCATAGTGGGAATAAACTCAAAATCCGGACACCGGTTGATCAGTGTTGTACTTATCCGGTCCATAACCGGTGCAAAATCAAAGCCCACATTGGGCCAGTCGGGCCCGGGTTGCACGATATCATGCAACGCGTATATAATGCGGAGGCGCATCCTTTTTTGTCCTGTGCATGCATTCATGGTCATGAGCGGCATCGCGGCCATGCAGGCGGAACAGCCGGCACAGGAATTCAGAAAACGGCGACGGGTGAATTTTCCCGGAACGGAGGATGGGGTTTTGGTCATTTTGGCAGGTGCGTTTGTTGGTAAAAGGAATCTTCGGATGATAATGATTTATATAAATTTAGGTGAAACCCAATTTAGAATCAAAAAGAATAGGGCACGCCGGCTGCCCTGTTTTTGCCGGGACGATTGCTCCTGTGTTGTGCAGGAAATTCATCAAAGTGGCGGGAGGCTCCACCCTGTCGGTGGCAGCACTTTCGGGCCTTTCCTGGTCCGTTCTGGCCAATTCGGGTCTGAAGGAACGGAGCGGGTTGGTACGGCAGGCGCTGGTGGTAAAGCCCATCCTGGTATACAGTGTCGCTGAATACCGGCCTCAGTCCAGCTGGAGGGCGTGGGGGGGTATCCAGACCGAAGAAGATGCCGGGGAAGAAATCTCCAGGATAAAAGGGGAGCTGGACAAGCTGAATTCCACAGCAGATTTTCCGTTGGACTTTTTACCGGTGGCAGCCGTTAAGGGACCGGATGAAATCGATGGTATCGCCGGCCTGGATGATGCCGATGTGTTCCTGGTTTACGCGGCGGGCGGATGGATGGATACATTTGATGCCCTGCAAAAAAAACAGAAGGATACGATCTTCTTCTGCCGGCATAAATCGGGTCCCGTTTATCTGTGGTACGAAATTATCAGTCCGCGCTTTCTCAGGCAGCACACCGACAAACTTTCCGTTTCCGGAGTGGACGAGGAGGATGTGGTGATTGACAACCAGGATGAGATCCTCTGGCGGTTAAGGGCGTTGTGCGGATTAAAAAACACCCGGAACACGGCCATCATTGCCATTGGGGGGGGCCGGGGGCTGGGCACAGCCGGAAGAGGTGGTTCCGGAACTTGTGAAAGATAAATTCAAGTTCGGAATCAAAACGCTCTCATATGACGAGCTTGGAAGAATTATCGAAGGGGCAAAAAGTGATGCCTCGGCGGTACAACGTGCCCGGCAACGGGCAGCAGCGTACCTGGAGGACAGCACGCTGTCCCTGGAGACAAATCGCAGTTATGTGGACAATTGCTTTCTTCTGGAAGAGGTATTCCGGAAGATCATGGACCGGGAGAACTGCCGGGCCATCACCATCAACGGGTGTATGGGGACCATCATGCCCCTGGCTGAAACTTCGGCCTGCCTGACGCTCAGCTTGCTGAATGATGCCGGATATCTGGCTTTCTGTGAATCTGATTTTGTGGTGATCCCGGCCGGCGTCTTGCTGACCAACATCTCCGGTAAACCGGTATTTTTGAATGATCCCACCTATCCGCATGACGGGATCATTACCCTTGCCCACTGTACTGCCCCCAGGCGCATGGATGGAAAAATATGTGAGCCGGCCAGGATCCTCACGCATTTCGAATCGGATTACGGAGCCGCACCCAAGGTAGAGATGCAGAAGGGACAGGTGGTAACCAATATAATTCCAGCCTCCCAAAACAGCTAATGTCAAATATATTTACCAGGAAAATCTACAAGTGAACAAACCCTGGTGTTTTTATTCATCAGATAGTCTTCTGAAGAAGGAGTAATGATATAGTTTGATCTGGCATCAATATCTTCAAAAGCGATGGTATTACCACGGGTTGGCTTTGGAGAATTGCTTAGTTTTATCTCGATCGCGGCTATTGGCTTCATTCCTTTGATCAGAACCAGATCAATTTCTGCCATGTTATGAGTTCGATAGTAGTAGATATCAATATCCTGGCTGATATTTGCTCTGATCTGTTGCATGACAAATCCCTCCCAGGGATGACCCGCATGTGGATGAGCAAGCAAATCATCGAGCTCGCCTGATTTCTGGCCAGTAAGGATAAAGGAAGGCCTCCCTGCAAGCACAATAACAAAAAGTTCTTGAGATATGCCTGCTCATCAACCGGTCCCGGGTCGCAATGGAATATTTATGCTTCAATGGAAACAATAAAACAGACAATCGGTTCCCATATTTATAAGCCCTCCACAACATTTTATTTAACTTAGCTAAAGGAGTATCCTCTCTGTACAATAGTCCGTAAAACCATTGCCGGTTTCCGGATTAAAAGAAAGAGCTAAAATATAAGAATTCATTAAAAGAAAATAGTATGAAAGATAAGAACGAAATTAAACTTGGCAGTGTACAGGAAACATTATTACTCCCATTGTGGGGAAGAGCAATTGAAACACAAAAGCAAAAACCTCTTCTGGTGGATGAGAAAGCTGTTTCCATAATTAAAGACATTCCATATGATTTTAGCGTAATTTCAGAGAATATCAATAGTTTATCACGGCTTTCATGGATTGCAAGAAGTTTATACTTTGATAAAAAAATTAAAGCATTTATCAATGTTTTTCCGGAAGCTACAATTGTAAATATCGGCTGTGGACTTGATACAACATTTGACCGGGTAGATAATGGAAAAATACATTGGATTGATTTAGATTTGCCTGATACTATTGAATTAAGAAGTAAGTTTATATCAGAAACAGACAGAATAAAATTTATTTCTAAATCGGTATTTGATACAAGTTGGTATCATAAAATAGAAAAGAAGGATAATGTTATGTTTCTGATTGCTGGAGTGCTTTACTACTTTGATGAATCTGAAATAAAAAAATTGTTTAATGATTTCCATGTTTTTCTTCCCGGAGTTGAGGTTATTTTTGACTATGCTTCCAAATTAGGAATAAAAGTTTCGAATAAGAAAGTTCTAGAAAAAGGGGGAATGGATAAATCTGCCTATTTATTATGGGGTATTAAAAATATTCTGGAGATAGAAAAATGGGATAGCAATATAAAAGTAATTAGCCACGAACCAATGTACAATGAGCATAAGAAAAATTATTTTTTATTTCAAAGAATTGGTATGAGTATAGCAGATGCACTGAAAATAATGTCATTGGCACATATTAGGATAAATTGATAAAATCCAGAAGCAGAGCGTCCAACATTTTTTATATGAGGATAATAATTATCATAACTATAATGGATAATTATGGAGTGACAGAATAGATACCATTACCGACCAGGACGACTACACCAAAACGCGCAACTACTGGAAATATCTTAAAGCCAAATTGAAAAAAGAAAAAAGTGAGTTGGTTAGTGCCACTACCCAACTGAAGCTTTTAGCCAATGACGGTAAACGATATTTAACCGATATGTTGGATTACACCGGTATTGTTGCCTTAGGCAAAGAGTTTCCGAGTAAAAAGGCAAGCCGATTTATTGAATGGTTTACATTTGACGAAATCGTAAACAAATAGGTAGAAATGAACATTGCACACCCTTTTATGGAAGGCAATGGCAGAAGCACCCGAATATGGTTGGATTTGATACTAAAAAAACGCTTCAAAAAATGCGTAGATTGGAGTAAAATAGGCAAGCGAGACTACATGAACGCAATGATGCTAAGTTCAACCCAAAGTAGTGTTCTGAAAACACTTTTAAAAAAAGCGCTCACCACTAAAATAAACGACCGCGAGATGTTTATGAAAGGGATTGACTACTCAAGAAAAAGTTGTTTATTTTACTGAATAGCCGGCACGGGTTCAGAAGTCGATAACAACCCGGTTACCCTGCTTTTTTCTGACCTTCAGTACCCCGCCTTTATTCAGCGGAGACCAGGACCAGCCATCAGAATCAGCTGAAGTTGTTTCAGCAAGTTCCGAACTTTCTGCCCGCACACGGGCAGGTTTTTTTACAAGCCGCAATTTTTCCGAGGAGGAGGCATCAAAAGTTGAATATTTTATCTGTTGCGGGGTGTAACTTATTTCAGAAATAACCGAGGTGCTGCCCAGCAGCCTGTTTCGGTCAGCGGGAGCAAGTTCGGGAAGGGCGGCCATGGCCCTGATATAATGCCTCACATAATCGCCGTATCCGTCGGTAAGCCAGATGTCATCGCGGATATAACGGTTCCGGCCGTCATCGGCCACGGTATAGGTTGCCCAGTTAAGGGTACGTATGGCATTGGTTGTGAATGCCGTATCACCCGACTGCTGCGCATACATGAGTTCCACCGATGCCTGGCGTGAGGAATGGCTGTTGCCGGGCACCCTGTAAACGGTCTGTTCATTCATCACCACCACCTTGTATTTCTCATATTCATGGTTTCCCAGCTCGGCATAGGTCCAGTCGATGATCCCTTTAACCTCTTTTTGCCATCCGGGGAACAAGTCCGGGTGCTGAAGGATGAACATGGCAAAGGTTATGGCATTGGTTTGGGTATCACTCCAGCCGGGAATATCTTCAAAAAACGGACCCCATTTGTTGGTTTTAAGCGGGTAGGCTTTCATCCATTCAACCAGCATATTGAAAGACTTTTCATAACCGGCTTTATTTGATTCATCCAGCACCATCAGGGCTTCAAACAGTTGGATGGTGCCGGTCCAGTTGGCAGTATACAGGGCAGGCTGCATTTTTTTCCCGCTGCCCATGTTATCAAACAACGAACCTGTTTCCCCCGTTTTGGCATGAACCCTGAAAGGAAGGGGTGATGTATTCTCATCGCCAGGCTGCATGTGCTTCATGAGGGTTTCGGCGATCCGTCCGGCTGCTTCGAGGTATTTAAGCTCCCCCGTGATTTTGTAAAGGTTGGTGAGTTCATAACCAAAGGTTCCGGCCTTGTCGGGCTGGGTGATGCCTTTCCCGTTGCGCATGTCGCCGTCAAAAATACCGGAGTGGATCACGGTATTGTAGGGAAAGGGAAGATGGGGCCATTTATCGCCGGGTGCCGAAAGGGCGCGTTCCAGGTAAGTATCGGCCATGTATTTCATGTTCTCCACCACCGAACGATCGCCGGTATAGGCGTACAACAGGGCCCAGGATGACAGGGCCATGTTGATCTGGTCACCACCCAGTCCGCGCATGTCGTGCTCCGGTTTCCACACCTGGTGGTTCATGTAGTATTTCAGCCCGTTGGAATCGGTTTCCATGGTATTCCAGAAATTCCAGACCAGCAGCATGACCGTGTCATAGGATGCTCCGGGGTCAGACGAATACCAGGGAAGTATGGATCCGTCTGCCTTGCTGATCCTTACGGCATGGTACTGAATGGTATCGCTGATCAGTAAGGTATCTGTATCACAGGCTTCCTGTTTCAGGTTGCTTTTACAGTTGAAGGACAGGATGGCTGCTACAGCCAACAAGGACATACATATTGTTTTCATGGTCTTACGTTTATGTGTTTATTGGAATGGGTGCCGTTATTTAATGGGTCCTGAAAAGTATGATCACTACACATGGTTTATACATCGTTTCTTCTTAAAACTCCGCCTCATAGCTCATCTCCGCCGGTTCCCAGCGGATCTGCCGGATTGTGATATTCCTGATCCTGATGTGGCTGCAATAAGCTTCAAAACCCACCTTGGTATATTTCCGGCTGTCGATCGGATCGGGGTCCATGGCTTCCAGCAGCAGTTTGCCGCCGGCCAGGATGAAGCAATGGCCGTCAATGCTCCCGGCCTGTATCCGGTATATTTTACCCGGCACAAAATCCAGCAGGGGAGTACCCACCATAAACCGGTAATCACTGGATTTCTCAATCCCCACCTTGCCGGTCCACCATCCCTGCAATCCCGCCACATAGGCTATGCCACGCTGATCCTTGTCATCCAGCCATTCCCCGTTCCACATCACATTGATGTCATGGGCGGAGGGCAGGATGGTTTGTGCATCGAATTCCACCAGCACATTGCCCGGGAAATCCTGTCTTAAGATGGCCATCCCCGGCCAGTTGCCGCGGTTTTCCCCTTCCAGCCACCCGTCCTTTATCACCCAGCAGCTGTGGTGAACGGTAAAAAGTGCTTCAAGATCATCGCTGACCAGGTTTTTTTCAAACAATACTGCCGATGAATCGAGGAGAATCCTTTTTTTCATCAGTTGGATCATGTTCATGGAGTTGTGTTTTTCGTTTTCTTCGCTCCCTGGTTATTTACCTTTAAAGTTATTGTTTTCAGGATTGCCGTTTGTTGAGGATCAGACAATTTCCGCTATCGTATCTTAACCTGAGTATACCTCCGATTTTTAATGGTGACCAGCTCCAGCTGTTTTCTTTAATCCCACCAGACATGATCAGGTTCTCTCCGCCTGCAAGGATGCTTTTGGGTTTTTCAGCCAGTCTAAACACCATCTCTCCCTCAGGGTCAAAAGTAGTGATGGTAATTTGTGCCGGGCCATACCCAACGGATTGCACCACGGAAGAAGATCGCAGGAGGTGATCCTCTCCGGCGGGAGCCCATTCGGGCACGGCAGCCATGGCATCAAGAAAATGACGGATATAGTCGCTGTATCCATCCGAAAACCACGATCCCGGCCAGCCGGGACCAACGGCAACAACACCGTCATTGTAAGTCATATAGGAAGCCACATTCAGAAACCTGTATGCCTGGTCTTTATACCAGGGGTCTCCTGTCAGTTCGAAATACATGGCACAGGCCGAACCATATCTGGCAGTATGACTTCCCATGGGTTCATAACACCAGGTCTGTTCCTTGATGGCATCGAGTCCTTCCGTTTTAAAGGCATTGGCAACCCAATGGATCAATGACGGGACGTTGGTACGAACATGTACATCCTTTTCATGATGCCCGATAAGGTATTTGGCCAGTTCGATGGGCGTGATCTGAACCCGGTTGGACCTTTCCGGATCATTGGGAATATCCTCAAAATATCCATTCCAGACAAAGGTTGTCATCGGGCCCGACTTCGAATAAAGCCATTCCCAGGCTGCAGCGGAAGCTTTTCTGTATAATTCTGTTTTATCAGCTGAAAGCTTTGTCAATCCTGCAATTCTAACCAGTTCATCGAGTAACTTGACCGGTTCGAGCACATTGGAACAATAATCGCTGATAATGCTACCGTTGCGGGCATTGACCCGGAAGGGCCATGGCGACTGGCTGAATTTTATCGCTGAAAAAGGTGATTTATCCGCCGGGTTGATTTGGATTTGTTTTGCCAGCGCATCGGCACAGTGAATGGCAGCCTCAAGGTATTTATTGTCACCGGTAATTTCATAGAATCTTAGGTAGGCATATCCCAGCTCACCTACCTTGTCCGGTTCAATAACATGAAGGCCATCGCCACGCATGCCATCAGTTTCCCATTCGGTGGCACCCTGATACACAATGGTAAAAGGATCAGCACTGGC
>JAZDPG010000087.1:0-3502 GCA_043797815.1 Bacteroidota bacterium
ATGACCAGATGGTTGCTCTTTTTCCCGATGTGAAATACCTGGACAGGGATCCTCAGCATGTAGATTTGGGAAGAACTCTTGTCCACAAGTCTGCTGAACCTGTTTTCATCTGGTCGGATAAGGGGACCGTAATTAGCCCTGATGGCGCCGAATTCACCTGGGATATCGTGGAAGAAGCCGATTACCTGATCAACCTGGCCTGCCTGAAGGCCCATGCGCGGGCAGGGGTGACCCTGACCGCGAAAAACCATTTTGGGACCCATGCCAGAGACGCCGGGGCCAGCTCCTTGCACCCGGGACTGGTGAGCCAGGAAAATTATACCGGCCCATGGCGTACCGAATACGGCATGTACCGTGTGTTGACCGATATCATGGGCCATGAGAAGCTTGGAGGAAATACGGTCCTGTTCGTCGTGGAGGGTTTGTGGGGAGGACCGGAAGCAGTTTCCAGGCCCATCAAATGGAAGATGGCTCCCTTCAGCAACGACTGGCCCAGTTCCATCCTGGCGGCCCAGGATGCAGTGGCCCTGGAGTCTGTCTGTTTTGACATATTAAAGACTGAATTCAACGATCCCGATGATATTAAACTGAGAACTCCCTGGTACGGAGCTGTGGATGACCACCTGCACCAGGCGGCCGATTCGGAGAACTGGCCCGAAGGGATCATCTACGATCCGGAGGGGGATGGAAGCCCCATGGGAAGCATGGGCATTCATGAACACTGGAACAACGAGGTGGATAAGCAGTATTCAAGGAACCTGGGGTATGATTACGGGATTGAGCTGATTGCACCCAAATCGCTGGTGGAAAATGCAGTGAATGCGCTGGAAACTGAAACGCTTCCGGTCATGGACGGCGATCCGGCTGATGATTGCTGGTCGAAGGCACAGTGGTACCATATGGACCAGACCTGGATCAACTGGGGTGAGGAGATCGACTCATCCGACTTTTTCGGACGTTTTAAAATGAGCTGGTCCGAAGCGGAGAACCTGGTCTATTACCTGGTTGAGATCACCGATGATGCCTTCATCGATGGGTATTCCTATCCCGATGACGGCTATCACAATTTCGACATTGTGGAGGTTTTCATTGACGAAGATGCCTCGGGCGGTGATCACACCCTGGATGAAAATGCTTTTGCATACCACCTGGCAGTGAATGCACCGGCTGAAGGAGAAACTGAAACATCCTTCTTTGCCTGTGACCTTGGAGCCGGCTGGGCCAGGATGAACTATGCCGATAACTTTCCTGAGCTGGCCATGAAAAAATTGGGCAACAAATACTTCTATGAGTTTTCTATGGCCATCTATGATGATTCATTCAATCCTTCAAACCCGGAAGCATCGAGGGTGACCCTGGAAGCCAATAAGGAGATGGGGCTGAGCCTTGCCTATTGTGACAATGATGCCCCCGACGGTGTCAGGGATAATTTCTTCGGATCTGTATGGGTGCCTCAGGAGGAATTCAACAGCCACTGGGAGAATGCCAGTGGATTTGGCCGTGTCAGGCTGATCAGGACGGGTTCCGGCATCAACCATGCACCTGAGCTGACTGGCACCATGGCTGATTATGTGGTTAGCGGGTTGAATACCGACCTGGTGGTCCATGACAACCTGCTCACCGTATTTAGTGATCCCGATGGGGATGACCTGACCTTTTCGGTTGATTGTGATGAGGCGAGCCTGACTTTTACCTTAGCAGGTAACGTTCTGAAAGTAAATGCATCAGCTGCTTTTGAGGGTGAGGCTGAGGTGATTGTTACAGCTTCTGACGGGGAGTATGATACCGCTACTTCCTTTGAGATAACATCCGTTATTGCCGGAATCTCTGTAGACAGAATTTCCGGGGAGATCAGTTGTTACCCGAATCCCTTTACGGATTTTCTCACCCTTGAGGTGAACCTGGCATCGGGATACACGGGAGCATTCATGATCAGGGTTTACAACATGACAGGGAAACATTGTATGAGCTCTGCTTCCGGCAGGCTTGCGGGTGGAAAGGGAGCTGTTACGCTGGATCTGGGTGGAGCGCCCTGGGGGCAATATGTCCTGCAGGTCAGCGCAGGAGGCGAGAATCATACCATTGTAATCTATAAACAAGAATGAAAGCAGTGCGGCAACTACTGATGTTCTGGCTGCTGATGGGGCTTTCCGTCACTGCCCGCAACCAGGATTCCCGCCAGCAGGAATCCACCGGAGAAGGTGTCTTCACCGTAAAAGCTGTCTACGTGGACACCGACGGAGTGAAATGGTTCGGGACCAACCGGGGATTGTGCCGCTACGATGACCTTTCGTTGCGGTATTATACAGAGGCAGATCACCTTGTTGGAAACCAGGTGAATGCACTGGCTTTTGAACAAACTGAAAATGGCCGTGAATTGTGGGTGGCCACCACCAGGGGAGTTTCGGTGCTGGCATTTGATGCAGACGGTGTAACTGGTTCAACCAGCTATACTGCAGAAGCGGGACTTGTGAATAATGATGTGGCTGATATTGCTTTGGATTCCCGCCACGGGAAGTTTTTCGGGTCGGCCGGTGGGATTACCTGGTTTCATGACGGAAGTATGGATTCGCTCCTGTACATTGATAATTATTCCTATTTGTTCAGTACTCCTGTGCGCCGGTTGGACATGTACGGAGATACCCTCTATGTTGCCCAGGAGGGAGGCATTGGCCGTTTTGTTTCAGGAGTGGATGGGATTACCGGGGCTTCCAGGTGGGATGGCGATTACGGCACGTCACCATTTTCCGATAATGTAAGAAGTGTGATGGTAAACGGGATGGACAAACAATATTTTGGAACAGATGTGGGAGTTGAGACCCATACAGGTTATTTTGCCAAGAACAACTGGGACCTCCTTTCCACTGACAACGGTTTGATTCATAATGATGTAATTTCGATTTCTGAAGATTCTGAGGGCGGTTTGTGGTTTGGAACCCTGGGTGGTGTTTCCCATTATACAGATGGACTATGGACATCCTATACCTCTGCCGATGGTCTGCTGAATGATACGGTGTATGGTATTGATTTTGATCCGGACGGTTCGGTCTGGTTTGCCACAGCATCAGGGGCATGCCGGCTCAGGGACGGCAGCTTCATGGATTTTATCACGGCAGTCCCGTTCAGGGAGGCTGAGGTGATTGAATTTCGCGCGTTTTATAATCCTGCAACGGTGGCCATCAACCTCTCCTATGAGCTGCCCCACCCGGTTCCTGTTTCCGTACGCTTGTATAACAGCAGCGGGATGCTTGCAGGAGTGTGGCAGGATCTCCCATCCTGTCAGGGCCTTCACCGCATCGAACTGCCTCTCCATTCACCATCCCCCGGCAGTCTCCGGCAAGGCATCTATGTGATCCGGCTGATACAGGGAAATACCTCGGATGTCCGGAAACTACTGATCATGCACTAAGCGCAGTTCCCGAAGTATCCTTAAAATTCCTTAAATTGGCCGGAGATGAACCTTGATTGTTGTTATGAAGAAGAGACGGTTTGCCTGGGTACT